>CALVUQ010000015.1 GCA_944363615.1 uncultured Clostridia bacterium | reverse complement strand
CTGGAGCTGATACCGGGATTCGAACCCGGGACCTCGTCCTTACCAAGGACGTGCTCTACCTGCTGAGCCATATCAGCAAAACAGCTTCCTTATACGGGACGCGGGTTTAACGCGCGGCTTCCGTACGCAAAAGTTATTATATCCTAAATCGGAAAAATAAGCAAACGTTTTTAAGAAGTTTTTTAAAAAATAAGAAATATTGCGAAAACTTAAAAATAACTTATTCAAAAACAGCCGCTTGCAATGCAAAAACCCGGCAAACTAATATTTAAGCCGGGTTATTGCTATTTAAGGAGTATGAAAAGCAATGTTATAGTTTTATGACGCTGCCCGTCAGTACGCTGTCGTAGGCGGCGTTCATGACCTCTATAGTGCGGCGGTGTTCTCTTAATCCCACAGTGGGCTTTTTGCCGTCCCGAACGCAGTGATAGAACTCGTCCATGCGTTTGTTCCACAGCCCGCGAGGACCGCACCTCAAGGCGGAATATTCGCCGGTTTCCCCGCCGTTATGGTAAAACGCCCTGCCGTACACGTCGGCAACGATAACGCCCTCGGTACCTACGACGTTCATGGTTACTTCCACGCAGCGAGGATATTTCTGCCAGTTGTACATTCTGACGACGCGGTGCTCGTCGTTTGCATAGCTTGGGTCAAGCGAATAAGTCATGCCGTTTTTAAGTTTGCCTATGACGTGCAGAAGGTCTTCCGTCTCGATATCGCGGATATTGGGTGCGATTTCCGCGAAAACGGATTCGTAATCGCTGCCCGTGACGAACCTGACTACGTCGAAAATATGCGGGTGATCGGAAAGCGCTCCTCCGCGGAAACGCTCCTCCCCCGTGCGGATACGCACGCGTTTGCCGTAACTGTCTTCGGGCAAACACTGCCAAGGCCGCCACCAGACGGGATTATGCGAATAGTTAAGAGCGGTAATGGAAAGGGGTTTGCCCACGGCGCCCTGCTCTATGAGTTCTTTAACTCTTAAGACCTCGGCGCTTTCGCGCATTTCCAGCTCCACCTGACAGACGACGCCCGCCTTTTCGGTAATATCAATCATTTCGTCGTATTCGTCCATGTCGAAAGACGGAACTTTCATGCTCATTATATGCAGCCCCTTCTCGCACGCGACGCGCATCTGACTGATATGTTTACGGTTGGCGCTGGCGACGACGACCGCTTCGATGTCGGGGTGATTGGCGTAAAGTTCCTCATCGCTGTCGTATTTAGGAATACCCGGAAGCTTTTCCAAGAATATTTTATCCTTGTACCCGGGCTCCACGGAAACCGCTTTCAGCTCATAAAAGGGATTGTTTATAAGGTCATAATAGGATTTGCCGTGACCGTGATTGCAGGATAAAAGCGCAATTTTAATGGGTTTCATGATGTGATTAAGCCTCCACCGTACAGGTTGCTTCTTTATCTGCGGATTTAAGAGCGGCTTTAACCGCCTTTCTTAAGTGCTTATCCGCCGAAATAAAATCGTCCTTGTTTTCCATTTTGCGCACAAGCGCCAAAGCGCACTCGACTTTGTTTGTGTCGTCGGGGGTTAAGCCGTACAGCCAGGACTCGAGGTCCGTATAAACGTCGGGTTTGGGGGAACGGGCAAAAACGTTGATTGCGCTTTGCACGGTAACGGTATCGACAACTCTGTCGTTAGCCATACCGTTGGTGGTAAGAAGTCGGTGCTGACATTGCGGCAAGGCGCCTTCGGGCATGGTGACGGCAAGCTCCAGATTGGCGACGGTTGCGTTATTCATAACGACTATTGCGTTAAGCGCTCCGCCCGCGGAAAAAGCCGTAATCTTTTTTGCGCGTGAGCCTAAAAGCCACTCGGCGATATCGATTTCGCGGTAAAGAAGCTGACTTATGCTTTCGTCTTTTGAAGTAAAGGAATAGACGTTTATGCAACAGTTTTTGCCGGGATTCGCCTCGGTAAAGTCCTTCATGCCGCAGAATTTTTCGTGATAATGCCACCACAAAAGCGGAATACGGACGCCGTCAAGCACTAAATAATCGCACAGTTCGTTACCCGACCTCGGTATGAATTCGTATTCGGGTACGGGAATTTCCAGCATACCGAGAAGCTTATTCAACCCCTCTTCAACCGTATTGATTTTTTCCATGTCTGTTCAGCCTGCCTTATTTATTTTTTCAGAACGCGTTTATAGTTTCTGCCGATGTTGTCCCAAAGCTCCAAAGCGTCGGGCGCGGCGACTGAAGTACCGTATCCGCCGCGATAAGTCCATGTACCCAGCCTGTCGACGCCCATTTTTTCGTACATATCGACAACCTTGTCTATCTGTGACCAGTCATCGGGGCGCTTGTTGTAGCCCATGATCCAGCGTTCGGATTGTTTGCCGTATTTTTTTGCCACCTCCACAGTGCGGCGTGTGATTTCGCGGAAGAATTTTTCAGGCAGATCCCAGCTGATGATAGTCGTAGAAAACACGTCGACGTACGGGCAGGACGCGACAAGGTCCCAGTTGTCGTAGCCGCGAAGCTCGCAAACGTAATACGTATTGATGGTGGCATGTACGCAGCAGGTAATTTCGGCTTTGGGATTGATTTCCTTGATTGCCTTGCCCGTTTCGGACAGAATGACCATTGCCTCCCGCCAGCGGAACTGTTTGACGTCGTCGTTCATGATTTTAGGCATATCGTAACCGTAATAGGCCTTGAACTTTGCCTGGCACACGGGGCAACGGCATGCCCAGTCATCGCCCTGCGCCCCCGTTATGGACGCGTAAGCTTTGGGAAGCGCGTAATGCGGCTCGTCCCAGAAAAAGCCGTCCACTTCCGTTTCGCGCGCAAGCCGCGTGCAAAGGCGCATAAAATAGTCCCTGAAAGCATTGGTATTAAAGCAAGCCGCATTAAGAGGTTCGTCGGTAAAAGCAGACACCTGCCTTGAATGAATGTTGTTCTGCAGAAACAAACTTACGTTTTCGCCGCCGAAATATTTGCCTATTCCCCAGGTGTCGGCAAGCACCCTTAAGCCCTCTTCGTGAGCCGTGCGCACTATTGCGTTTATATTGGGAAACCAGAAGTCCAGATCGAACTCGGTCAACGCAAGTATAACCGTATCACAGCCGTGTTCGCGCATTTCACGAAAATCCTGTTTTGCGTGCTCTACGTAGTTCATTCCGTAATAGCTTACGGCAGTGTGTTTGATCGCCATAAAAATAATTCTCCTTGATTTTTAATCTATGATTCCGTAAATTTTTAAAACATTTTCCAGTTCTTTTGCACCGTTACGATGATTTGCAACGTCGGGATGGCCCGTCGTCGATTTGACAGTCGTGTAAAAATAGGTCTTCACGTTGTCCGAAGCGTATTCCGAAACCACATCCGTTATTGCGGTCTTACAGCGCGCATCGGTCGAACAGAACCCGTAAGTGCAAAGTATCAGCGCGTCGGGATTCTGCGCGATAAGTCCGTCCAGCATTTTTTTGTAAGCCTCTTTGAAAAGAGCAGTCTGTTCGGCGTCCGCAAAAGCGCCGCCCGCCACATCGTTTGTGCCTAAGTTTATTATGATTACGTCCGCGCCGCCCACAGAAACGGTTTCGTCGGACATAGTGTTGAGTTTGTCATAGTAGTTTGCCCAGCTCCAGGAAGCGGTGCCGCCGTATCCCTTGTAAACGCCCCATCCGCTTGCCGCCATTACGTTGAGCTCAGCCCCCACGGCGGAAGCAAGCAAAGCGTGATAAGCAAGGTTACCGTCGGTATTTTCGCTGGTCATGGAACTGCCGTCCGCCAGATTGCCGTAACCGCAGCTGAACGAATCGCCGTAAACGTCAATGCGAAGCTCGGGCTTATCGGGGCAGTATCCGAAATAACCGTCGGTGGAAAAACTTCTTACCGCCACGGTGTCCATTTTGGTAGAACCGCGCTGGAAGGCAGTACGTTTTCTTACTTTCACGACGTGCCAGCCCTCGGTAAGCCCGCTGACTATCGTATACTCCTTTGCACTTTTGTCGCTGAGTTTAATCACGCGGTCGCCCGAAAGGGGCAGAACCTCGGTCATGCTTTCGCCGTCGACGAAAACGCTTAAATAAGGCACATAGGTATCGGAACTTTCGCGCAGCAGCGTTGCCTTAAGCTCCGTCCCGTAAAACGCAACGTCGAAGCCCGAAGCCGTAAAATAAAGCATACGGGCGGAAAGCGACGTGTCGTATTTGCTTCTGCCGTAGAAATTTATACGCGCGTCTTCATTCTCCGTAACTGTAACGGAATCGACCTCTTTGGATACAGCGCCCACTTTGATTTTTACCGTAACGCCCTCTTTAACGGCGGTAACGTATGTAAATCCTTGGGTGACGGCAGTGATAAGTCCGTTATCTCCCACTGTCGCGACGGCAGAATTTTCGCTTGAGTAAACCGCGCCCTCTTTGTTTTCGGCGGGGAATTCGGCCGTTTCGCCTATCGCCACATTAAGCGTTCGGCAAGTAAGCTTCAATTCATTATCGTCGGTTTCGGCGCCGTCCGTTTCACCGCTTCCGCCCTGTTCGCTTTTGTCCGTTACGGTAACCGTAATTTCGGCGGTCATTCCGTCGGCGGCTTTTGCCGTCACGGTAGCCGACCCGGCCTTAAGTCCCTTAAGCCTTGCCTTGTTGGGCTGAAGTTTTTTAGACGGAACCGTAAGCCTGAGCACCGATTCGTCCGATACCGTCCACTCCGTTTCGTAATCCGTATAGCCTTCGGAAAAAGAGGCTATTACGTCCTTGCTGCTGCCGACCGTGACAGTCACCGCCGTTTCCTCGAATCGGATCCCGCTTTTATTTTCCGACGAATCGCCGCAGCCGACAAGCGCAAGCGAAGCCGTAAGGCAAAAACACAGCGACAGGCATACAATCAGCTTAAAGCATCTTGATCCGGGGTTTGTACTTTTCAAGCATTTTTTCATTCTTTTCATCACCTCCAGCTTAAAGCATCTTGATCCGGGGTTTGTACTTTTCAAGCATTTTTTCATTCTTTTCATCACCTCCAGGAGTATTTGCACTGGTCCAGACGGGCGGAACCACTCCTCTACGCAGACACTCGGAAACCGTTTCGATTTCCAAAAGGTGCGCAATGTAAAAGTCCACAATGTTGGATACGGGGGCAATGGGCGTTTCAAGGCCGGGAACGTGTACTACCGCGTCGCCCACGGGATTGAAGTCGTCGATGCATACGTCCGCGAAATCGAAAAGGTTTTTACCCGACGGGTGACGTATGAAATGGTCCGCGGGCATTTCCTTCTGCCAGTAACCTGACGACACGGCAATGATTTTGGCGCCCGCTTTTTTCGCCTCCATGGCCGCGTCTATGGTGGCGGCGTTAATGCCGATATTATGGAAGATTATAAGCAAGTCGTCCTTTTTAAGGTCGTAATACTTCACTATTGCGGAGCCGTAGTTGACGGTGCGTTCAAGCTGAAGGTATTTCAGCGCCTGATTGAATACCGTAAGGCCCGTCTCCATGATGGGATTGATGTTGGCAAGTCCGCCGGCACGGAAAAACATTTCGCCCATGCAAAGTGTAGTGTGACCGCCGCCGCCGTAAACGGAAATAAGCTTATCCTGCTGGATGGCGTCCGCCATAAGCTTTGCGGCTTTTTGGATGTTTCCGCCCTGCGTTTCGTTAACCTTTTCAAGGTTGGCGATGATGCTCTTGTAGTAACCGTAATCTTCCATAATTTATCTCCTTAAATATAATTGACGTTAAAAAAACGACGTTTATTGTTTTAAGTCCGCGACGCCCGTATTGTCCATGCGGGAGCTGCTTCCCCTTATGGTGAGAATGGGCTCCACAAAAAGTTCCTTGCTTTCGCCCGTTTCCCCTTCTATGCGTTTTATAAGCAGGTCGACCGCAATGGACACCAGCTTGTTTATGCGGTAATCCACGCTGGTCAGCGTAGGGAACATATCCTGTATAAGCTTAAGATTGTCGTACCCCGAAACTCCGACGTCGCGAGGGACGTTTATGCCGTACTGACGGCATACGCGCATGAGTTCCAAAGCCAGAAGATCATGATAGCAGAACACACCCGTCGGAAGTTTTTCGTTATAAAGAAGCTGCCCCACGTAATTGGAAAAAAAGTTGTTGTTTCCGCCGTCGACATAAATAACCTTGTTTTCGGGAAGAGTGAAACCGTGTTTTTTAAGTCCCTCGATAAAGCCGTCAAGACGGGCGTCCGTCTTTCCTCTCAGTTTTTCCAGCGTTACGTAAATAAAAGAACGGTATCCGTTTTTTATAAAATGTTCGGCAACGCTTTTCCCGCCCGCAAAATTGTTTATCAGAACCCTGTCGGCGTCCACTCCGTCTACGGCGCTGGACAAAAAAACGAACGGAAGAGTGTATCTTGAATAAAGGTTCTGAACTTCCTGTACTTTCGACGGGGTGGAAATAACTCCGTCCGCGCCCAGCCGCTGGAACAGCTTCAACGCCTTGTATTCCTCTTCGAAATTGTAACCGCTGCTTACAATGATCGTTTCGTAACCCCTTTCGCGCGTCTGGATTTCCACCTCTCTTGCGAGAGAAGAAAAATAGGGATTATTTAATTCCGTTATGTGTACGCCCAACAACCTTTTTTTTTCGCGCCGCTTCTGTAAAGGCGAGTTTTTTGTCAGTCGGCCGTAACTGAGATAAAAATTCTTGCCGTAAAGCAAAATAAGCTCTTTTTTTCTCAGCTCCGTCATAATTCCCTGAGCGGTCACCAGCGAAACCTTGCAATACTCGCCCAGCTCCCTGGTGGTCATAAACCTTTCGCCGGGGGCGCCGAACTCACCCTGAAGAATTTTTTCCGTTATGTTCTTTATTTGTATTTCTTTTTTCTTTGAAGGCATAATCTCTCCGTAACAATACGCCTTTGTTTAATCGGCAGAATGTTCGGCCGGGAATTCTTCGGCATAGCGAAAATCTTTAAGACAGTTGTTTTCCGCCGCGGAAAACTCTTCCGCATGTTTCATAAGCTGAAGCCGCTTGCGATGATTGAAAATAAGAGTTTCCAGTTTACCCTGCCCGAATTTCCAACCGTTTGCATAAGCTATAAATCCCGCTTCGCGCGCGTCCCTTTCAAAGGAATCGACGTTTTCGGTCTGCTGTTTAAGCGTAAAACGATGCTTGTAGGCGTCAAACATGATAAGTCTGTAGAAAAGGCTTTCACAGCGCAATCTCTTTTCGATAAGCGCGCGGCGCTCGCCCGTTTCGCTGTTCTTAACCGCTTTGAACGCGTTTCTGAATATCCTTTCGATGCGTTTAAGCACTTTCATCGGCCAGTACACCGCCTGCATCAGCGGCACGTAAATCGTGGCGGTATACGCGGCGTTTTCTTTAAGAAATGCGTAATGCTTTTTAAGAACGCCCAGATATTCGCGCATATAGGGCGCGGCGGCGCCGTAATAGGCGTCGATAAACTCTTCGGTAAGTTTCTGCTCGTTTAGCTTTACGTCCCACATGAGCCGGGAGCGCACGAACATTTTCATCGCGTAAAACTCGGTGCCCGACGTGTGCGCGGGTACCTGAGTAAGCAGATCCACCGCGCCGTACTCTTTAAAAAACCTGAGATTTTTGCCCAGAACGTCCCAATCCGGATAAGGCACCGTGTAGGCGGAAAAATCGGTACCGTAGTCCCATACGGCAAAATGTTTCGCTACCGTGCGCCAGCCTATAAACGAGGCGGTGGAATGAGGATTGATGCGCGGATCAAGGTGAGAATAAAGCACTCCGCTTTCGATAGGCGCTATTCTTATCATTACGTTATCTGCGGCGACCACGCTTTCGTCCAGCGGAACTATCTTGTTGTTTTCCGTTCTGACGGGCGGATTCATGGTTTGCAGGTAAGCGAATATGCAGAGGTAATGCTCCCTGCCGCCCTGCTCCTTGTCTATGTACTCCTTTACGCGCGCCGCCAGCTTGTTGGCCAGTCTTACCATCACTCCCGATACGCCGTATCGCGCGTAATCCCTTTTGCAGGTTTCGCATTCGCAGTAATAGGGATTGTCGGTCTGACCCAGCATGAAAAACTTTTTGTCCGGCTCGCGTCTGACGTCGTCTATAAGACTTGCGCACAAAAGCTCGAAAAGTTCATCGTCGTAAAAAGCTTTTGTCCAGCAAAGCTGATCGCCTTTTTCCGACCACCAGCCTTTTGCGATGTTTTCCTCGGTTTTATACTTTTCATACGGCACAAGCTGAAACGCCAGCGACTGATCGTGAAGTTCCGACCACAACGTCCCTTCCCCCAGGCGCGGATCGGGATCGGCGCAAGACTCGTTCTGTCTCAGCCTCAATGCGTAAACGGGATTGTGGTAAAGATTGAAAGAGTCCAGCCTTCGTCCCGCGAAATCGGGTTGATCGTCTGCGTTTATTTCGCCCGTTTCGTATACGTCGCGGCGATCCACCCTGATTTCGTCCATGGCGTAAAACCTGTAACCTACGGCACGCTCCAAAAATCCGTAAACGCCGTTGATTACGCCGGAAGGCTCGTATGAATAGATAAAATAATTTTCATCCCGCGTCCTTATGCTGTATCCGCCGCCGATGCTCTTTACCGCCTTGAAGCCGTATTGATTTTTGACGGCGGTATCGCCCAAAGATATGAATTTTTCTCCCGCGGCGGGCGACAAAGCCCTTTCGGGTTTTTTAAGGCCGCAAAGAGAGAATACAAAATCAAGTTCATCCGCCGCAAACAGTGTGGACGGCGAAGGATTTTCAGGTAATATTAACTTTACGGAATTAAGATTTGCCATGATTCCCCCCTTTTATGCGCAAGAGCGCTTTTGTCGGTTTGCAGTTATTCTGCAAATTTTTCGGAACAATTTTTCTCAGCTAAACCTTTATTGGATTTTATTTTGCCGTCGGAGCTAAATCTTATTACTGCTTTTTAACTTCGTGCGTCTGACGTCTGACGTTGCTCATAATTTTTTACCCCGCATTTAAGACCGACGCAACAGATTGCACGCTTGTTGCTTTTCTCGGGATTTTATCCTTTTTCAGTAAAAGTATAAACCATAATTTTAACGACAAACAATACAAACTCCAAAAAAGTTTTATATATTTTTACAAATTATATATTTTTTCTCGTTTTCACGGACGCGGAAAATTTTACGGAATTGACGGAATTTACGTGAAATTCACCTTTTATGATTTGACCGTGAAACTTTTCAGCCGCAAATTTTCTTCACAACAATCGGATACAGATAAAATTCAGTATTCCGATTAAAATTTTACGGTTAAACTTAATCAAAAATTATTAAGGTTATTCTGTCACGCCGCAATCAGATAAGAGTGCTTCTCCAGCCCGAAATAATATTCGAAAGCAAATCGTTGGAGGAAGGGTTGTTTGCCACCTCTCTGCCCACGCCGGTAAGATTGGCTTTTTTCGCGTCGCTTTCAAAAGAATTTATCATTTCTTCAACCGTACTGCGCGGATAATAGGAAGAATAATTGGCAATTATTACGAATCTGTAGAAAAGCGATTCGGTAGTCAATCTGTAATTGACAAGCTCGTAAGTGTCGGGATCGCTTTCCTTAACGGCTTCGTTTGCGGCAAATGCCCGGTCGAAAATGCGCTCTATCTGCAGCATGTTGTCGTAAGTCCAGCAAGTGGAATAAAGCGCTTTGCCGTAAATATTGCCGTCGTAAACGCCTTTTTCCTTCAGAATTTCAAATACGCTTCTTAAATAGTCGTAGTATTCGCGAATCTCTTTTGCGGCGGTTTTATAATAATTATCGATAAAATTATTGACCAGACCGTCGAAATCCTGATAGGCGTCCCACATAAGCTGTGACCTTAAATAAATGGTCATCGCGTAAAAAGCAGTGCCGGAAGTATGCGCGGGAGTCTGGGTAAGAATGTCGGATACGCCTATTTCTTTATACATTTTGAAATTTTCCTGCATGGTTCCCCAGTCGGGATAAGGCGCAAGATAGGCATTGAAGTTAGTCCCGTAATCCCAGACGCTGAGATTGCTTGCCACGGCCTTCCAGCTTGCGAAAGCCACCGCCGCCGACCCGTTGTGTTCCATATCGGAATGAGGGTACATATTAACGCTTGATATGGGCGCAATACGCACCATAACGTTATCGTTGCAGATTACCGAGTTGTCAAGCGGCAAGTATTTATTTTGCGCCGTATCGTAACTTGTGGGCGAATCCAAAGTATAAATATAAGCAAACATACAGATGTAGAATTCTCTTCCGGGATCGAACCGGTCGATCCATTCCTGAACTCTGTCCGCAACCTTGTTACAGAATCTGACCATCACTCCGCTTTGTTTGTATTTTGCGTAATCGGCAAGGCAGGTATCGCATTTACAGTATGCGTTATGGTCGTTTATGCCCAGCATGAAAATTTTCTGTTCTTTTTCCTTGGCGATAAAATTGTTTATCAGGTTATCGGTAAAAGTGTTAAAACATTCCTCGTCGTAAGTTGCGGTGGTGATGCACAGCTGCCCCGTTTTCATGTTGCCCGTCATCCACGGCTTTCCGTCGGCGGTAGTGCGGTTTCCGTATATTTCGTAAGGAAGAATCTGCCCTACCATGGACTGGTCGTTAAGGATCGACCAGGGAGTAATCGCCTTTTCCAGCATTTTGCCCTGCCCTCCGGTAAGACGCGCACGGTAAACCCACTCGTCCATATTGGAAGGAGAAAGCGTCTGGCACGTAATCCAGCGCCCGTTAAACGTGGGAATGTCCGTGACGTCCATATCCATAAGCATAACCGTATCGGCTTTTTTAATGCTCCACTCGTCTATCGCGAAATATTCGTAATCGAAATTGCGCTCCAGAAATCCGTAAGCGGAATACAACGTGCCGTTGTCTTTTGCTCCGGTCATGATAACCGTATTGCCGAAAGTCTTGATTTTATATCCGTCGCTGTTAAGCAGGGAATATTCGGCGCTGAGTCCGCTGCCTTCAAGCAAAGCGGTTTTACCCACGGAAAGATACTTGGCATTTGAGTCGAAAGAAAGTCCTTCGTCAGACACTATCTCCAGAGCCGCACCCGTTGACTCGTTGATAAAAAACCTGAGTTCCTCGGCGGCGTATTCTTCGGAAGGATTGGGATCGGACGGAATTACTATCTTATAATCGCTTTGTCCGTCTGAAACCAACGGTATGTCGGTTTCTTTAATTAACTCATCCACGTCCTGAGGTTTTTCCGATGCGGGTTTACAGGCAAATGCCGAAACCGCAAGCAACAAGCATAAAGTCAGGCAAACAATCTTTTTTATCATATCTGCTTTCCTCCCCAAAGCCTTTAGTCCGTAACGCTCAGCTTGAACTCGCGGATACTGTAATTTCTAAACTCGTCTTCCGCGAAAAATCTTAAAGTATAGCTTCCTGCGTTTTCAAATTCAAACCCTTCTTCGTCCACTATCTGAATGTAGCCCGTTTTGTCGTTGATAATCATTACGTAAACGGTCATCTCTTCGGCCGCCGTGTAGTTATCGGTTGCGCGGCATGCCGGCACAGAAAGCGCGTCGCCCACTTTATAATCGGTCCTTACTTCTCCCTTTATTTCGATTACGGGAGAAATTTTATCGCAGCAGTAAAGGTTGAACGTTCTGGTAGTCATGTTTCCGCTTGCGTCGGCGGCACGGTACGTAATCGCATAAATACCATATTGAGTAAGTCTTAGCGTGTACTGAATGTCGCAATCCGCCTGAGAATACAAGACTGAGCCGTCGGGTGCGGTAACCGTAAGCTTTATCGAAGCGGAAGGATCCAGAATATCGACCGCAAAAGCTTTATGTAATGCGACTGCGGATCCGAAATCGGAATAAAGTTTGTATTCGCCGTCCACGAGAATGAACGGGGAAATATTATCCGCCAGGCTTTTGTAAATACGCGGCTGATTGACCAGATTCTGTACGATAAGTCCGCCGCTGCCGTTTCCGCCGAAATCGACGAATTCAATCGTCATATAAAATTTACCGCTGGTAAATCCGTTGAACGGGTCGCCGTTTACGGCGTAATCGGCATAAGCCACGCAAACGTTGTTTTTATCGTAAATCCTGTTATTGTTTTTAATGTCGAATTTAAGAGTGCTCCCCGCCGCAAAAGAGCCTTCCATTTCGGCAGTAACGCCGTTATAATCTATAAGAGAAGTGCTTCCCTGTGAAGTCAAAGTGAACTCCAGCCGCTGATTTACGTCAACCGAATCGGTAAGAATCAGTTTGGCGACTGTAAGCTCTGACCCCGCCGCCCCTTTGAGAGTAACCGTAAAGTTGTTTCCCGGCAGCGGATTGATAAACGTCATCGATGCCCCCGAATCCGAAGCGGTGAAAACCGCCTCCTCCACCACGGCATCCTGATCCGTCACAAACTGCGCCGTAACGCCGTTTTTAATAAAGTAATCGCTCATGTCGACGGGACTTATAACCTCGGTATAGTAGGTTTTGGTTTGGGTTTTGCTTTTATCAAGTAAAGCCGACGCAACATATTCCACTTTTACCGTCCCCGAAGAAACGGAAGGAATAAACGCCAGATCATCCCCGACTTTAACTCTTTCTTTACCGGGCTCGGTGACAAAAACCTCGACAAGCGCACTGCGTTTTTCACCGATAAACGAAGTGTAGTCATAAGCCTTTGCCGCGGGTAAAACCGTTTTTTTGCCGGCAAGTATCGCTTGAGGCACGTTTACGTCGTTCAGTACTGGTTTATCGGAATATCGCGAAGATATTATGTAACTGAAAATCTTATTCGTCATCAGATAGTCCGTGACGGAATAAGTAACGACGTAAGTACCCTGATCGGCAAAATCAAGTTTCTTTATGTCTTCGGGAAGAAAACTTCCGTCGGGCGCTTTTACGGAAAATTCCACTTTTTTCATTCCGCTGCCGCCGCTGACACTGCAGGAAGGAATGATAAAGCTTTCCCCCACTATGGCCGATTCCGGATAATTCTCCGACAGCGTAAGGTTGATGAAATCCAATTTATCGATAACATGAATGGGAAATTCCACCGTCTGCTCGTTAAGCGAATTGTCCCTTACGGTACAGACAAGAGTATAGTCTCCCGTCTGACGAGGTACGAAATAGTTGCCTTCAAAAGATATTTCCTTCTCCTGATCGCCCTTATAATCGTAATAAAGCTTTCTGACCGTCTTATCGTTGAGATTACCATCCACAAGGTCAAAAGCTTCGATTTTCGGGAAGGGGTAAGCGGTGCCGATTTCACCCTGAGGCAGCACGCCGAGGAAATTTTCAAGGTCGTGTATTTGTGGCGCGCTGTCGTCGACAATCATATCGGAAGACAGCTTCTGACCGTTTATCGAATAAATTATAACGCTTGCGGATTCGCTTCTTACCCCCTCGAAAGAAAGGGAAAGTTTTACTTTACCGCTGGGGAAGCCTTCGAAAACCTTGTCAAGCCCTATAAGCTGCGCCGGGTCATCGAGGTCGCGGACTTCGTACAACGCCCCGTCATAATAATCGGGAAAAACATACACGCTTTTATCGGCGTCATCGTAATAAAAAGAGGTGGTATTGGAGCTATAGCCCGTAAAAGTGCTTGTTATCGCCACGCCGTTATTGTCGGAAAAAGACCCGAAATTTTTGTTTTGTTTGTTGTTGGCATAGCTTTGCCCCGAGGCTGCCGCCGTAGCGAATGACAGATGCACGCCGAAGTCGGAATGATTGTGCAGTATGTCCACAAAAACGTTTTCGTCGTTGATGTCGGTTAACCGCAATTTTACGGAGTCGAATTCGTCGCATCCCTCGTAAGATTGTTCTCCGCTGTACTCGGCTTTTTCGGGCGGAGTGATGAGATATTCGATCAAAGGCACGTCTAACCCGACGTAAGCAAGGTCAATGACGATATTGAAGTCCAGCGTGAAATCCTTGCTGAATTTTATACCCAGCCCCTGCCTGTTTTTTATGCTGTCGGACATGTATTCCGGCGGAGTTGCGGAATATTCGAATTCCATGGCGTCGCCGTCGGACGGCACCAGAATATCTTCGGTTTTTTTGTTGTTACGCACTATGACGTCCTTTTCGATTACCGCCGTGCCGCGCGTGTAAACAAACTTGTAATTCCCTACCGCGGGGGCGGTAAAAACGGTATCCTGCGTCCATTTGCCGTTGTCAAGCCCCGAAAGACAGCTTTGGGTAATGTCCGCGCCCGTTTCGTCCAAAACGTTAAGCACAAACCCTTCCGAATAGGAAACCATATCTTCTTTTACCGTAATGAGATTTCTTACCGTAAGCGCGGGCACGGGATAAGAAGCGGGACCGTCGTTTAATTCCAGCGAGTTAAGCACCGCATAATACCCCGACTCCTCGGCGTTGTAAGCCTGAGCGTTGGCGGAAATGAGATTCCCGTTTTCGTCCGTTTCAAGACTTAAACCGTCCAGCATTGTAAAAAGCAATCTGCTGTCCTGATTTCCGCCGGTAAAAATTACCTCCGTATAAACCGAATCTCCTTTGAATCCTTCCCAAGTAACGTTATCGTCGGAATAAGCCTTTGAAAAATCGCGCACCAAAGCTTTGGTGACATTGCCGCCGTTAATATCGCAGATGTCGGAGTAAAGCTTGTTTTCCTGAGAGTCGTAATAAAGCTTAAAAGGAAGATAGGTATTGCCCCAGTAGCTTTGCGGAACAAGCGCACCGCCCGCTAAATTCAGATTGCCGTCGCCGCGCTCCGCACCCCTTGCCTGGCCGGGCGCATAGGCAAACAATCGCGAAACATAGAACGATGCGTTGGAGCTTTTCTGCCATTCGAAATCCACGGTAATAAAGTTATCGGGGTCGGCGCCGTCGACTATTCTCATCGTAACGTCCCTGAGCGGCGGCCAGTAAGAAGTATCAGCATAAGCCTGGGAGGCGGTAAGCTTTTCTCCGCCTGTAGCGGCATCGTAAATCTTGTCGTAATAATTGTTGTACGCTCCCGCGGGGAAAAACTCAACCAAAGTATCGTCGGCGGTATTGTCGCTTATAACGAAATTCTGCGATCTCACCGTGGAAAAAATTTCTGACGAAACGGTTTTTCTTAAATTCACAAGCGCGCCGGAACAGGTATAATCTTTTTTGAATCCCGCGTTCTGCTCGTCGTACAAATACGCGGGCAGACCGTTTGCCTCATCGGCTGCGGTTATGCGCTCAGCGCCCGTGTTCTCACCCGGTTTGGCGAAAAAAATCTGCGAAACGGCGAAAGTTTCGCTTTCCGCTTTTACGCGCGCAGGACGGGCAAAAAACAGCATGGCCGCCGCCAGCGCAACCGCCGCCAGCACGGCAAAACAAGAATATATTTTCATCCTGGTCTTATTCATAAATAAATCTCCTGACAAGTTTTCGGAAATCCGTTTAACCTTTAAGGCCGCCTACGGTAAGGTTGCCCATAAGTTTTTTTCGGAAAACGAGAAATATTACCAATATGGGGAAAAGAACTATCATGCAGGCTGCAAGTCTGTGCGGTACCGAAGAAATGCTGTTAATCGTATTGTTCTGGAAAGTATAAAGCGCGTAGGATATCATCGGAAAATTGGGAAGATAAATGACGTTGACGGACCAATCGTTCCAGTATCCGATAAAAGTAAGCAAAGCAAGCGCGGTTACGGTGGTCATCGCAAGCGGAATCATTATGGTAAAAAGAACCCTTGCGTGCGAAGCGCCGTCAATGAATGCCGCCTCGGCATATTCCCAGGATATTCCCTTGAAAGTCGCGTAGAAAATAAGAAAATTCGTTCCCAGAAATCCGCCCTTCATGAACATAAGAAACACCACGTTGTCATAGGCGCCTATGGTATGCAGCATCTGCAGTTCCGACGCAAGCGAACCCACAATGGGCAGCAGCATTACGACTATCACAAGCGGATATAAAAGTCTGCAGATAAGGTATTTGCCGTAACGCGCCGCGGCATAAGCGGTAATGCAGTGCGAAGTGGTCGTAACCAGCGTAGAGCCTATCGAATAAAACAGCGCATTGCCTATAAGCTGCCATGCATAAACGTTTTTAAACCCGCTTTTAGTCAGCACTCTTATGTATAACTCCTTAAAAACGGCGGGATAATTTTCAAACATCCATTCTTCGGGAAGACCGAATTTGTTAAGCACGAAATCCGTCCTTGACTTGAAAGAGCAGATGAACGCCCAAATAAGCGGGGAAAGAAATGAAATAACGTAAAACACCAGCAATACGAAAATTATGATGGAAAAAGGCTGCCGCATAAAAGTTTTGCGGATTTTGGACTTCTGTTTTTTCCCTTTTACTAATTTTGTTCCGACGTCGGCCATAGCGGCGCAGGTATTGTTTTCGGTTGTCATATTCGCTATCCCCTTTTCTTCAGAACTCAACGTTTGGTCCGAACTTTTCAAGCAGCCAGCGCGCCAGAAGCGTTACGGGCGCGGCGACCAAGGTAAACAAAAGTCCTCCTGCCGCGGCATACGGATAATCCGCGTAAGTTGCCGCCTCTCCCACTACTCGCTGGAAGAAATAATATCCTATGGTCTGTATTTCCGTAGGCGCGTTGGTGCCGTAAAAATTAAACAAAGCAAGCTGGCCCGTAAATATCGTGGCTACGCCCGTAACCAAAAATATGGTAATGGTCTGCCATATCATGGGAATGGTTACGTGCCAGAATTCTTTGAACATCGTAATCCCTTCAAGCTCGCCGAATTCCACAATCGAATCGGGAATACGGCTCATCGCGCCCGAATACAGTATCAGTTGCGACCCGAACCCTACCCATATCGTGTAGAAGTTCTGCATTCCGAAAGCGGTCTGGTAATCGAACAGCAGGTTGGGCGGATTTTTCATGCCGAAAGCGCTGAATACGGCCGGCACTATATAGTCCACGAAATTCTTGAACATTAGCGTTACTACCATGCTGGAAATAATACTGGGCAGGAAAAGCACTATCTGAAACAGTCCCGAAAACGGTATTTTTTTGTAAATTACGTAAGCAAAGATAATGTTAAGCGGGAATCCTATCAGCATTCTTATGGCATAGGACGAAAGCGAACGTCCGAACATGGGCGATATCACGGGATCGCTGATTAGATCCGACAGCACTTTTTTGATGTTTGTAAGTCCGCTCCAGTAAAAAACACCTTTGTCTATGTCGTATGTCTGGAATGTAAGCAAGACGGAATTTATGTTGACGTAAACGTAGCCTACAAAAAATATCAGTATAGGATACGCGAGAAGGCATACCAGAAACAGTATTTCCGAACGGCGTCTGGCGCTGTAAGACCTTATTTTCCTTGGCTTTTTGTGCGTTTTGCGATAAACCGCCACGGAAACGTCGTAAAAGAACTTTTTTACCGCTGCCCACGCCTTTTTCAGCCCGTTTTTAACGGCTTTAGCCGCCCTTACGAAAACGCTCTCTTTTTTCTTTTCATTTTCCATTTTCTTCTCCACAGGAAAAACTATCTGTTAAGACTGTTCCAGTTTGACTTGTGATAATCGTAAAGCGCCGTCAGATAATCGTCCACCGAAACCTGATCGCCGTACTGCTCGAACACCGTTAACGGCTCGTTAAGCTGGCGACCCGTGCTTGTAACTGCATTCCAGTTCCAGGTGGAGCGGAAATAGCTTTGATTGTTAAGCGCAAGTTTACTGGGGCCGTAAGCGTACACAAGGCCCGTGTTCTCGTTGCTGAAAATGTCCCAAAGCGAACGCTTGTAGTAAGACATCTGCTCCAAATCCTCTTTGGTAAGCTCATAGTCGTACGCGCGCGTAGAGCCCGTCATACGCGTATAAAGCCTTAAATTTTCGTCCGTGGTGGTGTAACGCAAAAATTTAATCGCCCAGTCGGGTTGTTTGGCGTTTTTGCGTATGAGAACAACGCTGTTGCCGGTAACGGAATAAAGCGTTTTTTCGGTAGCGCCGCCCTCAAAGCGCGGAACGGTCATGATACCGAAACGACGGTTTGCGTATTCGTCGCCGTACTTGGTAGTCATTTCCTCTATCGTGGCTTTAGCCTCGTTTTCCCACCAGCCGCCCTCTATAAGCATCGCTATTCTCTGCCCGCCTTCGCTTTCACGGTATTTGGAATAAAGGTAAGCGTTTTGCGCGGCAAGATAGTCGAAAGAACCGTAGAAAGACTCGCCGTGATAAAGATTGTTGTTTATTATATATTTCGCCATTTCAAGCGCGTATCTCTTGCCGGGCTGTTTTTGCAGTTCGTAGCCGTTTTGCTCGGTAATCCTCAGTCCCGTCCTTCCAGATTCGTCGGTGTCCGTACCCGCCTGCGAAGTATCTATTCCGTCGAAAGTAAAGTTAAGTTTAAAGTTTTCCTCTCCCTCGTAATTAGCCCATACGGTGGTAAAGTAGTCCGCGCGGTAAGCGCTTACGTCGCTGCCCCATACGAAAGGACAGATGTTATATTCCACCATCTTGCTTAAAAGCTTTTTGAAGTCGTCCCAGGTTACCGGCAAGCCGTCGTCGTAAGTGCCGGCAACGCCGTCCTGTCCCGCCGATTTGGCTTTTGCGCCGCTTTCGGTCTTGCCCGACGTAAACGTACCGTCCTCGGCAAAATACAGGGGCTTTTTGTCATTTTCAAACAGATCCACGTCATACACTATGTTATAGAAAGAGGTGTACATGGGTATCGTGTAATATTTGCCGCTGCTGTTGGACGCCTTCATATAGCTTTGCATAAACGGGTCCATTTTGTCCTCTATGGAGCGGGTTTCGCCGTATTCGGTAAGAGGAGTGGTTACCGCCTCGGTAATGTCCATAAGCTTGTTGTTCACCGACTCGTTGGCTACGAAATCCGACGGACTTGCCGTGGAAAAATACATATCGTACTGACCGGATTCTATGGAAGCTTTAAGGTTGTCGTTGGTAAATTCGTCCTTTTTGCCCTCAATCATCAGCTGAACTTCGGGATAAATCGCCTCGAATCCTTTTTTCATTTCGTCAATCCATTCTCTTCCCCAGCCGCCCTCAAAAATGCCGATGTAAAGCTGGGTACGGTTCGGGTCGATTTCCTCCCCGTCGTTTTGGGGCGTACATGCGCAAAGCGGAGCGCACATCGTGATTGCCGCGATCAGAATTGCCAGAATTTTTTTAACCATAATTTTCTCCTTTTCATAAAAGTAGTCTGTCTACTGTTTTACTTAGCTTTTTTCGGCTTTCTTTTCAGAATCAGAATAACCGCAACCGCCGCGCCGGATGCGACTATAACCGCACCGACCGCAATAAGCACTGTCGCCCAAACGGGTAATCCGCCGCCCACCGTCACCGTGTAACTTTCGGTCCGTACGTTTCCGACAAAGTCCGACGCGGTGACGACTACTTTGTACTCGCCCTTATGCTCGGGTATAAAAGCGCCTTCGTAAACGTCGACTTCCTCTTCCCCGAAATAGACTTTTACGCTTTTGTCGGAAACGATGTCGTTATCGCTTACGTCGAAAGAGGCAATGACTACGGGCTTTCCCGTAGAACCTTTTCTGTCGCCGTCGTTCAGCGTAATCGCAGGCGCTATGTCGTCAATTACATTAAACGCAACCGTATAAATATCGGACGTTTCGCCGTTAGCCGAATAGACATATTCGATTTTGTAGTCGCCGGGCTTTAAATCGGAAAATACTTTCCCTGCAGCCGCTTCGTCGGTAACTTCCCCGCCGTAATAAAGTTTAACCGCAGCCGTTGCCCCTTCCGTCTTTTGCCCGAAAAAGTCGGTAACGACGCCTTCAGGTACTCTGAATCCTTCAGACGCGTTAATCTCGGAAGGCAAATCTGAAACGGGCGTCACTTCATACCAGTAATTTCTGACGTCCACACTGTAGTTGAGGGACGCATATAGTCCCGACGAATCGCGCACTGTAAAACGAAGTACGTAAACCCCCGCAGAAGACGGAGTAAACGCGTATCCGCCGACGTCGGCTTTGTACTGCGCGGTCTTGTCCTCAATCGTGCCGTCGGGCAGAATCTCACAATAATCGAGCTCCTCGAACAGATCGCGTTTTTCTCCCTGTTCGTCCACGGCTGAAACAACGGGCAATTTTATCTGCAGGCCCGTTTTGCCCTTTAGATATACGTTATGGTCGGTGCTTTCCTGGGATAAGTCCGGCGCGGTATTAACGGGTAATTTGTCGGGAATAAGCGCGGGCAGAACCGAATCGTAAACATTAAGTACGCGCGTAACGCTTCCGGATCGGCCGAAGTAAGAGAAATCGTATCTTATTACGTATTCGCCCAACGAATCAAACCTGAAATTATTGTCGTAGGCGGTAAACTCGCTTTCCGACGGAGCTTTTACGAAAATGTCGACGGTTACTTCGTCTTTATCCATACCGACGTAACGCGCGTCGAAAACAACCAGATCGTCTTTTGACGGGTTGAAAAGGGCACTTTCCCCGCCGATTGGGGCATAGTTGCAGTCGTCCGCTTCACCTTGAAAGGCTGTCTGAACAAAGGACACTTCAAGAGGAACGGGATCGGACATAATTTCGCGCCCGACGTAATCCACCGCTTTATATCGGATCGTATAACTGCCTTCGTCGGGTAAAATTATACCGTCGGCGTTAGTAATATCCGTTTCGCTTACCAGCGTATCCCCCGAATATATAAGCGCGGACACCTTAACCGAACTTTCGCCGTAATCGAGTCCGCTTTCCGCCGCCGCAAAGACGCTCAACGTTTTCCCGGGAACCGTAAGACAGCCCTTGAAATCTTCGGTCATGTCCGTAAAACGCAAAGCGTAATCGTTGTCCGCCTCCTCGCGCGACAATGCGGTAACGGTAATTTGCTTTTCGTTGACTCCGTCCGAATAAACGATGGTATAGTCTCCCTTTAGGACTGTGGAGAACGTAACGTCCTCCGATGCGGCGCCCGACGAAACGGTTGAGCCGTCGGGACCCTTAACCTCGTAATTACCCGTGAAAGCAAGAGGTTTGCCGCTTGTGTAAGACACTGGCAAAGGCAGTTTGTAACTGCCGCCTTCTACTGCCCCGGAAGGAACGGTTACGTCGATGGGGCTTAAAGTTTTTTGTCCGCCCACCGAATAGACCAGTATTTCGGCCTTGCTTGCGCTGTTTGCGAAAGGTCCCGCGATTACGGACAATCTTACTTTTTTGCCCGCATCGAAACCGTCGAAAGTCACGTCGTCGTTAAAAAAGTTAGCGATACTGGAGCCGTATTCCTCAGCCGTGGGAACAGGGTCGATATATGCGTGTTTGAATCTTCTTATCGTGGATTTGTATGCCCCCACGGTAGCCGTATTGCCGGCGGTAAGACAGCCCGTATCGTTGTTGTAAACAAACTCCAGAGTATTTGCGTTTACGCCCGCGAAAGAAAACAGTTTGACGTTTCCGCCGAAAGTCCTCAGGTAATCAGAGCCTTCATGCCCGTCCGCCGCAGGCATAAGAGAGGATTGCGCCGCCTCTCCGCCCGAAGTCTGACCGGTCGCATTCGCTTTGATTGCGCTGAAACCCGAAGACTGAAAGACGTCGATGAAGCCGTTTACGCTTATTTCTATGTATTTGGAGCTGTCGTCCTCCTGCTCAAGTCTTACGGTAAAGGACTGTAAATCCGCCTTTTGCTTCCCCATGTTTTCGAGGGAAGGAAGCATGACAAGAGAAATAAGATTCGTGTCGCCGTTTAAAGTTAAGGGTTCGCTGTACACGGCGGCGGAGCCGCTTTTCGTAAACGTAAGCTTGCAGCCGTAATCGCCGTCCTTTACGGGCAGATAGTCGTACGGCGCGCAGTTTTCCGTCACGGTTACCGAGCTGTCCGCGCCGATAAACATCGCGGCGGTATCCGCCGAAGCGACGGCTTTTTTATCCGTTGCAAAACACATCGCGCTTAAAATCAGCAACACACCGATCGCCGTATAAGAAGCAATACATCTAAAAAATTTTCTTTTCGTCATATAATTACCTCATAATGCCGCACCCTGCCGATAATGCCGACAAGGACCACGTCTCCGTTTATCTTCTCTTTATTACGAATACAAAAGCAAGCGCGGTAAGCACCGTAAATATCAAAGCGGCGTTCTCCCCTCCGCAGCCGCTCTTTTTGCCGCCGTCGTCGGCAGGGGGCGCAACCGGTTGCTCACTTTCAACAGCCGTCCATTTGGCGTAAAGCGTAAGGTCGCTTTCTATACCCGCCGCACCGAACTCGTAAGCAGCGGTAAGCGCCTCATCGGTATACCAGCCGCCGAATTCATACCCTTCGCGAGTGACGACGGGAGCAATGACCAAAGCCCCCTCTTCAAGCGTCAGATTATCCGCAGCCGTTCCCCCGTTAACTTCGAAAGTAACGGTAAACGTTTTAAGCGTCCATTTGGCGTAAAGTTTAATTCCGCCAGCAGCGAAATTGTAATCGCCGCTTGTCACCGCCGCGCCTTCAAACGAAGCGCTTAAGTACCAGCCGCCGAATCCGTATCCGTCCTTACTTACCGAAGGCAAGGTTATTTCGGTATCTTCCACGGTATATTTTTGGGTGTACTCTCCGCTTAAGACTCCGCCGTCAGCTTCGTAAACGACGTCGTACTCTACCGCCGTCCACCTGGCATAAAGCGTAAGTCCTCCCGCAGCGAAGTCGTAATCACCGCTTGTTACCGCCGCGCCCGTAAACTCTTCGCTTAAGTACCAGCCGCCGAATTCGTATCCGTCTTTACTTACCGAAGGCAAGGTTATTTCGGTATCTTCCACGGTATATTTTTTAGTGTACTCTCCGCTTAAGACTCCGCCGTTCGCGTTGTAAACAACGTCATACCCGATTACGGTATATTTGGCGTAAGCCGTCATGTTTCCCGTAACGGGCTGACCGAAGTCAAACGGAGCAGTAAATTCTTTATCGGCAAACCAGCCGCCGAAAGTATAGCCGTCTTTTATAAAATCGTTGTCGTCAAGCGTCGGATAATCCTGTCCCTGAATGATATTGACTACCTTTATCTGGGAATTGCCGTCCATAAGTGTAAGCGTATAAACGGCGGAGAACACAACAGACAAAGTTTCGCTGTCGTTTGCGATATCGGCGGTTACGGTGAAAGAGTTGCCGACTATCTCAGAAACGTACTCGACGTCGCCCAGCTTAAACGAGGTCACCGCGTAATCGGAGGCAGGCTCGAAAGTGACGACAAGGTCTTTGTCTATCGCAAACGCGTCACCGCTTTTAACGACGGTACCGTTTATCTTAACCACGCCGTCAGCCGTATCCCCCACGTCGCCCACGGTAAGGGTTTTATAAACGGTGACGACGGAAGAAACCGACTTGCCTTCATAAGCGTAAGTAATCGTGTAATCTCCGCTTGATTGCGGAACGAATCCGTCCGCCTCGGCAAAAGCCGTTTCTGCGATTATTACTTCGTTGTCTTTGGTAACCTTGACCGTTCCTTCGAATTCCTCGTCCGTGCTTAAGCCGCCGTCGGCAAAAAGCGAATATTTACGGGGCGCGGGAATCTCGATTTTATCGCCCGTCCTGCCCGTAATGTCTTCGGGCGCGGCAAGAGTTTTCTTTTCGTAAGCGTACAAGCCGTTTTCAAGCGCAAGCGACTGACCGTCCACCTGACAAATCAGAACGTGAGCCGTGTCGGGATTGCCCGAAGAAATATAATGGTAATCTTTGCCGCCGATCCCTTCGCCGCCGTTAAAAATATTGAATTTAACCGAAAGCACCGCCTCGCCGCCGGTAAAGCCCGACCAATTTTCGTAATCATCGGGATAACCGAACTCTTCACGCTGTTCTTCGGTGGGAGAGAAATGTCTTAAAAGCGAAAGGTTGGAATTTCTGACGTCCATCGCGTAAAGGGCATTTTCCTCGGCGTCGTAAATTATTTTCAAAGAAGAGATTTTTCTGCCGTTCATCTGGGCGGATCTTAAGGTTATTTTACTTGTCGAATAACCTGTATTGTCGTGACGCAGTTGTCCCGTTACGTCGCCGCCGTCCGTGCCGTTGGGCGCCGAAACGGTAAGATAGCACTGCTCGCCGTTAAGCGCGGACGCCATCTGCGTTTCGGGATCAAGGTCGGGTTCCTCCAGTTTTACTGTTACCGAAACGAATTTGCCCGTAACGGGATCGGTAAGAGTAATGACGATGTTGCTGAACTCGAATCTCAGATATTCGGGCGCCACGCAAAGTTCGACCACCGTATCATACTGAGTATCGCTTACGTAATCGTTGTCGCCCAGATACAGCGTGCGGTCAAGAGTAAACGTAGCGTTATGTCCCCCGGTCAGCATCATACCTTTTGCGCTATTCAGACCGGATGGGAACTGGTTCTGGGCATAACTCGTGTAATCAAAATTCAGATTATTGATGATAGTTGTGCCGTCCGCGAAAACTCCGGCGCCGTCGGAAACGGAAAACGCGTCTTCCAGCGATCCGTCGTAAGCAATAAGGTACGCTTGACCGATAAGATTTGAATAATCGGCCGAATCGTAATATTCCGCTTTGTAAGTTCCCGCGGTCTCAGGAACATAAGTCATGTTGTCCGAATATGCGCCCAACGCATCAAAACTACCGTCGGGTTTGACTATTTTTATAAAAGTTTCCCTGTTTGTCGGGGTAAATCCGTCAAAAAGATTGAATGACGTCAAAGGATCCGGCGTAATCTCGCTGCCCGTTGCGCCTTTAAGGGTGCGATTGAAAATTTCGTTTTTAACGGGGGATGTATTTGCGATAATTCCGTCAGCGGCGGTAAAACCTAAATTTTGTCCGTCAACGTCCGTGACAAGCACTTTGCCGCTGCCGTAGAAATTTATGAGCTGCAAGGAAACCTCGTCGGTTTTAAATCCCGACCATGCGGTTCCGCGATCTTTGGGCTCGCTTGTCGTTTCCATGTCGCCGCCTGCGTTAACCACCCAGTCGAAATCTCTTAAAATTTTGTCGTTGATGTAAACCGCGTTTTCCTCTTTGTCGTAAGAGATCTTGTAAAGTTTTGCGCCCAGCGTTTCGTACCCCAGAAGATGATTGCCGCTTTGCGCCGTGGCGCTTTGGTTATCGCGGTACCCGAACGTAAGCTGACCTGTCGCCGCCGCCGTTGCGTGAACGGATGCTTTGTCGAAATGGAAAACAGTAACGACAAAATAATTGGAAGGATCCGCTTTTTCGTAGACCACCACGCCAGTGACAATAATTCCGTCGTCTTTGTTTTCTCCGTCGTCGGTAGACATGGGAGTAAGCGTAATCAAAGAGTCGGTTTTTGTGTTGTCGGAAATATTGACCGAAGGTACCGTTGCAGACACTTTGGTCAACATCGAACCGCTGTTGTGCATATAGTTGCCGGAGTCGAATAAGATTCCCTGATTTTCAAAAGCGCTCATGTAAGCGGGCAAAGTACTTTGTCCGTTTTCAAACGGCAGCGATATTTCAGCCTTACCGATTCCGTCGCCCTCCTTATAATCGAAAACCGCGGTGGGCATTTTTTCGCTGCCGATTTCTTTCACGGTGACAAACGCAATTGCCTTTTCTCCGCTTTCCTTGGAATATAACACTTTGTATTCCCCTGCGGAAACGTTCATCACCGCGTCGGAAGAATACAGATTGTTTTCACCCAGTCCTTTTACCGCAGAAGCGGTTACGTCCTCGCCCTGCGCGTTGAAAACGTTGACTTTAAATCCGTCGGCGGTTGCGGCAACGGGATCTTTCAAAAGATTGCAAATTTCCGTTTCGGGCAACGGGCTGTCGTTGTTTTCTATAATTTCTTTGTTTACGCCCCTGTAAAAATCCGCCGAAACGGCGTCGCCTGAAACAAAACCTTCGTCATCCGTTGCAAGATTTACGCCGTCAAGGTCTGTAATCAGCATGGCGCCGTCAAGAGCGCCGCCCGTATAGGAAATTTCCATTCTCACTTCGCCCGTAGTGAATCCGCCCCACGTTTCGGTTACTCCGTCGTAAGTGGAATTAAAGTCGCGCACAAGCTGTTTGCCGCAACCTTCGCCCGCAAGCGAACTTTCCGCCGAAGTAATCTTTGCATACATCTTATTTTCCGCCGCGTCGTAATAAAGCTCCTGCGGCTCATTGTACTTAGCCCACGCGTAATCGGGAACAAGCGCGCCTGCCGCGGTATTAAGCGCAGTAGACTGAGTACCCCTTTGTGCGCCTCTTACCTGATTGTTGCCGTAAACGAACAAACCCGCAATTGTAAAAGAAGCGTCGTTATCCATGCGTACTTTGTACTCTGCGGTTATGTAATTGTTTTCGTCGTAGACGTCCACTATCTTTACCGTAATATCTCTCAGCCGCGAAAAGTAACCGTTATTCCAAAGCGTAGGCGCAGCGACCTCCCCCTCCGTTCCGGGATTGGCGGCTTTATAAGCGGCTTGCTGCACGGCGTAACCGTTTTCAGCCTGCGCCGGGATAAATTTAAGCAAAAGCTGATCGGCGGTATTGTCCGCGATATTGAAGTTTTTGGTTACTATGGTGCTGTTGGCGTTTGCGCCCTGTTTCTTCTGCAACTTTACGTAAGCGCCTTGGTTCATGTAACTGTAGTCCTGCGTAAGCGATGAGCCTTTATAAACCTGCATGCTTCCGTCGGTCAGATAGGCGGGAAGCCCGTTGGCAGAAGTTGCCGCCTTAGCGCCGTATCCCGGCATGGCAGCGTCGGTATAACTGAACAGATCCTTTATGTTGGCAGCGGTCTCCTCTGCCCCGGCTTTATGATACGCGCCGGCTAACACGGGCGCCGCAAGTAAAATCAAAGAAAGAAAAAGCGATACCAGTGTTACTTTCATCTTGGTCCTCATAACATCATTTTCTCCTTTTATGAATTTTCCGCTTATTAAACCTAAAAATCCAGTCTACCCTTGTAGTATAAACTATGAAAAATCCGATTTCAATAATTTTAAAAAAATTAAAATATAATATTATAACAAATATTATACTTTAACTTACAAGTATTTTTTGTCGGAATAAAAGCAAAAGGATAACTAAATAAAAGCAGTTAACCGAATTAAATTAAAGGATCGCTTATAATTTTATAAGCGGTTTTATACGTAATATAACGCCGTATTACCGAAACGGACGGCTATATTATAATGTGATCTTAGGAATTTTTTAAGATATGAAAGCAAGCCTTTTAACGAATCCTGTCGGAAAACAGAGTTGTCAGGCGCGCGTTACCGAAACGGGCTTGTCGGAAATACTCAGCTTGCGCAAGGTCCAACCTTTGGGCGCGACAACGTTTAAGGGCGTGGAAGCTTTATCGAAAATTCCCAGCACGGTAGGACCCGCCCCGCTGAGGAAAACGCATAGGGCGCCCGCCTCTTTAAGCGCGGCTTCGGCGCTGTCGTAACCCTTTATAAGCGGCTTTCTGTAAGGCTGATGCAGTTTATCGTCAAGGCAATGCAGTTTATCCGTCTGTTTAAGGGCAAGCGCGGCGAATGTCAGCACCGCACGGGAAAGGCTGAACACCACGTCGGCGCGCGGATAAACCGAAGGAAGGGCTTTCCTTGACAGCTCTGTGGGAAGCGGAAAATCGGGCGTAAGCGTAACGGTAAAGATACCGTCGCCCACTTCGGCGCGGATATATTCCACTTTGTCGCCGCACATTACCCCTGCCGTGATGCCGCCGAGCAAAGCGGGCAAAACGTTGTCGGGGTGGCCGTCCAGGCGCGCGCAGAGGTTTACCGTCTCCTTTTCGGAAAGCGGGAAACCCAGCATGGCGTTGGCGGCGGTAACGCCCGCGACTATACACGCGGCGCTGCTGCCCAGACCGCTGGCGTGCGGAATGGAATCGGACTGAACCAGTTTAATGTGTGCCGGGTTTTTACCGGTAAGCGAAAATACCTCGCGCATACTGCGGAAAATAAGGTTGTCCTCGCCGTGCGGCACGTTTTCGTCCGCGATAATTTCAAGCGGAAAATCCGTCTCGTCCGAAACGGTGAGAACGTTGTTAAGATTTAAAGCAAGCCCCATGCAATCGAAGCCCGCGCCTAAGTTTGCGCTGGTCGCGTTAACTTTAACAGTGAATTTCATCAGGTAAAATCTCCACGTCACAATTATATCAGAACGGGCGAAAAAAGCAACCGTTTTGACTGAGGAGTTATTAAGCGCGGCGTAAAACCCGTTTCCCCCGTAAATAAATTGACACGCGGCGGAAAAAATGATAACATAATGCCATCAAAACTGAAAACACGGCGGAGATATGGAAAACATTATTGAAATCGAAGGGCTTGAAAAATCCTACGGCGACGTAAAAGCGGTAGACGGGATTACGTTTAACGTTAAATCGGGCAGCCTTTTTGCCTTTCTGGGCGTAAACGGCGCGGGAAAATCCACGACCATAAACATACTTTGCAGTATTCTTTTAAAGGATAAAGGTAAAGTTACCGTATACGGCAAAGACATCGACCGTCATGCCGAAGAAATAAAACAGCTTACGGGAATAGTCTTTCAGTCGACGGTACTGGACGACAAGCTTACCGTGCGCGAAAACCTGAGCCTTCGCGCCTCCTTTTACGGCATACGGGGAGCGGAATTCAAAAAAAGACTGGACTTTCTTTCCGGGCTTATGGAGCTTGACGAAATTCTGTCAAGGCCTTTCGGCAAGCTTTCGGGCGGGCAGAAAAGACGCGCCGACATCGCAAGGGGGCTTATTAACGCGCCCAAGGTGTTGTTTCTGGACGAACCCACTACGGGCCTTGACCCCATGACGAGGCAAAACGTATGGGCGCTTATCGACAAACTGCGCCTTGAAGACGGCATGACCGTTTTCCTTACCACTCATTATATGGAGGAAGCGGACAAAGCGGACGACGTGGTGATAATAGACAAGGGCAGGATTATCGCAAACGGGTCGCCGATATCGCTTAAATCGCAATATGCCTTCGACTGCGTAAAGCTTTACCGCCCTAAAAGCAGCGAAACAGACGACATGATCAAAAAATCGGGGTTAAGCTTTACTTACGGAGGCGGCTCATACAATATCGCCGTCGCGTCCGCAACAGACGCCGCCGCGTTCATCGCCGCGCATAAGGACGAAATGGGTACTTTTGAAGTGCTGCGCGGATCGATGGACGACGTTTTTCTTAACGCCACGGGAAGAAAATTCGACGGAGGGGACGCATTATGACCGCACGCAAAAAACTCGGGGACGAGCTTTATACGCTTTACAGACTTACAAAACGGCCATTACTGATATTTCTGAAAGATACCGCGGCGGTGTTCTTTTCAATTCTTGCGCCGCTTATCATACTTTTGCTGTACGTCCTTTTCCTAGGCGACGTCCAGATAAACAGCGTAAAGGCAAGCCTTCCGCCGGACTTCAGCGTGGACGAATCGCTTGTGCGCGCGTTCGTGGACAGCTGGATGCTGTCGGGAGTCATGAGCGTTTCCTGCATCACCGTTTCACTGTCTGCAAATACGGTGATGGTTCAGGACAAGGAACGCGGCTTCAATAAAGAAATTCTTGCCTCTCCCGTAAGCAAAGGTCTGGTTACCATAGGATATTTTTTATATAACCTTGTTGTTACCGTTTTTATCTGCACCATAGTTTACGCGGTTTGTCTTATATACCTTGCGGCAAGCGGAGGATTTTACCTGACGGCGGCAAAGTGTCTTGAAACTTACGGAATAACCCTTCTTTCCTGCCTTTCCTCCACCCTGATAACCGTTTTCGTCGCGGGCTTTTTCAAAACCAATTCCGCCTTTTCCGCGTTTGTGGGAATCGTCAGCGCAGCAATAGGCTTTATAATCGGCGCCTATATGCCCACAAGTATGTTCCCCGACGCGATTCAGTCCGTTATCTGCTTCTTTCCGGGCAGCTATTCGGCGGCGCTTTTCCGAAATTCTTTAATGAGCGGCGCGTTTGACAAATTGGGCGAAATACTGCCCGCCGAGTTCACCAAAGGCCTTGCGGACTCTTTTTCCATGAAACTTGACTTTTTCGGCCATGAAATAGGCGTAGGCGTGATGTACGCCGTGCTTGCCGCGTCAGTTGCGGTGTTTTTAAGCGTCAATCTGATAAGAAGCCGTTTTAAAAAATTCTGAAAGTAAATACTTGCGTTTAAGCTTGATTTGTTTTTTTAAGCCGCTTTTTGCTTTTATATGCAAAAGCGGTTTTTTCGTCAGCATTAAAAATTGCCCGTACTCTCTTTGAACGGAAAATACGGGCAAATGTTTTTTAATAATTTTAATTAAAAAGTATGTATCCAATAATCTTTTATATATAAAGTTATGCTCTAAAGCGAAAAGAATGTCAGTAATTTTCGCACTTCACCTCGAAAAACGCCTGACTGTGGCCGCAAACCGGGCAGACTTCGGGCGCGGACTCGCCGTAATGCTCGTGTCCGCACTGCAGGCAAATCCACAGGACGGGACGCTTTTTGTCGAATACGGTACCGTCTTTCACGTTTTCGATAAGCTTGCGGTAACGCTGCTCGTGCTGTTTTTCGATTTTCGCCACCTCGCGGAAAAGGCGCGCTATTTCCGTAAATCCTTCCGCCTCCGCTTCGTCGGCGTAACGGGGATACATGTCGGTCCACTCGTATTTTTCGCCGTTGGCAGCGTCCTCCAGATTTTCCAAAGTGTCGGGCACCGCGCCGCCCGAAAGAATTTTAAACCAGATTTCGGCGTGCTCGTTTTCGTTGCCGGAAGTTTCGTTGAAAATATTTCCTATCTGCTCGTAACCGTCCTCGCGCGCTTTAGCCGCGTAAATGCCGTATTTTACGCGCGCCATGCTTTCCCCCGAAAACGCCGTCATAAGATTGGCTTCGGTTTTGCTGCCTTTAAGCTCTTTCATAAAATTACTCCCTTGATAAAATAATTCTAAGATTTATATATGCGCAGAAAAACCGAATGATTACAATTTAATTTTTACCTTGACCGACACAAAAAACGCGTTGTTAATCCCTGTATTGCCTGTACTGTAAACGCCGATTTATCGGATAGTTTCAATATATATTCAATACATTTTTTCAATCCCGATTAAAAATTTTATGCATTTCCGCAATTCTGAAAATACGCGCGGACGGATCACCCGAAAACGCACACAGCCGTGAAATAAAATAAAAACGCGCGCCCCACATGTAACCAAATAAAAAACGCGCGCACCATCGTGAAACTAAATAAAAACGCGCGCACCATCGTGAAACTAAATAAAAACGCGCGCACCATCGTGAAACTAAATAAAATCGCACGCACCATCGTGAAACTAAATAAAATCGCACGCCACCCGTGTAACTTAAAAAAATCGCACGCACCATAAAACTAAATAAAAAACGTACGTCCCATGTGAAATAAAATAAAAAACGCGCTACGGTTAAAAAACTGAAGCGCGTTTTACGAATTAAGCTTAGTAAGGAAATTATATCGGGAAGTCTATTGCGATCGGCCCGAAGTAAGATAAAAAGCAAAAGCATAAGGCCGACGGCGAAAAAATCGTCGGTTGAAAATTACAATAAAGTTTCCACTCCGCCGCCCAGGATAAGAGACGCCGCGCCGATAAGTCCGGCGTCGTTGCCTAAAGTGGCGACAAGAAGGTCTACCGAGGGGGACTTGTCGCCGCCGTAGGAAAAGTCCTTTATAAAGCGCTTAAGCGGATTGGTAAGGTATTCGCCCTGAGCGCATACGCCGCCGCCCAGAATAATAGCCTGGGGACGGAAGATGTTGATGAAATTGCAAAGCCCCTCGCCCAGATACTCAAGGTAATCGTCGACGACTTTTTTTGCGGAATAGTCGCCTTTTTTTGCACATTCGAACGCCGTTTTGCCGTCCACTTTCTCTAAATCGCCGCCAACGTAATCCCACATGGCGCTGTTTTTGTCCTTGCGCATTGCGACCTTGGTGTCGCGGATAAGCGCGGTTGCGCTGGCATAGCTTTCAAGACAGCCGCGGCGGCCGCAGGTGCAAAGTTCTCCGCCGTGAACGATGACGGTATGACCGAGCTCCGTCCCTTTTGACTCGTTGCCCTCGAACAGTTTGTTTTCGATGACGACGCCGCCGCCCACGCCCGTGCCAAGAGTGATGAACACGGTGTCGGAATATTTTTTGCCCGCACCGAAAACCGTCTCGCCCAAAGCCGCCACGTTAGCGTCGTTGCTGACCTTTGAGGGAAGGTCTATGTACTTTTTCAGTTCATCAAGCAGAGGAACGTCGCTCCAGCAAAGGTTGTTTGAGTAGTCCACCGTACCCTTTTTGCCGTTAACGGCGCCGGGGCAACCTATACCGATGCCCGCGATATCGCGAAAATCCACGCCGCCTTTTTCAGCAAGGTCTTTAAGCTGCTGCGCGATTTGTTTTACTATGATTCTGTAATCCAGGCTGCGGTCCGTGGCGATGGAGGACTTTACGACGATGTTGCCTTTTTCGTCCACTATTCCCGCTTTAACGCCCGTGCCGCCGATGTCAACGCCGAATGCATACATAATTACTTACTCCTTGTCATAAGGTTATCGGACTTTTTGTCGCTTTTAAATAATAGCACATTACAGATGAAATTTACAAGCGGAATGACGGCACAAATCACGAAAGCCGCGTTTAAACTTAACGAATCCGCTATAAATCCGGCGGCAGTGGGAAGAATGCTTGCGCCCAGGTCCCCGCAAATGGCCAGAAGCGCGAAAATCCACGCTCCGGCGGAAGGAAATCTCTTGCTTGCAACGACCAGCGTACCCGGCCAGAGAAGCGCCGCCGAAAGACCGCACATAACGCATGCCGCAAGCGCCACCCACGCAACGGGAACAAGCCCCACGATCAGGTAAAAAGCCACGCAGGCAAGACTGCCGAAAACAAGTACGAGGTTCATGTTAAGCCTGTCGCCCATTAAGCCGTATGTAGTCCTGCCCACTCCCATCATGGCGGCGAAAAGGCACATGCCCGCCATGTCCGCGGTAAACTTGTCGAACCCCAGCGACAGCGTGGCAAAGGACGAGACGTACTGATTCATGATGATTTCCGTGCCGCCCGCCGAGAAAATGGCAAGCATGGCGATAAGCATATAAGGCGAAAACATGGTTCTGCCTTTTTGTTTAAGCCCTTTTTCTCCTTCCCTGCGGTTAATGGGGCAGACCGAAAACAGCACAAACGACGAAACGGGCAGAAGCGCCCACAAAAGCACTATGAAATTCCATTTATCCGCCCCGACAAACAGAATGTACAAAGAAGTTACGGCAATCACCAGCACCTGACCCCACGCATAGAACGAATGCATCAGCGCAAGCGTCCCGCTTTTGGACTTGCTGTCGGGAATGGCGTCCGTGATGGGCGTTATAATAACCTCAAGCATGCCGCCCGAAAAGGAGAACAGCACGGTTGCCGCCAGCATAACCGCGTAAACAGCGTCGCCGCCGCTTATAAAGGGCAGCATCGGGAATAACGCGAATACGATTAGCCCCGCCGACGAAAGCGCCACCGCCGTAAGCACAAGCGCACGGTAAGAACATTTGTCGATAAAAACCGTAAGCACGATGTCCGCCAGAAGCTGAGCGCAGTAATTGACGCCCACCAGCACCCCCAGCTGCCATATCCCGAAGCCGTAAAGCTGCATGAAAGACACAAAAAGTAAAGCGGTAATATTAGCTATCACCGCCTGATTCACTATTGCCGTCACGCACGCGGCAAACGTGCTTTTGTAAGAAACGCGTTTTTCGGTTAAAATTTCTTCCATCGTAAAATCCGTAAGATTCCGTAAGTCAAATCACATCGTTCTTTAAGCGCAAGAAAAACAAAAGGAGTTCAGTCGCGTTTATGCTCGATAAAAATTTTGTCTATTGCTTTTTCCAGCTTTTCCTTGTCCGCTTCGTCCCGCGACATGAGATATTCGCTGAACATTTCCGCGGCGTTGCTTTTTACCGTAACCCGTTTCCTGCGTTTTGAAGCGGAGGTTTCCCCGTAGTTTTCCCGCTGTATGGCGGAAGAAGCGTTATTGTCTTTCGCGGGTGCGGGCGCCGCGCTTACGACTTTTTCCGATTCCGCGCGCAAGTCGGAGCTGCCGGAATCCATTTTTAATGCATCGCGTTCGGGCAAGACTTCGGCTTTGTCCGCGGTTTCGGCGTTTTCTGACTGCATCTGCCGCAATTGTGTCTGATTGACGGAATCTACGCCATAATCTTTGCCGGCAAGGTCGGATTGAACGCTTTTTTCGGGCTGAGGCTCGGCAAAGACGGAATCAATATCCGTACGAAAGGAACCTGCGGGCTCCTCGTCTGCCTCCAACGGCACATCTTCGGGTATAGGCGCGGGCTTTCCGAAATAACGGGACTCCTCTAAGGAGCGGGTTTCGTCCCCCTCTTTTATGACGGAATCATAATCGGGCGCTTCGGTTTTGTCCCCTTGCAGGGAGTCAGCCTCTTCCCTTCCGTCGTCCTCCGCTTTATCTAAAGCCGAGGGCGTTTTGTCCGCTGCGGGCTCGATTTTTTCTTTGGGCACATTGCCGTCGTCTGACGCGACTGCGCCGTCAGAAAACGCGCCGCTTTCCGTTTCTGAGTTTTTAATTTCGGAATAATCTTTATTTACAGGGCCTTCGTCTTCTTCCGTCGCCCCGTCCTCGGGCAAAGGCTCTTCCTTACCCGCCGAGGGAAAGTAATGGTACTCGTCCTCGGGCAAGGGCTGAAAGTCGTCCTCGTCGACGTTAAGGCCGGTATTTACGGTAAAGTAGCCGTCGCCGTCCGCGGATTTGACGGGAGAAAGAAACTCGTCGCGTTTTTTCCACTTTACGGGCTGAATGATAACCGCAAACAACGACAGCGCGAAAATGACGTACAAAAGCGATTCCAGTAACGAATAGTCGAAAACAAGCGTCATAAAACCGCCGATAAACGGAATGGGCAAACCCGTTTCTCCGTTTGCGGTAATCAGAACGTCGTTACCCGTCACCGTCGCGTCAAGACCGAAAGGCGTAATCCTTTTTATGACAGTCATAAGCGACAGGATAAAAGAAGCGAGAAGCAGGATAAAAGCTATTATAAAAAACACTACGCCCCAAAAACCCGCGCGGTGTTTTTTTACCCTTATTAAAGCGATTACGTCCGACGCTAAAAGCAAAAACGCAATGCCCGCAAGGACGCAGAACGCGATAAGCTGTGATGTCGCCGAAAAATCTATCATGTCATTATTATATAAATAAGATGCGCAATTGTCAATAGTTTATTCAGTTTATCTTTTTCTGCCGTATCGCTGTAACTTTTTCGGACTTTTTTATCACTCGTACCGCTGTCGCTTATTAAGACAATATTTTTAAGAAATAAAAAATTGCTTTTTTCAGTCTCTCTTTTCACGCATACAGCCTTAACTTTTTAACAATCTTTGTCAAAAACACCACTGTCGCTTGTTAAGGCTCTTTTTAACTTTCTTACAGCGGTATTTATTCAGACTCTTTTTATAAGCCGTACCGCCGTGACGGTCATGTCGTCGCGCACTTCGCCGCCGGAAAGACGTTTTGCCTCGTCCAGCACGGCCTCGCACAGCGACTTGACGTTTTTGGCGGAAAGGTTGTTGATGAAGTTTTGAAGCTCGTCGCCGCCGAACGCGTCGCTGACTCCGTCGGAAACGAAAACCACGCACTGGCCGTCCGCCGCAGTGTCGGTGTAAACGCAGGGATTGATTTCCTTAAGCGCACCCAGAGGAAGAGCGTTCCCCTCGATTTTGAGGGTACTGTCGTTGTCCTTGACGAAGGATGCGGGAGAACCCAGTTTGATGATGTTGCGGTTTAAGGAGTTGAGGTCGCACACCAGAATATCGAACGCGGCAAAGCTTTCGCCCGAATCGTAGGAAAGAAACTTGTTGACGTTTTTCAGAATGAAATCGTTGTCGAAGCCGGCGCGGTAAAAGCTTTCCACAAGGCCGATTGCCGTTTCGCTGATCCTGCCCGCCTCGCTTCCGCTGCCCATGCCATCGCAAAGCGCCATCATGAATTTTGTGTCGCTTATGCGTATAAAGGAATGAGTGTCGCCCGTGGCTTCGCGGTTTTTGGAGGCGCTGGCCACGGCGAAAACCGCGTCGTAATCCGTCTTTTCGCGCAATGCGACCGCGCTGTAACCGGATTTGGGGCAAGGCTTGACGCTTTCGACCTTAAAAGCGCCGCACAGCACTTTTCCCACCGTGTCGGCTATTACGTCTTTTTTCAGACATTCGTTTTTGACGATCAGTACTACGCGGTCCAGTTCCGACTTGGCGATAAGCGCTTCGGCGGCGTAAATTCCGCGGTACTCAAGCTCCTCCAGAATAAAAGCCTCCTTGTCGGAGTCGTAGTTTTCCACCGCCCTGACCTTATCGGCAAAAGCGTCCAGAATGTCGCGCACTCCTCTTAGCTCGACGGCGAAATCCTCACGGAAGCGGTTGTCCTTTTCTTTTTCGTGCACGCGTTTGAGGAAGAAATCCGCATACTCGGCGGAGACCGAAAGCAACTGAGCCGTTTTGGGGCAGTCGTGTTCCAGGAAAAAAGGCGCGTCGGATACCGTAGGCCTGCCCTTTTGGGTCGCGGCTGCGATAAGACTTTCAATCGCCGCGGCGGAGTCCTCGGGACAGGAGTCGCATTTGTCGCAGCCTGCGCAAACGCCCTGTTTTATTTTAAGTGCGATTTCCTCGGTCGAAAAACGCCCGGGCTTTAATGAAGCCGTAGCGGCGTATTGCATTTCGGAAAATATGGCGCTTACTTTGTTTAACTCTTCCGCCACCTCTTCTCTGCCGCTGTTTATAAGATGTCTTAACGCAAGCTTGTCCTTGGGCATGAAAAATTCGTTTTTGAACCTGTTCAGCGCGGACTGCGGTATTAAAGCGTAAGCCGCACCGCCCGCAATCAGCGATACAAGGTCGAACGCAAGTGAGGACGAGTCCACGTTGAAATACAGAAAGAAGACCACCGCCGCCATAACGGCGCTTAAAACGGACAGTATTCTTACCGCACCCGTGAACATGGCGTAAACCGCCGCCATAAACGCAAACAGCGCAAGGTGCGTCACGTCGAAGGAAAACAAAGCCGCACCCAGTCCTACGCATACGGCCGCCATTACCGCCGCGCCCCTGCCCACAAGAAAAGACACGGCCGCCACGACGAACATGCCGAAAACGTAAAGCGTTTTAATGCGGTAAAACTCGGTTGCGGCAAACCCTGCGGAAAGTACGGCAAGCACGATACCCATGCAGGCAAACTCGGTGTCAAGCGGCTTGTATGTAGACTTTTTTAACAGAACAGGCTTTACCGCGCATATAGAAACGTACATGAAAAGCAGCGAAAACACGAGATTCAGGACGGTGTAAAGCGCGTTTTGTCCGCGGTACACCGCAAAAAACACATATCCGCCCTGACTTAAAACGGCAATTGCCAGCACGGCGAAAAAGTTAAGCTTTTTGTCCGTTCTGTTTGCCGCAACTGCCGCCGCCGTCACCGTAACGGAAGTTATCGCCGCCGCAATAAGCGCGTCGAAACCGGGGTTTACGATAATAGCCGAAAGAACGTAAAGCGGCAGCAAAATCAACGCCGAAAGACGGGAAAAAACCAGAGCAAGATAAAAACCCGTGGCAAAAGGACTTATTCCGCCCGTCTTTGCCCGCCAGAAAACCAGAAACATGAAAAAAATCACTATGTATTTTACGCCTGTTTTCCATATAGGCACGTCTTTGCCCGTCGCCCGCGTCGACGCAGGTTTTACCTGTTTCAAACCCTCGGCGTTTGCTTCCATTATGAAAGACCCTCCCGCAAAATAAAAATCCGACTTTTATTATACAGTCGGATTTAAGGGCTTATTTTGACGGTTAAACGCGAATTTGCGCGCACGAAGTCGAATGGCCGACGGCCGAATTCCGATTTAAGCACGGCTTTCAGTTTTTGCTCTTGTACTCCACCGACAGCCTTTTCGGCCCGTCCGCAGTTTTGCGATAGAACTCCAGCCTGTCGGAATACTCATATATAAGCAGCGTCGGGTCCATGCGCGTGCGGAAAATCATGGGCTTTTCATCGGCGTGAATCCTTAATGAAGTCTCTCCGTAACGGTTTTCGGCGCGCGTTTCCTCTCTTCTTATAACCTCGTCCTCCTCGTGACGCAGCGGAACGTTATAAGGCAGAAATCCGTTATCGTCGGTTTTTTCGCCGTCCTCTTTTACCTCAGCCGTGTAATATCCGTTACCCGTGCCGCGGTTGTCCGCTCCCGACGGATAATACCCGTTACCCGTGCCGCGATTGTCCGCTCCCGACGGATAATACCCGTTACCCGTGCCGCGGTTATCCGCTCCCGACGGATAATATCCGTTATTCATGCCGCGGTTATCCGCTCCCGATGGATAATACCCGTTTCCCATACT
>CALVUQ010000014.1 GCA_944363615.1 uncultured Clostridia bacterium | reverse complement strand
TAGATAGCGGGATCGCTGTCCAAAGTGAGATAATGCCTTGCGACGGTATAGAAGTACAAGCCTTCCTCGCCCCACCATGCCTTGATTTCGGCGCCGTGTTCGTTTTTAAGTCCGAAGATGATTGCGGCGTTACCGTCGTAATCCGACCAGTCGTTTTCATAATCGGTGTCGAGACGCTTTTCCGAAGAGGGATTATAGAATTTGTAAGCCGCGCTTACCGAGCCCGTATAATTTCCCTTACCCGTCACCACTACGGTAGCTTCACCGTAATCGTAAAGGTATGCGCCCGATCCCGAATCCTTATCGGATCTGAGGTTTACGTTATCTCCCTCGTAACTTACGGTAAAGTCGGTATCGTTGACAAGAGCTTTTTCGCTTATCGTAACAGAAGGTTCGGGAGTGACCGCAACGCCGGTAAACTTAAGGTCGTCCGCAACAGTCACAGCCGCGAAAAGCGCGTTAAGGTCGGCAGGATCGATGGTAAAAGACGTATCGTATGCCGATTTATATCTTTCTGCCAAAGCGGTTACTGTAATTTTTGCCTTACCCGCGGACACGTTGTCGGATATTTCAAGCACATAATCTTCGCCTTCGGTAAGCTTTTCGTCGTTCCACATTACGGTAACCGCAGGAGTAATGGCTTCACCCGTATAAGTAAACGGGCCTTCCGCCACATCAACGCTTAAAGCGGAGCTGTTTTTGCCGGCGAAATATCTGTAGTGATTAACGGTATAAGTAACCGTCAGCACGCCCGAATAAACGCCTTTTCCGATGACCTCCAAAGTCGCGACTCCGCCGTCGGTATTATCGTAAACGACTTCGCCCAGAGAGTAATCCACACCTTCAACCAGCAAGGCGCCGGTTATTAAATAATTTACTTCCACGCTTGAGGGTAAAAATTGCTCGGCGTCGGGCTCGTAATACTCAAAAGGAGTTGCGGACACAAAAGTACTCATGTCGTCCAGAATTACGGGCGAACTTACGGTAAACGAAACGGTAAGCGAACCGGTATAATTTCCTTTGCCGGTAAAAGTTGCGCTGCCTTCGCCCTCGCTACCGTAATCCGAATAAACCGCGTCGTAGTCCGTCCCGTTGACAAGCACGACGTCACCGTAAGTGAGTTTTTCTCCCGAAGGCTGTACGCCGGGAACGGTCCCCGGAACAAGCGCGACTATACCTTCGGAAATGTCTTTTGCCGTGATATCGAACTCCAAAACCGCAGAACCGGTGAAATTACCTTTTCCGGTTACGACAACGGAACCTTTTCCTACATTTAAATTGTCGCCGTATGTAATGTCGACGTCATTGTCCGTAAGAACATAGTCGCCTAAGAACAATTCGGCCGACGGCATAATCTGCGTCCCGGTGAAAACCTGAGGCTCTATAACCATATCTCCTACAATGCCTGAAATATCCACCGCTGTTATCTCGAACGTTTTGGTAACGGAACCGAAATAATTACCTTTACCCGTTACGGTATAACTTGCCGTGCCGACGTTGGTATTGGAAGAAAATACTATGTCGTAATCCACTCCTTCGTTAAGCACGACTTCGTTTAACGTTACGGTAACATCGGGTATTATATCGCTTCCTGTAAACGAAACGCTTTCGACATCGCTTACGGCGCCGGGAACAATGTAATCCCTGCCGTCAGGATTTTCGGAAGTAAAGCCGAAATCGGAAACGTAATAATAGGAAAGTTCCCATGTGCTTGCCCACGGATTGCCTTTTACCCACTGCCAAGCGGTATTTCCGCTGTCTTTCATCTGTTCGTGATCGTAGTCAGCGCAGAATACCATTGCTATACGCAAGCTGTCGCCGTAATTGCCGCCGTAGAAGTTTTCAAGCACGTATTTGGGTATGAAAGTTTCAGATGACAACGTATAGAAGCCGTCTTCACCTTGCTCGCTGATTTTGCCGACGTGAATTGTGTCTATGAAAGTATTGACGTCCGCACTGCCGTCAAGCATCAGTTTTGCAATAGTACCCCTGCTCTTATCGGATTTTTCCACAAGCAGCTCGATGCCTGCATTTTCGCCGAATCCCGCTTGGTCATACAAAGAATAATTTTTGCTCTTTGCAAGCATCGCAAGATACAGTCCGTCTGCTTCAAGGCGGCCGTAATACTTGATGTTACGGGTTTCGCCCTCATAAGATTTGCTGTTGAACGTCCAATCTATAATAGCTTCGTCGGTAAGCCATTCGCTTACGTCGCCATCAAGAGTATAAACGGAAGACTGAGGATCGGTAATGCTATGCGCAAGTTCTCCGTCTTTTATATAATACATTCTTCTGGCTTCGCTGAGTCCGCCTCCTTTGTTGGGGTCGCCTCTCCAAGCGGTGTGACCCAATTCAAAGAAGTTGCGATCGCCGCCGGAACTACGGTAAGTTTTAATGTTTTCACCTTCCGTACGCCACATAATACCGACGCGGAGGTCCCAACCGTCCTTTACGCCCGTATTGTAATCGAAGTGATCGTTTTCGGCAGAAACGGCGCGCCAGGAAATAAACGCCTCGATTGTGGTGGTATAGAAGCCTTCGGCATCCTTTTCGGAAGTATTGAAGTACTGAATTACGTCGCCCGCATAATGCGTCACTCCCACAGAGCTCAAGAACAGCAGATTGCCGTTTACGAATTGCGACTGATCGGAATTCGTCAAGGCAAACTCGAACGCAAGCTGAGAGTTGTTTGCGGTATTTGTTTTGTCGGTGTTTAAGTAAACTTTATGTTTTACTACGGAGTAAACATACAAGCCCCTCATTCCCGAAACGACTTTTGCGCTCATGCTGACGCCTTTGGAGTCGGAAGTGCCGTTTGCGAAAGCCGTATAACCGCTGTAATCCGTCCACTCCGCTTCGTCTGCGATGCCGTCCAAGGTAAATCCGCTGTCAAGGCTTACATAATTATAACGTAACAATTCTTCGTTTACTACAATACCGTCGGAACCTACATACGCACCCAAAAAGTTGGGGCTGTAGCCGAGAACGTACCACCAGCCGTTATCGTCGTTAATGGTGTCGATTCTTTCAGAGCCGTTGTTGGCTTTGAAAGCCGCGGAAACCCTTGTGAAATTATTGTTTGTAGAAGAGAAGCCTACATTCAAAGCCTCGAGATTATCACGGGAAATGAACGCCTCTAATACCGTGACGTAATTGTATCCGTCGGTTTCCTTATTCTTCTCATAGCGGCGCATCAACGCGATATCGAATTCCGAAAAATCGTTTTCTACGACATAAAGTCTTGCGCCCTCGCCGGAATTACCTACTCTTATTTCAAAGTTGTTTTCATTCCACCAATTTCCCTGACCTGTTACGCCCACGTCGTCATGCTTTGCTACGCCGGCAATGTACAGACCTTCGTCGGTAAGCTCCGCTTTATAAGCAAAGCCGCGCGGGTCCGTTGCTCCGTAAACGGAAAGCTCCTCTCCTGAGTAAGTGCTGAGCACATCTTCTTCGGCGTGCATTGTTTTATATTCTGCACCGCCGAACTTCTCGAAACGGAAAGTTTTGACGACTTCGCCCGAATAATTGCCTTTGAAAGTAATGGTAACGGTACCTTCGCCGTAATCCTGTCCGTCGGCAAGATAGACGTTATTGGCATATTCAAGGGTGTAGTCGGCGGAAGAATTAAGCGTTGACTCGCCGTCTTTTACAGTAACGTCGGGGGTAAGCGCTTTACCCGTCTGGATAAGGCCGCTGTCCTCAACTGTCACATTTGCGGTTTCACTGTCAAGAGCCTTGGCGTTAATGGTAAATTCACCGGAAGCGGTGCCCGAATATTTTCCCTTGAACGTAACAAGCACGGTTGCAGTACCGACATTTACGTTGTCACTGTACTGTACAGAATAAAAATCCTGAGAAACCGGCTGTCCGTTTACCGTAACGGTAATCGCGGGAGTAATTTCGGAACCGCTGTAAGTGAAGGTATCTTCCTCCATATCGAGGACGGTGTCGCCTTCTTCAACAACGATAAGAGTATCGACGACAAAGGTTTTTGTCACGGAACCCGTATAAGCGCTGCCTTGAACAGCGGTAATCACTACGGTGCCGTTACTTCCTTCAACCATAAACTCGAGGCTGTAATCCACTCCTTCAACAAGAACCTTGCCGTTGTCTTTTACAACGACTTCGGTACGAATATCCTGCGTTCCTTCAACGACGTAAACGGGAGAAGTAACGGTGATATCGAGATTTTCAATCGATTTTGCAGTATCGGTTATGGTAAAGGAAGCTTCCGCCGAGCCTGTGAAATTGCTTCCGGCAACCGCCGTTATGATAACTTTACCCGTACCTACTGCCCCGTTATTTTCATAAGATACGTTGTAATCCACGTCTGGTACGAGAATTTTTCCGTTATATCTTACCGTAGGCAAAGGAGTGACCTCGTTTCCCTCGAAGTACTGATCCGCAATCGCGTCGATCATCGAAGCATCAAGCGCTTTGGGGCGAATGATATAATCTCTTGCTACAATTCCGTAATAATTACCCTTGCCGCTGAGTACGAATCTCGCTGTTCCTGCGTTTACCGCCGAATATTGTACGTCGTAATCAACACCTTCTACAAGAGGTCCTTCATTGACGGTAACGCTTATTTCGGGTTTGACGGCGCTGCCGGTATAAGTAACCTCCGCGTCCGCAACCACGTCGGATTCTTTAATCAAAGTCTTGCCTGCCACCGACTGCACAGTCATTCCTATTGCGGAAATATTATACAGTCCGTTTTCTGAAGTAGTGACAGTCGGACTCCAGATGTTTCCGCTCCAAAGCGAACTTCCGCTTGTGCCGTTGACAAAGTCCACGTAATCTTCCTTGGCAAGGCCGTAAATGGCTCCGTCGTAATTTACGCCGAAAGCAAAGCCCGCAACAATATTTTCGGGAACTTCCGAGTAACCTAACTTAGAACACAGGTAATTATTGTCAATAAACGTATCCAGAGTTATGTAATAGTAAGTTCCGTCGAAAGTTACGTCGTAAACGTAATCAATATCGAAAATATCTCCGGTGTTGAAGCATACATAAGTGGAAATGTAAGCAAGCTGAACGTTTTGATTATTGGCGTTCACGCCGCGAATTTCCACGCTGGTGTTTTTGTACCAGAAATTCCACCAGTCTCCGCTTGTCGCGATACCCTGAGTGAAATGCTTCATCTTGGAAACGGTATGCGTGTAAAGACCGTCGCTTTTAAGGATAGCTTTGGTCTGCGTGTAAAGATCGGAAGAAGCGCCCGTTCCGACAACTTGTGAAGTTTCGCCCGAATACTCGTTTTCCCAATCGATATTCAGGAAGCTGTCTCCCGTAACTCTGGACTGATGAATACCTTTATCGTCAAGGAAGAACATTTTCCATGCGTTTTCCTTCGAGGGCACGCTTTCGAAAATACAGGTCTTCCAATCGTTTCTTAAATTTCTTCCCTGCATATAAGCTTGTTCTTCGCGGGTACGCCACTGGAAGCCAACACGCAAAGCGTAACCTTCGGCAATCTCACCCGTTTCGCTGTTGAATACAGTATTCCAATCAATATCGGAAACGTTGGTGCTGCCGGAATTGTTGATATGTCCCGAAAACAGAACGTTGTAAGGAATAAATCCTTCGATAACGGTTGTATAAAGTCCTTTATCGTCTGCGTTCTCACTGCGGTTTATGACGTAATCGACCGCGCCGCCGTAGTTCGAGCCCACTGAAGTAAAGAATATTTCGTTGCCTCTAAGCCACTCCAAAGTGCTGTCATTGCCGGTGTAATCGGTATTAGTAAGCGCAAATCCCACCGCAAGGTTGGAGTTCATGTGTCCCTCAAGGTCGATTTCTTTCCACTGAGCATGACGAACGGTAGCGTATACGTACACGCCGTCCGCACCTTTTATTGCCTGAGCCACAAAGCCTTTGCCCATCGAAGAAGTATCGGTTACTCCATCCGTTACGTTGGCTCTGCCTTCGGCAACTGCGTCTACGCCTTTATAATCGTTCCAGTCGTCGTAATTGCCGTCGATAACCTTATCGGATGCGGAAATTCCGCCTATGCCGTCTTCGTATACATAAAGTCTGCCTGCCTTATTTCCGTAAGGATCGCTTCCGTACGAGAACCAGATGAACGGCTGATGTGTGTTAGCGCCCAAAGTAGTGGGTACGATAACTTCGTTTTCGGCAGGGTCCAATTCTTCGTCAGAATTCTGACGCCTACCGTTTCTGAAAGAGAAACCTACGCGGAAGTAATCTTTTTCCACGTCCACGCCTTGAAGCATAAGCGTTTCGTTGGAAACGAACGCCTCGGCCGTGACAAAGTTGTAGGTTTTATCGCCTACGACCTTCTGCTCGCGTTTAATGATGCCGGTAATGTTTTTCGTCACCTTGTCTTCCGCGGCAACGTAAAATTGCGCGTTTCCTTCTGTTGCGGTTGTGATATTAAGTTCTATATTGGTATTACGGTACCAGTCGTTTTCTCCGGTAAGCCAAAGGTTTACAAGAGCCTCGGAATAGACGTACAAGCCGTCTTCTCCCTTGGTAATCATATATTCAAGATAACGGTCACCCTCTACACCGTTTTCGATGGTGCGGACGCGCTTTACTTCGCCTGTATAATCCGCCCAATCGTCCTTGTTACCGTCGATAACTTTCGCGGTAGGATCGGGTGCGACGAAATAGCCGTCCTTAGTATATACCGCCCATGTGCCGGGATTTCCCCAGTTCATTTCGGTGGAAACGTTTTCCCAGCTGAACTGCGAATTGCCGCTTGCATCCAGATGACGCTGCAAAGCAACCAGTCCGTACAGATAATCCTGCTTACCTTCAAGCCCGAGTGCAGACCAAGGCACGAAAATTTCCATGTCGTAGCCTTCGACGCCTTCACCGTTGCCGTTTTCGTCCACTTCGCCGCGGATATTGATTCCGCAACCGACAGTAGTCAGCGGATAATTGTTGTATTCTCCGAGATAATGTTTTCTGAGCATCGAGCTGCCGTCGGCTGCAAAAATAAGCTCGAAAGCGTTATTCGCGATGGTAGTCGAACCGAATGGCGCAAGATACAAAGACAAACCTGTTTTCTGATAAGTCGAATAAGGCTCGCCCGTATTGCGATAAACAGTAATCACGGGGTCATCGATTTTTGCGGCAAAATATGCGCCTTTGTCGGTAAAATGCGACGTTATTTTGACGTTAACGGGGTCCTTTTCTTCGAACATAGGTTTTGCAACCGCGTTATTACATCCCGATCCGTCGGCAACGGTTTCCCACCAATTAAGGTCGCCGGTCCAGAAATCTTCGTCGAAAACGCCGTCAAGTTTTACGCCTTCATCTACATCGTATGTTTTTTCGATTTCCGGAGGATTGGTAAAATCGTAATCCCCGAAATAGTCTTCGTTTCCGTTTCCGTTAGAACAAGCGAACATAAAAACCGTAGAAAGAACGAAAAACAAAGATAAAAACAAAATCGAAATTTTCTTTTTCATCTTTCTTCCTCCTTATTTGCCGAGCACGTAAATCTCGGAAATGGCAATGGGCGCGTCGGCGTCGAAGGTCAGTCGGATTTCCTTGACCTTCAATTCGTCAAATTCGGCAATAGCCGCTCCGCCCGGACGCATAAACTCTTCGCCTTCTAATTCCTTGTTAATGTACTTGTTGACGTCAAACTTCAAATCGTCTATATATGCCGTGCCCGTAACCGTAGAGCCGTTTACGGTTCTGGTAAAGTCCATTTCCACTCTGTCAATGCTTTCCCAATGATAGTTATAATCATAGGAGTTGTATACCATAAGCGCACGAACAGTCACGTAGTCGTCGAAAGTAAGCGTAATCGTGGTTTTACCTTTCTTAGTGGTAAATTCATCGAGGAATTCGTCCCACGAGAATATTTTGATTACCCCGTCGGTAAGAAGGTTTGCGCTGCTTCCTTCGGCAACGTTGGTGGCTTTAACCTTTGCCTGACCTGCTATGTTTTTATATTCCATATCGGGGCCTATTTTGGGCTGATATGAATTTGTGGGTCCGTTACAGTGCATAACCGTCTGGCCTTTATCGTTTTGCGCCCATACAACGGGGTCGACGCAGCTTCCGCGTTGTCCGCCGCCCGCTATTCGGTCGTAATGAGCGTGATAAATAATATAAAGCTGTCCGTTATAAGTGCAGAAACTGTGGTGTCCGGGGCCCGAAATGTGATCCCAATGTACCTCGCAAGCCGTTACCCTTCCGCCGTCGGCCTGGGGAATCTTGGTGAAAGGTCCCATGGGAGAATCGCCTATCGCCTGTATAACGGAATAAGCGCGCGATGTATAAGAATTTACCGAAACGGTAAGATAGTATTTATCTGCCTCTGCATTATAATAAACGTAAGGTCCTTCGTTGGTGCTTCCTTCGACAAGGTCGTCCGATTTATTGGAGGGAGAAAGGTCGTCGACGGTATAATATCCGGTTCTGGTAAGTCTTGTAGTGGTTTCCCAAATGGGATCGTCCGTCCACTTTTCGCCCATCTTGACGACGCAGGCAAAGCTTCCGCCGCCGCCCTGAAGGTCACGAACGAAATACAGATATTTTTCACCCGTTTTGGGATCGAGGAAAGGATGAACGTCAATCATCGTGGTTATAGGCTCAGAAGAAGTCATCTGACCGGGGTTGCTTTCTTCTCCTGCGGGAGCTGTATAGTACTCGCTTTTATGCTCCTTCAGCCAATACCACATATCCTCGTTGGAAAGGAACGGAAGGTCTATGGTAAGAGTACGGTTGTCCGCATCGTAGCCGGGCTCGCCGGGAACGTTGGTGTACTGAACGAAAGGTCCTGCAGGACTGTCCGATACCGCAACTCCTAAGCTAAAATCCATGCTATTGCTCATTATATTGATGTTGATTGTTAAAAGTTCTAATACTAAATCTTCTGCACTGTCGCGGACAGTTTGCTCGTTATAATTATTATTTTCAATCATGTCCGCTTTCATTTTATCATAGTTGCCGATTTTATTTTTAGCGTCAGTAATCTGATCTGCAGTCAACGGTTCGCCGTTGTAAGCATCAGACCCCTCCTGCGCATTTTCGTAATAATCTCTGAGTTCAGCTATCTTGCCTTCGAGAATTACAATTGCGGCGGCGTTGTTTTGCGCAGAAGAAGTCAACGCGCTAACTTCTTGTTGTTTGGCGCGGTAAAAATTCTTATCCTCATTGTTTTCAAACAACTTTCCGTCGGGATTGTTGTAATCTTCCGCACTGAAGAAAAGATAGTATTTGCCCGTATCTTTGTCGTAAATGCACTCGGGCGCCCAACAGCTGTTATGCGCCCAACTTTCCATTTCAGGGTCGAAAATAGGTCCTACGTATTGCCAGCTTTTCATGTCCTTGCTGCGGTACGCGGAAAATCCGTGACAGCCGTAATCGCTGTCGGACGTGGGATACATGTAAAACCAACCGTAATTTTCCTCGTCGGTTTCGTCATCTATGTAAATAACCGTAGGGTCGGCGCAAGCCGCTTCCATATCGTTTTCATAGAATAGGTTTTCATTGTACCCCCTGTCAGGGTCCATCTCGTCGTAATAACTTAACTTGTACATGGATGCACTGCTGCATCCGGCGAACAAAGTTAAGCATAAGACAAGTGCGCACGCGATGCTTAAAACTTTCTTCTTCATCTTACTCCTCCTTCAACATACTTATATTTAGTTTAAAATTATAACGTATTAAATATACTGAAAACCAAATCATATTGAAACGCACTTTTTTGATTTTTTTGCAAAACTTGCAATCCCCTTTAAGGATTATGCTTTCTGTTACTGTAATTTTTTCGCAAAAGAAATGTGAATTTACCGTTATTCTTCAGTCTTATCCGAAAAACTACGGACAAAAACCGTTTGTTTACTATAATTTTGCCCTGATTGCGCCAAAAATTTTATCGTTATCAGTTTAACACAACCAAATATAATTTTCAACTCAAATATATACTATGTTGTTTCAAAACTATACAGGTTTAATAGTTTATGAAGAAGTAATTTTTTATAAGAGCGAAATATATACAAATATAAAAAATTAAAAGGTTATCTTCTCGGGGTCACGCCGTAACGTTTCCTGTATGCGCGGTAAAAAGTGGCGGCGCTGTTGAACCCGCAGTAAGACGCAACGTCAAGTACGGAATGATTGGAATACTTTTTGTCGTTAAGCATACGGTATGCCTTTTGAATACGTACCTCGTTTACAAAACTTCTTAAATCGGAACCCACAAAGTGACTGAACATATGAGAAACGCTCATGGGGGCATAGTTAAACGCCGCGGCAATATTTTTAAGACTCATGTCTTTTTCGGAATTTTCATAAATGTACTTGATGATGTTGGAGATTTTTGCGTTACCCGCCCACGTCTTAAGTCTTACTCCCCCACCCTTTACTATTTTGCTGAACAACAGATCCGAATAACCCTTCTGCTCAAACAAATCATAGTTTTGCTGTTCTTTTTCGATTTTCACAATCAAGTCTATGATTTCAAGGGCACGTTGCCTGTCTTTAAAACGCGTAATAAATTCGTAACCGTGATACTGCTGCTCGAATTCGTTAAGACATTCGTTTCCTATAAGTATGCATGCAACTTCCGTTTCCCCTTCCGTGGTATAGGAATGCATTTCAAAACTGTTAATAAGCAGTACGTCCCCGTCGCCGATAAGATGATGTTGTCCGTTTATTACGGCGTCGACCTTACCTTTTATAACCGCAAAAATTTCCATGCAGGCATGAAACTGTTGCAAAAGACCGTAAGACATATAATGAAGGGCAAAAAACCGTCCGTCGAAGTCGCGGCTTTTTTCGTATTTGTATTCGTTTATGCCGGCGTTTTCGTTTTTGCTCATATCCCCCCCTCCTTTGTTTTTTTATTTTATTTCATAATTATACGATATGTAATTTTTTTTGTCAATATTTGGCCGTTATTTTTTCAGAAATAAACATTCGCCATAAAATGGCACACAGACGCCCGACATAAAAAAGGCATAAAAAAACCGCCTTGTTCCATAAAGGCGGCTTCAGCTTATAAGAAAACCAATACGTAAATCAATCCGAACACCGAAAGGGCGAAAATCACTGCCATTATAACCGTATTGACGATTGCGCGCTTATACTCAGGCGAACGATGGTTGATTTTGGAGCAAAGCACAGTCACGGTTCTTACAAGCGCCAGGACGGATGCGACGATATAAATGCACAATCCGACGGTAAGGACGGTAATCGACACCGAGACCGAGGCCAGCGAAATGAACAGTCCCACGATAAGCGTAATGGCGCCGATAATCATCAGAATGTCGCAGATCTGTCTTAATCCGAAATCGGAAAAATATCTTGCGATAATGTTTTGTTTTTTTGCGTTTGACATAATTTGTCCCCTTTAAATAAGCGTGATGCCCAGAATATAGCTTAACACGACGAGTATCGCAGAAACCAGCCAGACGATAAACATCTTTTTACCCTTGCTTCTGGCGACGTGATAAGAAGCGATAACCGTAATACCGACGGCAATCGCAAGCGCGATCTGCGTCAGTATGCCGGTGGCGGTTGTGCTTATGTTTGCGTCGAAAACCTTGTTGATGAACTTAAGTATCGCGTTAATAAGCATAACGAGCGCAAGAAAGATGACGGCATAAAAAGCAAGATTGTTCAGAAGGCTGCCGCGCGATCCCGGCGTACGGTTACGGCGTTTTGTAGTGTTTGAAGATTTGGAAGAAGAACTGTTGTTTGCCATAATTTATCTCCTATTGTTATCCCGTTTATACAGACGACAAACAGGAAAATTTTTACCTGATTATTTTACAACATTTACGGGCGGTTGTCAATGAATTACCGCCGAAGAAATTCAAAGTTTTATATAACGGTGTCTTTGAAGCGTTTCGTTCCGTTTTTCGCGGCAAGAGTATCGTAAACTTTAACGAAATAATCGGGCACGGGCGCGACAAACGTCATGACTTTTCCCGTGGTCGGATGCGTAAAAGTAAGTCTGTACGCGTGCAGAAGCTGACCGTTAAGGTCGAATTTCTGTTTTTTGTACCCGTAGGATTTATCTCCCACTACCGGATGCCCGAGATATTTTGCGTGCACCCTAATCTGATGCGTCCTTCCGGTACGAATTACGAAAAGCACAAGGCAATTGTCGTCGAAACGGGTCAGAACCGTATAATCGGTAACCGCCTCCCGTCCCTCTGGCAATACCGCCATGAGTTTACGGTTTTTGGGACTGCGGCCGATTCTGGTCACAATGGTGCCGCTATCGTCCTTAAGGTTACCCTCTAAAAGCGCCAGATATTCTTTTTTTACCGTCCTTTTCGCAATCTGAGCAGAAAGATTCAAATGAGCGGCGTCGTTTTTTGCGACAACCATGACTCCCGAAGTGTCCTTGTCAAGGCGATGGACGATTCCGGGCCGAATCTCGCCGTTGATACCCGAAAGCTTGTCCAGTCGGTACATCAGGGCGTTTACAAGCGTATCCGTGTAATTGCCGCCCGCGGGATGCACGGTAAGGCCTTGCGGTTTGTTTATCACGGCAATATCGTCGTCTTCGTAAAGAATGTCGACTGGAATGTCTTTTTTCTCGATTTTCTCCACTAGATCGGGAACGTCCAGCGTAACCGTGTCGCCTTTTTTCAGTGTATGGCCGCATTTTTTTACAGTTACGCCGTCCGCGCGAACAAGGCCTTTTTCCACAAGTTGCTTTATGCGGGAGCGCGTATAACCCGTCAAGGCGGAAACTATAACGTCCAGCCGTCCGTCGGCGTCCGATTCAATCGTTTTTATCATGTTCGTTTTGCGGATCGGTTTTCTTTACGTCCGCCTCAGGCGCGGAATCGGGCTCCGTACCCGCGCAAGCATCCGTTTTTCCGCTTCCGCCGTTAAGCCCCTCCGCGTTTGTCAATATGCTTACGTCTTGAGAAAGCGACGTCTCTTCGTTCTGCTTTGCAGGTTCCTTGTCCGATTCGGTCTGACTTTCATCGGTTGCGACCGTATCTTTTCCTGAGGTTTCTTCCTTTTTGGGTTCCTTATAAATAAAGATATAATATATGGCGAACATGGCAACGCCTATGCAAAGCGCGGCGTCCGCAAAATTGAATATCGCAAAATACTCCGAACCGAATATCGTAAGCCCGAAATACTGGAACTGTATGAAATCCCTTACGTAACCGTAAACGAGTCTGTCAACAAGGTTGTTGCCGATTGCGCCGCCTATTATAAGCGCGTAAGATATCCTGGGAACCAGCGCCTTACCGCGATTCCTGTACATGAGATACCCGAAGAATCCGACGGCAAAAAAGGAAACGATTATAAAAAAGACGATTACGCCCTGCTCGCCCAGAATTTTGTCCAGTCCGAATGTGGATCCGAACGCCGCGGCGTAATTGTGGATATAGGTGATATGCAGAAATTTGGGAATAAGCGTTACCGAGTCATACAGATCCATCGTTGCGTCCACTATCGCTTTGGAAACGAGGTCGACGGCAACGGCGGCGACAATGACAATAAGCTCTATTTTCGCAACTTTGACGTAATCCGCTACGGCGCGGAGAAAGCGCATGATTTTACTGTTTTTTTGCATTGTTTTTCATCTCATAGGAATTGGTTATGCCCACGCCTTCGGGCGAAAGCAGAAATATGTTGCCCGCCACCCTGTGAACGCTGCCGTTAAGCGCGTAAATTGCGCCGCTGACAAAGTCCAGTACGCGCTGCGAAACTTCCTCGTCGACGTTGTCGAGGTTTATTATTGCCGATTCGCGGGTTTTCAAAAAGTCTATAAGCGTTTGCACGTCGTCGGCGGTACGCGGCTCGTAAACCATGAAGTTCTGAAAATTTTTGCCGCCTTCCTGTCTTAAAGGTTGCTGCGCCTGTCCGCGGCTGTCCGATTCGGGAGAAAACGCCGAAAAGCGCGCGCCGCCTTCCGACGCGTAGTTGTCCCCGCGGGAATTAAAAGCGTTCATGGAAGATTCGCGTTGAAAATTCCTCAGTCGCGCGGTGTAATCTCCGTTCTCGTTATGGGTATCCTCGTAATAATCGTAATTGCTTTCTTCGCCGCCGCGGTCGGAAGACCTTCGGCTGAAATAATCGCTGAATTTGCCCATTCTGTTTACCTCTTAATTATATATTCTTTTGATTATATATTCTTTTTCCGAAAATGGCGCTGCCGGGTCTTATCAGATTTGCGCCGAAACGAATGGCTTTTTCGTAATCGCCGCTCATGCCGGCGGAAACTATGTCCGCGCCGTATCTGTCCGTCGCGATCTTAGACAGCGACGCAAGCTCCTTATACATTTCGTCGGGCGCGTCGGGCGGAAAAACGCTCATGACCCCGCGAAGTTTAACGTTGGACTTGGCGGCAACGTAATCCATTAGCGCCGGCGCGTCTTCGGCAAACACTCCGCTTTTCGACGGCTCCTTCCCGATGTTGATTTCGATCAGCACGTCGGAAACAAGATTGTGTTTTGCAGCCTGACGATCGATTTCGTCGGCAAGCGACCTACGATCCACCGAATGAATAAGCGCGACTTTATCGATGATGTACTTGACCTTGTTGGTCTGAAGCACGCCTATGAAATGCCACTCCAATCCCTTGACTTTGTCGTATTTTTCCATCAGCTCCTGCACGCGGTTTTCGCCCGCCGCGGTTATGCCGAAAGAGGGCAAAAGATTTATCTTCTCCGCAGGGACGGTTTTGGTTGCGGCGACTATTTTTATCTCGCGCGTGATTCCGTATTTTTTTCTGACCGCTTCTACGCGCGCTTTCAAAGCTTTTATTTCTTCTTCCACGTCTTTAATTTCTCCCCTCGACGGTACGCACTATATGGTCGGCAAAAGCTCCCGCGATATTGTACCCGAGACGCTCGATGCCGAACATGTAGGCATTGCTGTTGGCCTCGGCGAATATATGCGTTTTGCCCGTCAGAAAATCGACCGAGCCGTAATCGAGTCCTATAATAGACGCAATTCGTTCCGCCTCGGAAACAAGTTCTTCGGATGCGTCGTATTTTTCCATTCTGCCGCCCATGTGCACGTTGGATTTGAACCCCGTTGTGTTGCGGCGTCTGCAACAGGCAACGGCTTTGCCGCCGATGACGTAAACCCTGATGTCCACTCCGCGCTCGTCCGCCTCATACCGCTGAAAGATATGCGGAGTCCGTAAAAGCGAGCCGTGAAGGGAAATAAGTTCCGCCCGCGTTTGCGCAAGGTAAACCTGTCTGCCCTGGCTGCCCGTGTTTTCCTTGACTACCACCGGATACCCGAGGTAATTTTCCACTCTGTCGATAAAAGACGAATCGGTGCCTTCGGACACGTCGTACACTACGGGCGCGACCACGGTGCGCGGGACTTTTACCCCGCTGCCGAAAAGCTGGAGATACGTTTTTGCCTTGTCGTCGCAGATTTCTATCGCGCGGGAGCTGTTGAAAACCCTTATCCCTGCTTTTTCCAGCGCGCGCGCCAGCATGTAATCCTTGTTCCAGAAAACCACGTAATCTATTCCGCCGCCGAAATCGAAACTGCAGTTTTCATCGTAAATAAGTGTGGGACAAGGCGTAAATTCCAGCGTATGGCCGCGCTTATTAAGCTCCGCCGAAAGGCGTGACGCAATGTATTCGATTCCGTTGTCGGTATAATATTTATTAACTACAAACGCGCCCCTCAAACCGATGCTCCTTTAATCTTTTACGTTTTATTCAATTATACTACACAAGCCCCGTTTTGGCAAGGAAAAAAGGGACCGTACCGCAATAATAGGTATAAACGGGAAAGCCGGCTTTCCGTAATGAAAAACCGGCTTTCCTTACTTAAAATTTACTTCGTCGCACCGCACGCAAAAAGCGTCAATCGCGCGATTAAAGTAAAATAAGAATTTAATTACATTTTTTCGCGTTTGCGATAGGTTGTGTGCAAAACCTCGTGCGCCTTGTGGCTGTTGGGCTTTACGAAATATTCGCTGTAAAGCGCCTTAATTACGGGGTTTTCGTGACATTTTCTCAGCTTGCTTTTCTTATCCGCTTTATATATCGCGGAAGCGCGCAAAGCTTTTACGTCCACGCCGGAATTTATAACTTCGGACGGGACGATAGGCTGTCCGCCGCCGTTTACGCATCCGCCCGGGCAGGTCATGATTTCGATAAACTGATAATCGGATTTGCCCGCTTTTATGTCTTCCAGCATCTTTCTGGCGTTTGAGAGAGTGTGCGCCACGCCCACTTTCACTTTGGTGCCGTTCATGTCAAGGGTTGCGCTTTTAATGCCCTTTGTTCCCCTTATCGCTTTGAAGTCAAGCGAAGGAGGCTCTTTGCCCGTAACAACCTCGTAAACGGTACGAAGCGCCGCTTCCATAACGCCGCCCGTTGCGCCGAACAGAAGTCCCGCGGTGGAACCTATACCCAAAGGCGCGTCGAACTGCTCGTCGGGCAGGGATCTGAAGTCGATGCCGTAATGTTTGATAAGACGTGCAAGCTCTCTCGTGGTGATGACGACGTCAATGTCGGGATAGCCGCTTGCGTTCTGGTCCTCACGGAAGATTTCCGTCTTTTTGGCGGTACAGGGCATGCAGGAAACCACGACAATGTCCTTTGGATCAAGCCCCATCTTCTCGGCGTAATAGGTTTTTACCACGGCGCCGAACATCTGCTGAGGAGATTTACAGGTAGATACGTGGGGCAAAAGCTCGGGATAATTGAACTCTATGAAACGAATCCAGCCGGGGCTGCAGCTTGTAAGCATGGGCAGCGCGGCGGTCTTATCCTGAAGCCTTTCCAGAAACTCGTAGCCCTCCTCCATTATGGTGAGGTCGGCGGTCATGTCGACGTCGAAAACCTTGTTGAATCCCAGTCTTCTGAGCGCGGCAACCATTTTTCCTTCCACGTCCGTGCCGATGGGATAACCGAATTCTTCGCCCAGCGCAACGCGCACGGAGGGAGCCGTCCCCACAATTACGGTCTTGGTTTTATCGTGCAGCGCGTCGACGACGAACTGAGTATCGTCGCGCTCGGTAAGCGCGCCCACGGGGCAAACGGTGATACACTGTCCGCAAGCGACGCAGTCCACCGCGCCCAGAGAACGCTCGAACGCACAGCCTATCGAAGTATTGAATCCGCGGTTGTTTGCGCCGATGACGCCCACGGACTGAACCTTGTTGCACATGGCAACGCAACGGCGGCAAAGTATGCACTTTGCGTTGTCGCGCACGAGATATGCGTTATATTCCTCCACGTTTACGGGAGTTTTTACACCTTGATAATGGTTTTCGTCGCAACCGTATTCGTTACTCAGCTTCTGCAATTCGCAGTTGCCGCTTCTTACGCAGGAAAGGCATTTCTTTTCGTGATTGCTGAGCAAAAGCTCCAAAGTGGTTTTGCGGGATTTAAGCACTTTAGGAGTGTTGGTGTACACTTCCATGCCTTCCGCAACGACGGCGGAGCAGCTTGCAACCAGGCTTCTTGCGCCCTTCACTTCCACCACGCAAACGCGGCAGCTGCCCTCGTTGGTAAGATCTTTATAATAGCAAAGAGTGGGAATATTGAAACCCGCCTTTCTCGCCGCGTCCAGTATGCGCGTGCCTTCGGGAACGGTAACGGGTATATCGTTTATCTTTAAAGTAACTTCTTTCATTGTTTTCACCTCTACTTCTTGATGGCGTTTTTACGGCAAGCCGCAATACAAGCGCCGCACTTTATGCACTTTTTGGGGTCGATGACGTGGACCTGTCTTATCTCGCCGGAGATGGCGCCCACGGGACAGCCGCGCTTACACAATCCGCAGCCGACGCACAGCGCGGGATCGATTTCGTAAGACACAAGCGCTTTACAAACGCCTGCCGGGCACTTCTTGTCGCGGACGTGAGCGATGTACTCGTCTTTGAAGTATCTTAAAGTGGAAAGCACGGGGTTGGGCGCGGTCTGACCCAGTCCGCAAAGCGAATTTTCTTTTATGTAGTGGCAAAGCGCTTCCATTTCGTCAAGATCTTCCATAGTAGCTTCGCCTTTGGTGACCTTGTCAAGCATTTCGTAAAGACGCTTGTTGCCCACGCGGCAAGGCGTGCATTTTCCGCAGGACTCGTCGACGGTGAACTCGAGGAAGAACTTGGCGATATCCACCATGCAGTTGTCCTCGTCCATGACGATAAGTCCGCCGCTGCCCATCATGGAGCCGATGGCGATAAGGTTATCGTAATCGATGGGAGTATCGATAAGCGACGCGGGTATGCAGCCGCCCGACGGGCCGCCCGTCTGAGCCGCCTTGAACTTTTTGCCGTTGGGAATACCGCCGCCGATTTCTTCGATTATGGTGCGAAGCGTGGTACCCATGGGGATTTCCACAAGGCCGGTATTGTGAATTTTTCCGCCCAGAGCGAAAACTTTGGTGCCCTTGCTCTTTTCCGTACCCATGGACGCGAACCAATCGGCGCCTTTAAGTATAATGGACGTGATGTTTGCGTAAGTTTCGACGTTGTTGATAAGCGTGGGCTTACCGAACAGTCCCTTGACCGCGGGGAAAGGCGGACGCTGACGGGGCTCGCCGCGTTTGCCTTCCGTGGAGTTGAGAAGCGCGGTTTCCTCACCGCAGACGAACGCGCCCGCACCCAGACGAAGCTCTATGTTGAACTTGTGCCCGAGGCCCATTGCGTTGTCGCCCAATATTCCGTATTCAAGCGCCTGAGCAATTGCTATCTGCAGACGGCTTACCGCGATGGGGTATTCCGCACGCACATATATATAGCCCTGATCCGCGCCGATCGCGTAGCCCGCAATCATCATAGCCTCGATGACGGAATGGGGGTCGCCCTCCAGAACCGAACGGTCCATGAACGCGCCGGGGTCGCCCTCGTCGGCGTTGCAGACGACGAATTTCTTGTCGGAAACGGAATTGCGCGCGAACTGCCATTTGGTACCCGTGGGGAATCCGCCGCCGCCGCGTCCCCTGAGTCCGCTTGCCTTGATGACGTCGATGACTTCCTGAGGAGTCATTTCGGTAACCGCCTTCTGATACGCAAGATAGCCGTCGTAAGCAAGGTATTCGTCGATGTTTTCGGGATTGATTACGCCGCAGTTGCGAAGCACCAGACGATGCTGGCTTTTGTAGAAAGCCGTTTCGTTGAAGGGTTTGACGGAACCGTCCTCATCCTTTTCCTTATTGAGAAGTCTTTCGACGGGACGGCCTTTTAATATATGCTCGACGACGATCTCCTCTACGTCGGAGGGCTTTACGTGCTGATAAAAAGTGCCGTCGGGATAAACAACCACGATGGGGCCGCGCGCGCAAAGACCGAAGCAACCCGTCATGATGAGTTTCACTTCTCCGTCAAGCTTGTTGTCCTTAAGTATTCTTTCGAATTCGGTAAAAATCTTCTTGCTGTTTCCGGACGTACATCCCGTGCCGCCGCAAACAAGTATATGAGCTCTTTCCAGCATTTAGTTCTCCTTTACAGCATAGCTGTAAGTGTATTCGGTAATGGGTTTGCCGTTGACGATGTGCGACGCGACTATCTGACGAGCGCGCTCGGCATCGACGTGGACGTATGTAACCTTTTCCTGACCGGGCGCAAATACTTCCACAATGGGTTCGTATTTGCAGATACCGATACATCCCGTCTGCGACAGTATGACGTTGTTAAGATGTCTGGACTCTATCTCCTCGGTAAGCGCTTTAAGCGTATTGCGAGCGCCCGCCGCTATTCCGCAGGTAGCCATTCCCACGACCACGCGGTAATCGTTTTCGCCGGCAATGCCGCGATTGTTGATTCTTTCCTTCATTTTGTCGCGGATGGCCTGCAATTCCTCCAAAGTTTTCATATGGGTTGTCCTCCATTTATATTTTCTATATTCTCATCGATCATATCTTCGATATAGTTCAGAACTTCCGGTTCGCTGAGCGGCACCCCGTCCAGTACTTCCTTAAGCTTTACGGTGGAAAATTCATACTTCTTTCCGTCCCACTCGTATAAAAGCGTAAAGTCAGTGTCGGGAAATCCGCCCGCCAAAGCAGTCATCGTGGAACCGAGATTTCCTAAAGGAACGCGGTCGATATGCCTTAGCCCGAACACCGCTTTCGTTACGGTGCCTTTACCGGGCTCGCTTTCGATGGAAAAACTGCCGCCCGTAAGTAACGCCGCTTGCTTAAAAAGCGGTATGCCCAGCCCCACCTTTCTAGTGGTCCTTGTGGTGGAAAACGGATCCGTCACTCGCTCCAGAAGTTCCTTATCCATGCCGCAGCCGTCGTCTGAAACGGTTATCGTAAGCGTATCCGCCGCGGTGTCCGCAACCACGGAAATCGCGACGTTTTTCGCCTTTGCGCGGGTGGAATTGTTTGCTATGTCGAGGATATGCAAAGCAAGTTCAGTCATTATACCTTGCCAAAATTCTGTCCACGTCGTCCACGGTAAGGTTTCCGAAAACCTCGCCGCCCACGGTAAGCACGGGCGCAAGGCCGCAGCAGCCTATGCAACGCGTGGCGTCCAGCGTGAATTTGCGGTCGGCCGTCGTTTCCCCGGGCGAAATGCCGAGTTTTTCCTTAAACTTGTCCAGTATCGCGCCCGAACCCTTGACGTAACAAGCCGTACCAAGGCAAATGCCTATGGTGTATTTTCCCTTGGGGTTGAGGTTGAATTGCGAATAGAACGTCGCGATTCCGTAAACCTCTTCAAGCGATACGCCGAAAGTCGATGCGATTTTCGACTGGACTTCTATCGGAAGATATCCGTAAATGTCCTGAGCGCTTTGCATCGCCTTCATTACAGGTCCCGGAACGGACTTAAGCTCTTCAAGCACCTGACAGAACTGCTCATACTGCTGAGGCGTGCCGATGATTTCTTTACTCATGTTGTTCTCCTTGTAAAAAATTTATCTTCGCCCGAGTTTGTCTATGACGTTTTCAGGCGTCAGCGAGTCAAGCTCGAGAAAATTTACGCTTCTTTGGTTCATGTTTTCCAGATAATGCGCGTCCGAGTTGCGTAACACAGTATATCCGCGCTTAATCCAGCAATCCGTGAATTCGTCGCATGCTGCGGGGCTTATTTCCACCGCCGCAAAGCCCATGTCGTCGGCAATGTCGCCCAGCATCTGCAATATCCCGTGGGAAGGTCTGTCGATGTGCGCCGGGAACGCCGCGCCCCCGTACTTTCGGGCAAGTTTAACGGCTTCGTAAACGCCCACGTCAGTGGCTGTGACCAGAAGGTTTTTCTCCTCCCCCGCGATACGGTCTTCATGCGTCATGACAAGCTGTCTGCCGTAAATTTCGGGATTGTTGGGGACAAGCAGCCGTCTTTTGCCCACTTCCTTTCCGCACTCTTCCGCGGCGGCGGCGGACGGAAACAGCATTACGACGTGGACTTCTTCCGCCGTTTCCAGCTCCATGCCCGATAAGACGGTTACGCCCGCTTTAAGCCCGGCTTTCTCGACGGCGGCGCAATTGGCGGCGGAGTTGTGGTCGGTAACGGCAATTACGTCCAGTCCGCAAAGCGCGGCAAGTCCGACGATGTTGCAGGGCGTCATGTCGTCGTCGCCGCAGGGCGATAGCGCCGTATGAATATGCAGATCGTAGTAGACTTTCAACTGCCCAGCCTTACGCAGGCGGAAAAAACGTCCAAAGGCGTGGTAAGCAGCGATATTCCCTCGGCGCGGCACTTGTCGCAAAGCAAAGCGTCCGGAACCACCCCTTCGCAAAGCACTACGGCATTGATTTCCGCAAGCACGGCAACGCCCGCGACGTTGACGTTGTTCATCACGGTAAGCCACACGCACCCCGACGGAGCCTTACTCATGACGCGGCTGAGAAAATCGCCCGCATAAACGCCTTCGATCGGCTTATCCGACAGCACGACGGCGTCGGCGTCAAGCCTTTGTTTTACTTCGTTTATCGTCAAGATACGCCTCCGTATATCTGCATTTGGCTTTAGTCCCGCGCACTACGTCTTCGGCAAACGCCATACAGCTGGGCGCCCCGCAACTGCCGCAGTTAATGCCGGGAAGACGCGAATAGATGTCCTTTACCTTAAGCGTTTTGCGCATGGCGACCAGCATGTCGTCGTCCAGCTTGAACACGTTGTTGCATCTGTACGCTTCTTTTCGCTTGTAAGCGGAAAAGTCGGTGACCGAAACGGGTTTTTCCTGCATGGAGTTTCTCAGCTTTCTCAGCCGCGTGCGCGCAAGAAAAGGACTTTCGATGTTCATGGTGCCGCCCACGCAGCCTAACGTACACGCATAAAGCTCGATAAAATCCAGCCCGCTAAGCCTGTCGTGTTCCATGTCGTTAAGCACGGCGACGACGTTTTCCATGCCGTCGGCGGACAGATAGTTGTCCGTCTTAAGCCCGTGCGCCTCGCCCGACGACGCGCCCCAGCTTACGCCCAGAGAGCCCGCAAGCGAAAGATTTTCAAGGTCGGCGGGAGTAAGCTTGTTAAGCTCCGCCAAAAGCGGAAAATAAATTTCCTTTGCGGAAAGCACGCCGTCTATGCGCGCGTTGACGCTGTTTTTGAGTCCCATGACGCAGGCCGCGCACTGCGTTATCACGAATACTCCGATGTCGGAGTCGTTAAACCCCGTTTCCATCTGCGCCTTTGCGCGCGCCATGTTTGCGGTAACCTCTTCCGGTTGCTGAATGGGCGAAAGGTTGTCCATCAGATGTTCGAACCGCATTAAGATCAGATTGACCACCGCGGGACAAGCCGAGCTTATGACGGGTTTACGGGATCTGTGCTGAGTCTTTATGTATTCCGCGGTTGCCGCAGAAACGTATTCGGCGCCGATAGCGCCTTCCACCACGTCGTCGAATCCCAGCCTTTTAAGCGCCGTAAGGACGTAATTGGTGTCGTAAATGTTGTTGAACTGCGCATAAAGCGAAGGACTGGGTACCGCAACGGTGTACTTGAAATTCTTAATGGAATCCAGCGAATCGTAAAATTCCTTCTTGGCGTGAGTGGGACAAACCCTTACGCATTCCCCGCAACCGATGCAGCGCTCGTACATGATGGTGGCTTTGCCGCCGCGCACGCGGATAGCTTCGGTCGGGCATCTTTTCATACAGTTGACGCAACCGTTGCATTTCGTGCTGTCGAGATATACGGGTTTAAAGTCAAGACTCATCTCATTCTCCGGTTAAAATTTGTATATGTAAGCGGTTTTTCATCCGCCATGGATAAAATTATTAAATATAAAACGGGAAAGCTTATCAGGCGTAAAAGGACTGAACTCTTTAGTAACGCTGCTATGTATAGACGCCTTAAAAAAAATCGGTATCGGGATCAAAGGTTAAATTTAAGCGTCACCACCGTGCCTTTGCCCACTTCGCTTTTTATGTCCATGGAGTCGGAATACTTTTTCATGTTGGGAAGTCCCATTCCCGCGCCGAAGCCGAGTTCCCTTATTTCGTCGGTGGCGGTGGAAAATCCCTCCTGCATAGCCTGATCGATGTCGGCAATGCCCTTGCCGGTATCGGAAAGCGTAACCACTATGCCGTCCTCACAGATGCTGACGTCCGCTACACCGCCGTCGGCGTGAATGACCATGTTAATTTCGCCCTCGTACATGGCGATGGATACCTTGCGTATTACTTCACCCGAGATGCCGATGCTTTTAAGGGTGCGCCTGACGTCCTCGCTGGCGTGGCCGCAGGATACGAAGTCCTCCCCGTCCACGTCGTAGTGAAGATGTATCAGTTCGCTCATATCGGCTTACCCGCGTCGAGGCCGGCTTTATACAGCTTTCCGCAAGCCGGGTACATTCTTTCCTGCGTGGTGAGAAGAATTATGTTTTTGGATTGTGCCAGCTGAATAATCGCGGCGTCCGGTCGCTTTCCCCTGACGAACGCGACGCAGCACATATCCATCATTTCGGCGGTGCGTACGACCTGCGGGTTAACAAGCCCCGTAAGCAACATACCCTGGTCCTTGACGTAAGCAAGGACGTCGCTCATCATGTCGGATCCGCATGCTGAATGAATATTGACGCTGTCGGCAAGCTCCTCGCAGCAGAGAATTTCCGCGTCGAGAATTTCGGCAATTTGTCTGACGGTCATATTTTCCTCTCCTTATTTATTGCATACGGTCTTATTCTATCACGTTTATGCTTTTTTTTCAACTGTTTACGGGCGAATTTGATAAACTTTTGGCGAAAAAAGGCGTACCATTTTTTTACTTGAATTTTATATATGCGCCGCCGTCTAATTGAGCGCCGCCGCCAGCATATAACGGTTATATATAATCTCGCATAAAGCATATCTTATGCGCGAGGCAAGTCCGTTGTTTTCGCCCAGCATCGCAATGTCCAGCGACTGCACCGCCGAATCGAGATAATCGCACAGCGCGTTTACCGCGGTCGAACTGGTTTCGTTGTATATCGCCTGCTGACGTTCGCGCTCGGCGACGATGTAGCTTCTTACAGTCGTTACGGCGTGCAACATGGCGCTTTCGGTGGTCTGTCCCCTGTCGAATTCGTTAAGCACGGACACTATGTCGTCGTACACCTTACCGTGAACGGAAAATCCTTCTTTTACCTGCTTACTTGTGGACTCGTCTTTTACCGCGTCGATTTTCACTTCCGGAATGGCAACGGTGTAAACCGAGGCGGTAAGAGTCTGTTTGTCCGCAACCGCCTTTGCGTCCGAAGAAGAGTTGTAAACGAAAGCGGTTACCCTGAAAGTGCCGTCGTTGATTATGTAACCCGCTCCGCCCGTTTCTTTAAGGCTTTGCGCGTTAAGCTCCGCTTCCACAATTTCCGTGGGAGAATAAAAGGAAACGTAATACCACTTTTCCGCCTTAAGCCTTATGACGTCCCGCGACGGATAAACCGCAAAAACGGTTATCAGAAACACCGCCGCGCACACGACGCACAGCCCGATAAGCACGGCTCTTACTTTTCCCGATGTGCGCCCGCGCCTTTTTTTGGGGCGTTTTTTGCTTTTTCGGGATATAATATGCGGCTTGTCACCGTAATATTGTTGCATTTTGCGCTCCGATTTAGTAAAATCATACCGTAAAACCGCATTTCAAGACGCGGCTTTACAGTTTTATATATTCTTTGACGGAGTGAAATATGCAGTATCATATCCAGACCACACCCGTTTGGGACGCCTTTCGCCAAAAGGACGGCTGCCCCATTTGCCTTCTTTACGAGAGGATCGAAAACCGTCTTGTCAAACAATACCTTGGCGAGGCCGTAATGGAACCCGATTACAGAATCAAGGTCAACAAACGCGGTTTCTGCACCCGCCACCTTTTGAAGCTATATGACGGCGGCAATAAACTGGGGCTTGCGCTTCAGATCAACACGCGCACCGAAAACATTATCGAAAACATCGGCACGACAGCAAACGCAAAACAGGCAAAAAAACTGGCCGAAAAACTCGATAAAACGCTGGACACCTGCGTGATTTGCGACGAAGCGGAAGAAATCATGACGCGATACTGTTACACCGTGGCGCAGATGTTCGGCGCGGAAGCGGAATTTCCCAAAGTCTTTTCCGAAAGCTCGGGTTTCTGCATGCCGCATTTCGTCCGCCTTTTGCAATACGTTTCTTATGCGGGAAAATCGGCGGAAAGATATGCCGCCGCATTAACGGCGAAACAGCTTGAAACTTTGAAAAAGACTAATTCCGATCTCGAAAGATTTACAAAACGCTTCGATTACAACAGCGCGGATAAATTTTCGGGCGCCACCGACGACGCAATCAAAAATTCCATAAATAAGCTTAAAGGTAAAATAATTACAGATTAGCCCGATTATGTGCAGGCTCTGCTTGCCGACTACAAAATAAGCCAGGCGCAATCGTAATAGATACAGGCGAAAGACATATTCCCTGCCGCACGGGAAAAAGAATAACCTGGGTTTACACAAATCGCGGCGAAAAAGATTCGTTAGCATACGATAATGCCGTAAATACCGGGATATTTCCTTAAAAACCATAAAAAAACGACGGATGAGTAGCGGCACGCAGACAGGGAATATAGTTGCTTATACAGGAAACAAGCGCCAAAGGACCTTCGGTCAGGCGCAATATTTCATCTGTCGTATATTGTACGGTAGTACGGTTAAGACGCGATATCCTTCGTCCTTTCCGTGCACGTCCTCTATCATATTGTGCTTTGTCGGCACGGGCAGAATTTGTTCGAGATATTTAAGCGAAAGACTTTCTCTTTCCGTGACTTCCTTCATGGGAATATTTTTACCGCAAGAATGTTCGGTAATATCCAACAGTACCCTTGGCGCGTACCTACTGCGTGCAGACATCACAGCTGTTATCTCCTCTGTAAATAAAGGCGTTTAAAGCCGGAAAAATCTCATGCTGGCTCTCCGCTCAGCATACGCCGCGTATTTTTACGATCCTCCAACAACACATTGTTTACGAGTTTGTCAATGCTGCCGATAAGAAATGAGCATTGTGTTGAACTTTAATTCGGCTCGTTATGACAAACGTCATTTCCGCAACCTGTTGTAAATAAAAAAGCGGACTCTCCCGGGCGGAATCCGCTTTATTGTAGCTTTAATATTTATTTTATTTGTAATCCCCCAGAAAATCGGCGTTTACCTCAAAAAGCTCGTCGCACATGCGCTTTATTTCTTCCAGCGAACACACCGCCGATGAAAGCGGATCCATATAAGTCGCGCGATAAACCATTTCGCGGCTTTTGTGCATAGCCGCCTCCACCACCAGCGATTCTATACGTGCGGTGGTATTTACCAGTATAGCTATATGATCGGGCAGCGGTCCTGCGATTGTGGTTTTAAAGCCCATTCTGTCTGCCACCACCGGAACTTCCACACAGGCGTCATCGGGCAGATTCGGTATAGAACCGTGATTTATAACGTTGCCGTTAAAAATAAACGGTTTGCCGTCGCCTAAGCAGGCATTGAAAATATCCGCGGCATATTCCATACTTTTCTGATGCGAAAATTCTTTTTTCATCCAGTCGTCATATTGTTTAAGAGGATTTTTTTTGCGTTCGGTTCTGCCTTCCAGCGAAAATGCAAAATGTCCCGGATTCCAGCCGGTGCCGTCAGTGCAGTATCTGGCTATCAAATCCGGACGTTTCCTAAACCAAGGCGTATATTCCGAATTATGTCCGCTGGACTCGGTAACATAGTAGCCGAGTTTCAGAAAAAGCTCGTTCCTCACCTGTTCTCTGTTGTAATATTCGGGGTTTTCCATAAGTTTACGCAGTCGCGGATAAAGATCTTCGCCGTTATGTTTGAGTACGGTATAAAACGACTGGTGATTTACTCCCAGACACTTATATGTTATTTCTTCATAAGGAACGTCCAGCCATTCGGCAAGCATATGTACGGTACCTTGCACGCTGTGACACAAACCTGTCACCTGTATGCCAGAATATTTCTGCATGGCGCCGCACAGCATTGCCATAGGATTGGTATAATTCAAAAAAATCGCTCTCGGGCAGTATTTTTCTATATCGCGGCATATTTCCAACATAAGCGGAATATTTCTAAGCGCACGGAATATCCCTGAAACGCTGCGTGTATCACCCACGTTTATATCTATGCCGTACTTTTTGGGAATAAGTATATCGTATTGCCACACGTCTATATCGCCGTTAAACACAGTGCAAAGCACACCGTCCGCATTTAAAAGAGCCTCTTTACGATCGGTAGTGGCGGTAATTCTGCATTTTTCGCGTTTCATCTCATGCACTATCCTTTCCACTACTTTTTTAATAGCCGCAAGATTGTCCTTATTGGTGTCCATTAATGCAAATTCGCATTCTTCAAAAGCTTCAAATGTCAATAAATCCCTTACGCAGCTGCTGGTAAACTGCAGACTTCCCGCTCCTATAAAAGCAAATTTTTTCATCATCTCCTCCTTGATACTTTCATGCCTTTATATTGATATTATAAATATTAAAAAAATAAAAGTCAATAAATAGCTGTTCATAATTACTCTTTTTTCAGGTTTTGCGACAAATTTGTCCTATTTCCGAAAATACCCGCATGATTCTCGCTTAACACGGAGCTGAATCCATAAATCTGCATATAATGACATTAAAAAATGAAAATACGCTTTCGACATAAAGTATGTCATAAAGCGCATTTTATTCAGACATTAAGAATATCGGTTATTTTCTTATCTCGTTTGCCGCTTTTTCCATTATACTTGCGATATCGCTATTATACTCATCCGGTCGGACATCATAATATATACGCAAATTTCCGATAGTACACATCTCGCACATATCTTTCATATAATAAGTGGCAGAATTTTCTTTACTCATTTTTCGCCGGCGGTAAAAATATACGTCAGACGATTTGCTTTGCGCAGCAAATACTCTTCACCGTCTGACTTATACGCAGAAGTCAGCTTGTTTACGCAAATGTGTTCAAAATACGCTTTAAGCAGCGACGGAAAAGAATAATCCCGGTAAGGCGCGCCTATAACTATTTCGTCGGAGGCGTCAAAATCTTTGGCATAATCGTATGCCGAAGAAGAAAAGTCGCCTTTTTTTATATCCTCCAAACGAGTTTCCAACATCGTATCGTTAAAGAAGATAAGACCGTCCCGACACACAGATTAACCGTTTTGACGACTGCGTTTTTATGTGCGCTTAAAAGTTTTTCGAGATAAATTTTGCACAATCGGTGTGTTCGCAAATCGGGTCGCGCTCATTTTTACAAGGTCGGTAAGGCGAATTGTAGAAGCGGAGCTTTCGGGCGAAACGAAAACGGGTTTTCTGCCCTTCAGAATACAGTCGATGAAGTACTCGATTTCGTCCTTATACGGATTGTCGCCTTTTACGGAAACGCCCAGTTCATCGTCAAGGGAAAAATCGCTTAAATCGGTTTCTTCGTTGTTTTTATAAAGTTTTCCGTCCTTGAAATCTATAAAGCAATTTTCGAAAACCGCCAGAAATTCGGCGCGGAAATTGATTTTGACCTTGTACCAGGACGCCTCGCAGCTGACAAGAGTATCGCCGTAGAGCATGGACGCCGCGGAGTAAGAACTGTTGTCTTTAAGCGGGCGCCAGAAAGCGCTTACTTTGTCGGGCTTTCCCAAAACGTGACTTACAAAATCAAGGTCATGTATAGACAGGTCCGTCACCACTCCGCCGCTAAGGCTTTCGTCAAGAAACCAGTTCTGCCAGCTTGTAAGCGGCACCGAAGAATTGCGGTGCATTTCCAGCCTTAAAAGCTTGCCGTTCTCCCCGCTTTTTATCGCCTTTCTCAGATACGCATAAGGCTTCATGAATCTGACGACGTGGGCTACCATGAAATTCCTGTCGGTTCTTTTCACCGCGGCAAGCAATTTGTCCGCCTCCTTTTCGTCAAGGGTCATGGGCTTTTCGCAAAGCACGTGAAGCCCCTTTTCAAGGCATTTTTCCGCCATGGAAGCATGCAGATAAGTGGGCGTGCAGATGTCTATCATGTCAAGACTCTCTTTTTCAAGCATTTCGTCAAGGTCACCGTATATTTTAACGGCGCCGCCCGTCTTTTCTTTTGCCATATCGGTGCGAACGTCGCAAACCGCCACCACGTCCGAAGTTTCAAGATTTTTATGGCAGCAGTAATGGTTGTAACCCATACCGCCTATTCCCACAAGACCTACCCTTACTTTATCCATTGATAATTCCCTCCAAAAACTTTTTCGCGTAAAGAATGTCCTGAATCTGTTTTTCGCCGCTTATTTCGCGTTCTATGGTCAAGGAGCCGTCATAACCCAGCTTTTTAAGCTTTTCGATAAGCAACGGGAAATTTACTCTGCCGTCGCCTATGCGCTTTTCCTGTCCAAGGTACCTCGGGTCCGTGGGATATTCGCCGTCCTTTGCATGCACGCCCATTACGTATTTGCCGAATACGTCCAGCGCGTCACAGGGATTGGCTTTACCGTAAAGCAACAAGTTTGCGGGATCGAGATTGATGCCGAGGTTACCAGTCCCCACGGTAAGAATAGTCCTTAAAAGCGTTATCGGCGTTTCCTGCCCCGTTTCGAACAACAGATACTGCCCGTTGTTTTTGCAGTACTCCGCGACTTCGCGAATCGCTTCCACGACGCAGGAATACTCGTCTGTGGTCGGGTTTTCGGGCAGAAATCCCATGTGGGTCACAACGTGAGCAACGTTTATTTTCTTTGCAAAATCCGACCCGCTTTTCAGATTTTCTATTCTCTTTTTGCGCGTCCTTACAGGCACAAGCCCCAGCGTGTGATATCCGTCCACGAAATTCCAGGCCGCCTCGCCTTCCCAGCCGCACCAAAGCGCGCTTATCTCTATACCCTCTTTGAGGGATGCGGCGGTAACGGACGCCGCGTTCTCGTCCGTGAACCGACTCATGTCCCAGCAGACAAGCTGGCAGGATTCAAGCCCGTATTGCCTGACTTTCGCAATCTGCTCGGGCGTGGTTTCGTTCAGATGGACGATGGTGCCGATTTTCATTTTTCTACCCTCCGTTTTGCGGATTTTTGTTGACTTTATTCATCCGTAATTATATAATAACACCGTAAATTGTCTTTTTCAATGCTATTATTGTGATTTTTTTTGCAAATATTGTCATAAGGTGGACAAAATGAAAATTTCCGCAAAATACGAAGCCGAACGCGACGTAGTGCACACCGTCAACTGCGTCTATCGCGACATAGGTTTCATCAGCCCACACTTTCACCAAAGCATAGAAATTTCTTATATGCTTAGCGGTAAAACGGACTTTCATATAGGCTCCGAATGTTTTCATCTGGAAAAAGGCCAGATAACCTTTGTGCCCGAATATTACGTCCATTATGCGCATAAGCCCGATTCTTTCGACGAAAGCGCAAAGGCGGCGGTGCTGATCGTACCCAAAAAATATTACGAGGAATTTGCGGCGGCAACGGGAAACGCCGCTTACCTCTATCTTGACGACAAGCGGAAAAACGCACGCATCGGCAAACTGATTACCGAGCTTGCCGACGGTATCGACGATATGAGCGATCTGCTTATAAAAGCCTACACCAACATGATTTTCGGCTTGATTGCGCGCGACTACCGCCCTGTCGGGCTTGAACACTCCAACAACGACCTGATGCTTAAAATCGTCCAGTACATAGACCTGCATTATAAAGAAAATCTGACCCTTGACGTATTGGCAAACGAATTCGGTTACAGCAAGTACTATTTTTCGCGGCTTTTTAACCGCAGTTTCAGTTGCAATTTAAGCTCCTACGTCAATTCCGTAAGGGCGCGCGCCGTAAGCGAAAACTCGGGCGGCGGCAAGAAGACCGAAATCATCATAAAGTCGGGATTCAATACCTTAAGCAGTTACTATCGGACCAAAAGGTAACCGCAAACCGAAAACCGCCATTCCCCGTTCGCCGTAATCGGAACTTTCGTCCGCCTCGAAACTCTTTATAATAATCGAAAAGAGAGAAAATTTCGGGCATCTTGCTTACAAAAAGCGTCCACCGCTTCCCGATAAGCCTTGTCGCGGAATATTTATGCCGGAAAAAAGGACTGAATTTCTGTCCGCATACCACATTGCGCGCGGTTTGTCAATAGGTTCGCAAAAATTTTCCGGATAAAATTTTTTTAAAATGTATTGAAAAACCTTGCGATAAGGTATATAATGGAACCGTAAATCAATCCTGCGGTGTGCGTCGCTTGCTTAAATTATAACCACAGAACAATTAAGGGACTGCTTGTACTCGTAAAATATGTCATGCCATATCTCCTTTACAGGACATCGGTGGAAGACAGAAGGTTACGGTCGGCAAACCCACCTCGCCGAGTGCGGGTTTATATTTCGCAAGAAAGACGGCTCATGCGGGAAATTTAAAAATCAGACCCGTTGCGGACAGTTCCGCGGCGGGTTTTCTTTTTTTTATTCTTTTTTCTTAATACCGAAAACGCTTGAAAACCGACAGAAAAAAGTCACCCCGATAAATCATCGGGGTTTTTTACGATATTCGTCTTAAAAATACGCTTATAACAGAATAAATTTTATTTTGTAAGTACCGATTTTATACGGCGCATTGCTTCAGAAGTGTTTTCGTAGTTGTTGAATGCGGTAAGGCGGAAAAATCCTTCCCCGTTTTTGCCGAATCCCGCACCGGGAGTCCCCACAACGTTGGCTTCTTTAAGCAGTTTGTCGAAGAACGCCCATGAATCGCCGCCCGGACACTTGAGCCAGATATAGGGAGAATTGACTCCGCCCGTATGCCAGATGCCCAGCTCGTTAAGCGTATCGGAGATGAGCTTGGCGTTTTTCATGTAAACGCCGACGTTTTCGGAAATCTGCTTTTGCCCATCTTCGGAAAAGACCGCCTCCGCCATGCGCTGCACGATGTAGGGAACGCCGTTGTATTTGGTGGACTGACGGCGCAGCCACATGCCGTTAAGCGGGCCCAGTTTTTTTGGAATAACCGTATAACCGCAACGGGTGCCGGTAAAACCTGCGGTTTTGCTTAAGGAACAGAATTCTATCGCCACTTCCGTTGCTCCTTCCACCTCGTAAACGGAGCGCGGCAGATTTTCGTCCGTAACGTAAAACTCATACGCACTGTCGAACAGAATGACGGCGTTTTTGGCTTTGGCATAGTCCACCCACGCCTTAAGCCCCGCCTTGTCGTAAACGGCGCCCGTGGGGTTGTTGGGCGAGCACATGTATATGATGTCGCAGTCCACGCCGTAGTCGGGCATGGGCAAGAAGCCGTTTTTCTCGCTTGCGTCGGCGTAAATTATTCTGCGTCCGTCCATGAGGTTGGTATCCACGTAAACGGGATAAACGGGATCGGGCACAAGTACTACGTTGTCTTCCGAAAACAGATCGACAATATTGCCGATGTCGCTTTTGGCTCCGTCGGATATAAAGATCTCGTCCATGTCGAGATTTACGCCGCGGCGGGCATAGTAGTCGCGTACGGACTTACGCAGAAAGTCGTATCCTTCGTAAGGGCCGTAACCGCGGAAAGTTTCGGGCTTCCCCATTTCCTCCACCGCTTTGACGCCCGCTTCCACCACCGCTTTGCAAAGAGGAATGGTTACGTCGCCGATGCCCAGTTTTATAAGTTTTTTATCAGGATTTTCCTTAAGGTACTCCGCGGTCTTTTCAGCCACCGTCGCAAAAAGATAACTGTCTTTGATAAGCTCGAAATTCTTGTTAAGCTTCATTATTTATTCTCCTTATTTCCCCAGAATAACGATTTCGGGTATTCTTATCGTATCTTCACTGCCATCGTACTTTGAAGATATTTCAATCGTGATCTTATCCGCCATGACCGGCTTAAAAGTCGCCTTGGCAGAGCCGCCCGCGCGCATGAACTTTTTTTCCGGGTTTACGTCGGCGGGATCCGCAGGCACGTCGCAAAGCGTGTAAACATTGACGTCGGCGCTTAACGTGACGGAATCGACTTTGGAAAAAGCGCATTCGTAGTTAAGGCTGTTATACACCATGACCGCGTGTATTTCCCTGGGCTTATCGAAAGTAAAGGTAATTTCGGCGTTGCCCTTAAACACCGCTTCTTCCCCCGCCGAAAAGGGGTGAACGGCTATAAATCCGTCGTTCAGATACTTCTGAGTGTCGCCCTGAGCCGAGGAAGCGACTTTTGCGGTGCGCGCCAGATTTATACAGTTTCCGTTTACTTCGGCAAGCGGCTGTAAAGATGCCGTTGGACCGAAGCCGCGCAGAATATCGAATCCGAGTTTTTCGTTTCTGACGAAACCTACCCGATCGACGGCAAGAACTCTTCCTTTGAATCTTCCGTCCTTGTCGCAGGGCTCGACGGGGTCGCGGTGAGCGTGATAAACCGCCCACATTTCCCTGTCGGTGTAAGCAAAGTTATGATGTCCCGTACCGGCCATGTAATCGTTGACGGCGTTTATTCCGATGACGGGATTGCCCTCTTCGTAGCGGATTTTGGTAAACGGACCCAAGGGAAAATCGGAAACCGCCTGCATTATCGAATAGCGCCTGGAGCCGTATCCGAAAGGCGAATACGTGAGATAATATTTTCCGTCGTGATAGGTCATGAAAGGACCTTCGTTGACGTTGCCCTCATCGATTTTTTCCGCACCCTCTTCAAAATAACCGACGTCGCCCGCTTTTCCTGCGCCTTTCAGCACTGAGGGGTGAGTCAATTTCGTAACCGTGGAATAATCGGGCGTGATGAAATCCTTCATTTTCATTCCGTAAACGCAAATACACTTATGGAATTTATCGACGTGTTTGGCAAAATAGACATAAAGCGTGCCGTCGGGCGCGATGAAAGGACTTACGTCTATTGCGGACCAGTAATGGCTTAAGCCCAGCTTTTTCTGAAAATTGAACGGCGGGTTTTTGCCGCTTATTACGTCGCCGTCGAGGTTTACGCCCTCAGCCATGACAAAAGGACCGAAAGGAGTGTCGGACACTGCTATGCCGAGATAAAGGCATGCCCACATATCGTCCGTTTCGGAAGTGTATTCGGTGGTGGCGTCGCCTTTTTTGGCGCCCGCGCTGAAATACATGTAATACTTTCCGCTTTTACGGTCGCGGATGACTTCCGGCGCCCAGAAGAACTTTTCCGCCCAGTCGGACGCCTTGACCTTAAGCGCGTGCCCCTCAGCCGCGCCGATCATTTCCCACGCGCCGAAATCGCGCGAGCGGTAACACGGAAACGCGGCAAAAGCGTAATCGCCGCTTTTGGGCGAGCAATGCCCCGTGGAATACATGTAAAACCAGCCGCCGTTTACGGGATCGTCTTTTTCGGACACGTAAATACAACCCGGATCCGCACAAGTAACCGAAAAGTCGTTTTTATAAAACAGTGTTTTATCGGATTCGCCTATGCCGTCGGAAAATCTGAGCTTATTCACTTTTTATTTCCTCTTTTTCTATCAAAAGATTTTTTCCGCTTCTTTTGCGGTTTTCAAGCGCCGCCGAAACGAACTCGCGGAAAAGCGGATGAGGTTTTGCGGGACGCGATTTGAACTCCGGATGATACTGTACGCCCAAGTGGAACAGATTGCCGGGCACTTCCACGGACTCCACAAGCGCGTCGTCGGGAGAAGTACCGCCGAGAACGAGCCCCAGATCCGTAAAAGTATCGCGGTAATCGTTGTTGAATTCGTAGCGGTGACGGTGACGCTCCATAACCGAAGGCGCGCCCTCGTACGCTTTACTCAAAAGCGTGCCCGGTTTTATCTTGCACTCGTATGCGCCCAGCCGCATTGACCCGCCCGTATTTTCAAGTCCCGCCTGTCCTTCCATGATGTCGATTACCTTATTGCGCGAGAGGGGATCGAATTCCCTGCTGTTGGCGTCCTTAAGTCCCGCGGCGTTACGCGCAAACTCTATGACCGCAATCTGCATCCCAAGACAAATGCCGAAGTAAGGAAGATCGTTTTCGCGGCAATAGTGCGCTGCCTCTATCATACCCTCCACTCCGCGGTCGCCGAATCCTCCCGGTACGATTATTCCGTCGCAGTCCTTAAGCTCCTCGGCGGCGGTTTCGGGCGTTACCTTTTCAGCGTCAATCCACCGTAAATCTATCTTTGCGCCATTGTAGATGCCCGCATGGGTAAGCGCCTCCACTATCGAAAGATAGGTGTCGAACATCTTTATGTATTTGCCCACCAGTCCTATCGTGACTATCTTGTCGCGGCGGCGGGCTTTTTCCAGCATCTCGTTCCAGAACCTTAAGTCGGGCGGATTGTCGTTAAGTCCCAGTTCGCGCGAGACTATTTCGGTAAATTTGCTTTTTTCCAGCATTATGGGCGCTTCGTAAAGAATGTCGACGTTGCTGTCCTCTATGACGCAATCGGGCTCCACGTTGCAGAAAAGCGCGACTTTGTTGCGCGTTTCCTCGCTGACCGCCGCGTCGGTACGCAGTACTATAATATCGGGTGATACGCCCAGCCCCCTCAGTTCCTTTACGGAATGTTGAGTGGGTTTGGTTTTCATTTCGCCGTCGGCGACTACCGGCGCCAGAGTGACGTGCACGAAAAGACAGTTCTCCCTGCCCGCTTCACCTGCCACCTGACGAATCGCCTCTATAAACGGCTGACTTTCGATATCGCCCGTGGTGCCGCCGATTTCCGTAATGACCACGTCCGCACCTATCTTCTTTCCCACCGAATATATGAACTTTTTAATTTCGCCCGTGATGTGCGGAATCACCTGTACCGTTTCGCCGTTGTAGATGCCTGCGCGCTCGGCGTTCAAAACGTTCCAGTACACTTTACCCGTGGTAAGATTGGAATATTTGTTCAGATTGACGTCGATAAAACGCTCGTAATGTCCAAGGTCGAGATCGGTTTCGGCTCCGTCCTCCGTGACGAAAACCTCCCCGTGCTGATACGGGCTCATGGTGCCGGGGTCTATGTTGATGTACGGATCAAGCTTTTGCGCTATCACCTTCAGGCCTTTCGCTTTCAGCATCATTCCCAGCGACGCAGCCGTTATTCCTTTTCCGAGTCCCGACACAACGCCGCCGGTGACGAATATGTATTTTGTCATAATTTCACGCTCCCTGTAAACACTTCCGTCGCGGGGCCCGTCATATACACCGTTTCATCGTAATTTATGACAAGCTTTCCGCCCCTTAATTCAATAGTTATGTCCTTACCCTTTTCCGCCAGTCCGTTAAGCACCATCGCAACTGCCGTCGCGCAAGCGCCCGTCCCGCATGCAAGAGTTTCGCCGCTGCCGCGCTCCCATACGCGCATTACAGCTTTTTCGGGAGAAAGCACTTCTGCAAACTCCACGTTGACGCGGTCGGGAAACAGACTGTTGTTTTCAATGATTTTACCTGGTGTTTCAATGTCCATGTCCTTGACCTTATCGGTAAAAATCACGCAATGAGGATTGCCCATGGAAACAAGAGTGATTCTGCGCTCTTTGTCCAGCAATACCTTTTCGTTGACCACTTTTTCGCCCGTGAACAGCGCGGGTATTTTTTCGGGCGAAAGCACGGGCGCGCCCATGTCCACGCGGGCGGCTTCCACCAATCCGTTCCGCACGAAAAGCTTAAGCGTTTTTACGCCGCTTAACGTTTCCACGGCGATTTGTTCTTTCTTTACCCCGCGTTTTTCGTAAAGATATTTACCGACGCACCTTATGGCGTTGCCGCACATTTTTCCTTCGCTGCCGTCGGCGTTGAACATGCGCATGAATCCGTCCGCTTTGTCCGACTTACATACGAACACCACTCCGTCGCCGCCCACCCCGAAATGCCGGTCGGACAGTTTAACGGCGATACGGCTTTTTTCCGCGTCGGGAGGCTCGAAGCCGAAACAGTCTATGTAAATGTAATCGTTGCCGCAACCTTCGTACTTGATGAACTGATATTCTTTCATTTTTACCGTTTTCTCTCCACAGTGGCTTTATTCCCGAAATTTTACGCGTCGTAAGTTTTAAGCACTTCCAGAGCGACCGCTTTTTTGGTTTTGCGCTCGTCCATGGCGCGCTTTTCGATGTATTTGTGCGCCTGATTTTCGCTGTAACCCAAGGACTCCATAAGCGCGTATTTCGCCTTGTTAATGAATTTAAGGTCCTCTATTTCCCTTACAAGCAGATTATTCTGATTTTTAAGCTTGCATATGCGCACGCTGTTGGCGTGCATAAACCTTATCGCAGTTATAAGCAACACGCGGTGCACGGGCCGAGGAATGACGATTATGCCTAAAGACTCCAGCTCCGCGGCGACCTGCTCGTAAACAAAACTGTCTTCGATAAGTATCACGCCTGCGGAACAGGAAGTTTCTATAAGCGAGCGCGCAACGTTCTTGCCGCGGTCGTCCTTGACCTGTTCTATGATCGCAAGGTCGAAATCGCGTTCGGAAAAAGCGCGGCGCGCGGCGGCACCGGACGACGCTCGTACGATGTTGTAATCTCCGCATGAACGGACAACTTCCGCAAGCTGAGAGAAATTTTTGTCGGAATTGGTGACTAAAAGCGCTTCCACTCGTTTTCTCCGCGTTAAACTCCTGTTGCGCGGCTGTCCTCAACTAAGGCGCGGCGCGCAAAAAAAACAAAAACGACCTTACCGTATTATTCTTTATCGACTCAGCAATCCAGATATTGCTCTCTTTCCGACTCGAAATCGGTCTGCTGGTATTTTTCCGCTTCAAGACGCTTTATTTTCGCAAATTTTTTAAGCTGAGCGGCAGGAATTATCCTTTTTATCAGTTCGCTTGAAAGGGCTTTGTCCAGCGCAGACGACAGATCTTCGGGCAGTTTTCCCGAAACGGCGCCTTCTTTCAACTGCGGACGAAGTTTTTTAGCGGATTCTATTCCGTCCAGTCCCGCGTTAAGCAGAAGCGCAAACAAAAGATACGGATTTGCGACGTTGTCGGGCGAACACAGCGTAACGGTGGGATTTTTACCCCATGCGATGCGCAAGAGCGAATCGGAGCATTTGTCCGTCCACGACAGTCTTTTTATAGCGTCAAGAGTTTCAAGTCTGCGGTAGCTGTTAACAGTGGGATTTGCGAACAAAGTCACGGCGTCGATGTTTTCCAAAATTCCCTCGGCAAAACTTTCTACCGCGGCCTTGGACATATCCCCCGAAAACGAGAAAGAAACGTGCATTCCGCTTGCGGCGTCCATGATAAACGGTCTTGGCATAAACGTGGCATAAACCCCGTCGCGCACGCAGATGTTGCGCACGGCGGACTTATAAATAAGCATGTTTTTGGCCGCGGTCATCGGGTCGGACGGTTTGAAAATTATGCGGTTTTGTCCCTTGCCGAACTCGTGATGCGAAGATACGGGCGTAATACCCATTGTTCCCAGACTGAAAATTATGTCGCGGCGAATGTTTTCGCACTTATCAAGCGGCGCGGCGTCGCAGTAACCCGCGCGGTCGTAAGGCTGAAAAACGGGCGAGCCGTCCTCCGCCGTCTTAAGTACGTAAAAGTCGCAGGCGGTGCCTATGTCGCATTTGATTCCTTTATTTTCCAACCTTTTGACGGTGTCGGAAAGTATACGGCGGCAATCCCCCTCGAAATCCGTTTTGTCGGCATATTTAATGTCGCACAGCATGCTTACCACTCTGCCGGACTGCGGACGCCAGGGAAGCACGTATAACGATGAAGGATCGGGATAAAGATACAGCGGCTTTCCGTCAGTGGCGAAGCAATCGAAAAGCGAGGGGTCGAACTCCACTCCCTCGGAGAACGCGGAATCCAGCTCCTCCGCGACCAAAGAGATGTTTTTTTGTTTTCCCTGCATATCGCAGAATGTCAGTTTGACGAACTTTACGTCATTTTCCTCCGCAAACTGTTTTACCTGTCTTGCCGTGTATCTCATGCTAGACACTCCTTTATCTCCTTTAATGGAAAAGCGTCCGGCAAATGAAAGACAAATTCCTTCACTTGACGAACGCCTTTGTTCAATCATTTTTCGAATATTATAAGTCATCAGCGCTTATTTTGTCAAGCGTCAAAGCCGACGAAAAATAAGGTTTTCGCGCATTTTTTATGCAAAAATCGCGTCCAGTTCCTTCTTCATGAGAGCGAACTTGTTTTCGTTGTACTTTTTGTCTTTGCACGCCGTAAGATAGACTTTTATAAGAGGCTCGGTCCCCGACGGGCGGATGACAAGCTGAGAGCCGTCCTCGGTAAAAAACGACAATACGTCGGAGCGCGGCAAGTCCGCTTCCGTCTGCGTGAGATAGTCCACGCTGCGTGTGACGGCAGACCCCGCTATCTCCTTCGGAAGATGCTGACGCAAAGCTTTTAGAAGGCTTTTCATTTTATCATGGCCCTCGGCGCCTGCAAACTCGTAGGTTATCAGCTTATGCTCGTACAGTCCGTAAAGAGCGTAAATCTCGTTTATGCGGTCGACGAGAGTTTTTCCCTGAGCCTTGTAATAAGCCGCCATTTCCGCAACCAGCATGGAAGCGTTTACGCCGTCTTTGTCGCGCACGTACGTCCCCGAAAGATAGCCGTAACTTTCCTCGAATCCCAATACGTAACGGTTTTCTTCCCCTTTCTTTTCCAGCTTGCCGATAACGTCGCCGATGTACTTGAATCCCGTAAGCACGTCCTTGATTTCCGCGCCGTAAGGAGCGGCGACTTTCCGCACGAGCTCCGTCGTGACGATGGTCTTTACTATAACGGGCTTATCGGGTAAGGTTCCGTTGGCCTTTTTGCGCATGAGAAGGTAATCGGACAAAAGCACGCCCACTTCGTTGCCCGTCATAAGCTTCATTCCCTCCTGCGTCCTGACGGCAATGCCCACGCGGTCGCAATCGGGATCGGTGGCTATCAGTATGTCGGAATCGTTTGAAGCCGCGCACTTCAGGCCCAGCTTAAGCGCCTCCGCTTTCTCGGGGTTGGGATAAGGACAGGTGGGAAAATGTCCGTCGGGCATGGACTGTTCCTGCACGATGTCCAGCCTTGAAACTTTCATCCTTTTAAGAATTTCGGGCACAAGCTTGTATCCCGTGCCGTTAAGCGGAGAATACGTCACGTTAAGCCCCTCGGCATACGCTGTGCGGCGGGCAAAAACCTCGTCGAGATAGGCGGCGGTAACGTCGTCGCTGACATATTCCACCATTCCGCTTTTAAGATAATCATCAAGACTCAGGGTAACCACGTCGAACGGATCGATTTTATTGATGTAGCCTATCATTTCAAGCGCTCCGTCGTCCGTAAGCTGGCAGCCGTCCGCGCCGTACACTTTGTAGCCGTTGTATCGGGCGGGATTGTGCGACGCGGTTATCATAACGCCTGCGTCTGCGCCCGTTTTCCTCGTAATGTAAGACAAATAGGGCGTGGGCATCAGCTCTTTGGTGAGGAAAGTCCTGATGCCGTTGGCGGCGAAAACTTCGGCGGCGGTAACGGCAAAAAGCTCGGAATTTATACGGCTGTCGTAAGATATCGCGGCTTTCTTGCTGCCGTGAGTTTTCAAACAGTCCGCAATGCCCTGCGTCACTTTGCGTATAGTGTAAACATTCAGACAGTTTGTGCCTGCGCCCAGCTCTCCCCTCAGTCCGCCGGTGCCGAACTCAAGGTCCTTGTAAAAGGCGTTTGTCCTTGCCTTTTCGTCCGAGGCAAGACGTGCAAGCTGCTCGTTGACTTCGGGGTCGGTGGAACGAGCTAACCATTCATTGAATTTTTCTTCCACGTTTCTCATAACTATATCATACTCCGTTTGGTAAAATGTTTGACGCTTTTATAAAATTCAAGCCGCAATTAAAACAAATACTGTATTATTTTAATATATTTTTGCCGAAACTCCAAAGGATTTATAAGGGTTTTCGACAATTTGTCGTCGAATTATTTTACGGTAAGCGCATATCCGCAGGCAAATCTGCCGCCGGGCGTTAGCGCGTTTACCATCTCTTTGTCCTCAATCTCGCGTTTCGGGTCGTAAAAGTCCGGTAATCCCCACCACGGTTCCGCACAGAAAAAATCGCCGGCGTCGGGATGGGACCAGAAGGCTATTACGGGCGCGTCGGCAGAAAATTCAAGCGTTTTCCCGGATTTTTTGATTACCGTAATATTTGCGCCTTCCGCGCCGCAATTCGTGATAAAAGTATTGAATTTACGGAAAAACGCCTTATCCGCATTAAATTCTTTGACGGGTTTGCACTCTTCCCGAGGAAGAAGAAAATCCTTGCAAAGCGGATAAAAATTGTCCGCGGGCCGCGAAAATATCACGCGGTTGCCTTTTGTGTCGCCGTCTTCCCCCTTAAGAGCCAGTCCGAGATGGCCGCCTATCATGAAATATACGGTTTTGTCGTCCGTGTTAAGAACCTCGTAGGTTAAAGAAAGCGTATTTCCTTTAAGGGCGTATGTAAGCGTAAGCGAGAAGCGGAACGGATAACTTTTTTCCGTTTCTGCCGAATTTTCCAGCCGCAGAACCGCCTTATTCGGCTCAACT
>CALVUQ010000013.1 GCA_944363615.1 uncultured Clostridia bacterium | reverse complement strand
CGGTCGTTTCGTACCCTTCGGCCTTGCGCCTTACGGCGGCGACAAGCCTTTCCCTGAGTCCCGCGACGGAATTTTTGTCTTTACCGCGCTTCACCTTCCTCTCCTTTGCAGCTTGCGTATAAGCCGCTCCTTGTCCAAAGCGATTTCGCTTTTTACGACCGGCGGGACGTAGGGCTCGGGACGGGACATTATGAAGTAACGCAATTCGTCAAGGGCATGGTCGTCGCGCTTTTTGGGTACGTCGCCCTCCCCCCACCAGTAACCCTTTATTTCGCGGATAAGATTTACGCAGCACGAAAATATGTATAACCTCGGTCTGTCGGGTGCCGAAACGGGTTTTAAATACTCTTTGACGCGGTTGATTCCGCTGAAAAGATCTTTGTTGACGCGAGTGTCCACAAGTATTCCCTCGTCGTAAAAAAGCTCCGCCACGCTTTTTGAAGAAGAAAGCGTCCTTTGCGAAGCCGCGCTGTCTATAAGCGCGCTTATCCTGCCCTTGCCGTCGCCGTGCCAGTCCAGCCGTTTTGCAATCTCCTTTATCATCTTAGCGTGATACGCCACGCTTTTGCCCTGCTCGTAATGCTCGGCTATCACATAAACCGTTCCGTCGCCGTCGGTGGCGTAAAAATGGCAGGACAGCGGATTGTTAAGCCCCGGGTCTATGGAGATGTTGTCGTACCACTCCTTGGGGACGGAAAAAGGCGCAATTACGTGCACGCTTTCTTCGAACTCGGGATACACCAGCCCTTTGGAGGAAACGAATCGCCCGTACCTGCGCCTGTCCAGCTCCTCTTTGGTCATGGCGGCGGAAACGGACTCTATTTCCGCGGGATCGAGGTAAGGATTGTCCGCCCATTCCATGAAGATGTGCCATACGTTTTCGTCGTTGCGCTCGTTGAGAAAAATGCGATTGTAAATAAAGGTTATGCCCTTAAGCGGCGTCATCGTCCCGTAAATGTCGCCCTTCTTGTCCACCACGCGCATGCGGCATTCGTCGTACACGTCCTCGGGCGGCTCCTCGTCGAACCAGACGAAATCCAGGCTGGCGCCCTGAAATTTCTCCCGGCCCATCTCCGAGCTTTTGAACCCTATCCGGCTGATTCCGCCGAAAACGTTTTTTACGGAAATATAGTCTATTATTCCGCCTTCGGGGTTGCCGCTTTTGCCCGAAACCATGGTGACGTCCTCTATCCACTCGGGATTGAGATAATAAAGTATCTTCCTTTGCGCGACGTCGCGTTGCACTTCTCTTGTGGGCGACACCACCCAACCGAAAACCCCGTCGCGGTTTTCTCGGTAAGGGTGTATCCCGCGCGCCCGCCAGACCGTTTCCACCGCGCCGCACTCGGTTTTTCCCGAACGGTTTCCCCCGAACACCCAACGGTTGCGCTTAAGGCACTTATGAAATTCCATTTGCTTACGGTGAACCTTTTCCCCCGTGTTGTAGCGGAATATCCGATTGTTCCGCCAAAGCGTTTTTTCGCGCCGCTCCAGCTGCATGATTTTTTCGATAATCTCTCTTTCGTCCATGTTTTCTCCAAAAAACCGCCTTTTTCGCCCAAAATCGTAATTTTATTCTCAATGCAACCGTTTACAATGAAAGCATGAAAGTTTTCGTCAGGTTTTGCGCGGTCGTTTGCGTCGCCGTAATATCGATATGCTGCGTCGGTTCAGCCTTACCGCTCAAAAAAGCGTACGCCTCCGCCCTTACTTACGGCATAGTTACCGACGGCGCGACGCTTTATTCCAATTCTGCGGAAGGCTACAAGGCCGTCACCTCTCTTCCCAAAGACTATTTCGTCGTGCTTTTGGGCGAAGAAAACACCGAAGGATACTTCTCGGTAAGTTATCTCGACGTTACGGGATTCGTAAAATCGGACAAGGTTGTCAAGGTGGATTACGAGCCCAAGTACAAATACGCCGAAAACAATTCTTTGACTCTTACAAACGACGGTCAGGAAATTAACGTACGCTCCGCCCCCGACCACGCCGCCGATAACGTGATAAAAGAACTGACGGAAGGCACTAAACTCTATTACTACGGCACGGTCAGCGGATCGGCGCAAGTTGCGGCTTTGGGCGACGCGTGGTACTACGTCAGGTTTTCCGACGGCGACGAAATCAGGCGCGGCTACGTTTACTCTTTGTATGTCGTTGCCGACCCCATTCCGCCCAACGTAATAGAAAAAGCAGAGCAGCAGTCCGCAGATTCCCCCTCCGAAGACGAGGAAAACCCGTCCCCCGTAATCGAAAAAGATCCGGGAGATTTTACGCTTGACCGCACGGGCGAAATTATCATAATAGTTTCGCTGTGCCTGCCCGTGATAGTAATAATGTATCTGTTATTCCGTCAGCCGCCGGGGAAAAAGCCCGACGACCGCACCAAAAGCGACTTATAGGCCGATCTTGTCGGCTTATGTTGCGCCTGCGGATTTAACTTACCTGAAGTCATACGGTAAAGCCGCTTTGTTAAGCCTCGCGCAGTTTTGTTTCGTCCGACTTTCTCGCTTTGCTTTTTAATATCGCCAGCACGGACTTCACGCAAGGGAATTCGCCGTATTCTTTTTCCATTCGCTCGCCGTCGTACCCCGCGTTTTTAAGTATTTTTTCCGCCTTATTAAGCGCTTTGTTGATGCGTTTGTACGCCGCACCCGCCTTTAATCCCGTATAAACCGCTATTTCGTTTGCGCTTAACCCGTAAGCGTATTTTGCAATAAAAAACACTTCCTCTTCCGTAAGCTCGCTTAACAGAAGGTTGTACATAATGCCCAGATTGCTCAAACGCCTGCGCATATCGGACAACTCCAGGACCCGACGATATTGCTTGACCGTCACGCCGAAAGGATTTATCGCGATACGCTCTATTCTTGCTTCGATGTCGGAAATTTGTTTCTCCGTTTCCGCACTCAGTCTGAAAACTGCAAGTATCCAGATTTTCATTTTAACTCCTTTTTTGCGTCGTCGGTCGCCAGCCCGCAGCCGCGTGTTTTTTAATACACCCATAATATACAGTATTTATGGTGACAACATATTGTCATTATTAAAAAATTTTTTACAGATTTTTCCAATTTTTTTTGATAAAATCAAACTATAACAAAAAATAAAAAGCTTTTCCGTTTCGGGACGGCGCCAATAAAAAACGCCTCAATTTGCGCACGATAAAGCAAAGCCGATTTAATAACTTTATCAAAAAAATTACAAAGCTTTGAAAATGCTGTCGGAAACAAAAATCTCAGGAAAAACATTGTTTACTTTTAATCTTTGATAAATAATTATACGGTAACTTAATATTCTTTTAGTGATATAAAAAATTTTAACAGTTTAAAGCCACAAATATCGATTGAATAAGAATACAAATACGGCAACAAAAAACAGGTGTTTTTACCGAAAATGCCGTTACAATGAAAAAAACAGCCTCAATTAAAAAACCGTTATCCTATATAGACAACGGTTTTTTTCATATATAAATTCGATTGCAAATAAAGATGTACTTGCATTAAAATAATTTTACCCCCCATTACCGCCCTATCCCCTATCGGCAGATTGCCGCAAACACGCTGCAACAACAAAAACGCTGCAGAAAACCTAAATAATCAACGCGGTTTTATCGTCAAAACAAAAAAAGCCCCTTCTCCCGTATCGCGGGAAAAGAGGCTTAAACAATTTATTTCAGCGATTAAAGTTTTTGCGCGATTTTTTCAAGGAAGCCGCGGCTGGACTGCGGGACGACGGTAACGCCCTCTTTACTGAACAGGGAGACAAGGTCCTTGGTCATAAAGCCCGCCGAAATAGTGTCGAGAGTGGCTTTTTCCAATCGGGAAGCGAAATCAATAAGCGCGGAATTGTTTTCCGACTCGCCGCGTTTTTTAAGCGCGCCGCTCCAGGCGAAAATAGTCGCCACGGAATTGGTGCTGGTTTCTTCCCCTTTAAGGTGCTTATAGTAGTGTCTGGTAACGGTGCCGTGGGCCGCCTCGAATTCATAATTGCCGTCGGGCGAGACAAGCACGCTTGTCATCATCGCCAGAGAGCCGAAAGCGGTTGCCACCATATCGCTCATGACGTCGCCGTCGTAGTTTTTAAGCGCCCAGATGAATCCGCCCTGACTGCGCATGAGCCGCGCGACGGAATCGTCGATAAGCGTGTATTCGTATTTTATTCCCGCTTTTTCGAACTTGTCCTTGTATTCTTGCGCGAAAATATCGTTGAACACGTCTTTGAAACGGTGGTCGTAAATCTTGCTTATGGTATCCTTGGTGGCAAACCACAAATCCTGGCCCGTCGCCAGCGCGTAATTAAAGCAGGAACGCGCAAAAGAGCTTATAGAGGAATCGAGGTTATGTATCCCCTGAAGCACGCCGGGAGAGGGAAAATCGGCGATTTTTTTACTCTCCGTCCTGCCGTCGGCATAATTAACGGTAAGCATAGCGGTAGCCTTGCCGTCAACGCGGATTTCGCTGTTGCGGTACACGTCGCCGTATGCGTGACGCGCGATTGTTATGGGTTTAATCCAGCCGGGAACATAGGGTTTAATACCGTCCACGAGAATGGGCGCGCGGAAAACCGTGCCGTCAAGCGCCGCCCTTATCGTGCCGTTGGGCGACAGCCACATTTTAGAAAGCTTGTACTCCTCCACTCTTTGCGCGTTGGGCGTAATAGTGGCGCATTTGACGCCGACGTGATATTTTTTTATCGCCTCGGCCGCCTGCAAAGTAACCGCGTCTGCGGTCTTTTCGCGGTTTTCAAGTCCCAGATCGTAAAAATCGGTATTCAGTTCCACATGGGGCGCGATCAGAATTTCCTTGATCCAGTCCCACAATACACGAGTCATTTCGTCGCCCTGCATTTCCACTATAGGCGTCGAATATCTGATTTTAGCCATAAGCCCTCCGAAAAAAATTTTTCCGTAAATGATTATAGCACTTTTCGGCGGCTTAAGTCAATCGACTGTCGGGCGGCAAACGTCTTAAATCGCGTTGTTTTTTGCGAAAAAATCGATATTTCAGCCTTTTGCGCGTAAAACGGGGCTTTCGTATTTATACCTCAGCCTTTCGCGGGCGTCGCGCTCCTTAACCGCAACGGAGATAAGCATTTTAAGCGCATCGACGTTACCTTCGCCGTATTTCGCACCGCCAAAGGAGCCTTTGTCTTTCCCCGAGTTATCATTTTTTTCGTTTGCGTCGGGGGCTTGTGCGGCGTTTGCGGGCCCCGAGGGGAACAGATAAAGCGCCAGCGACCCCGGGATAGTGTTGATTTCGTTGACGTAAAGCTGCTTTCCCTTGTTGTCGAATAAAAAGTCCACGCGGGCAATGCCGGAAGCGCCCACCGCGTCGAAAGCCTTTACCGCACTTTCGCGGACTTCTTTTCTTAATTCCGCGTCGATGTCCGCGGGAAAAATTCTGCCGCCCGCCCCTTTAAGTCCGCCGCGCTCGTACTTATCCGCATAGGAAAGAAATCCGTCCGCCGATAAAGGTCTTTCCGCCTCGCTGACGAAGTAATTTTCCCCGTCTTTTAAAACGGCGCAATTAAGTTCCGTAAAATCGTCCAAAGCTTTTTCTGCAATAACGGTATTGTCCCACTCGAAAGCCGCATTAAGCGCGGTAATGAATTCCTTGGCGTTGCAGGCTTTACCGATGCCGATGCTGCTGCCTAAACAAGCGGGCTTAATCATCAGCGGATAACCCGCCGCTTTGGCCTTTTCCACGACGCCGAGAAGAGCGTTTTCGTACTCGTGCCGCTTAACGATAAAGTAGTCCGTAACCTTGAGCCCCGCCGCTGCGAACATTTTTTTTGCCAGAATTTTATCCATTCCGATAGCGCTTGCGGCAATACCGCTGCCCGTATAGGCAACGCCGCAAAGCTGCAAAAAGCCCTGTAAGGCTCCGTCCTCCCCGCCCGCGCCGTGAGTGCACAGCACCGCAACGTCTATTTTTTTGAAACGCCTGCCGCCGTTCAGATAAAGAGCGTCGTCGCCCGGCTTCATAAAGACTTTTTTGCACTTTATCCTGCCTTTGCGATAAGCGGCAACGTCGTCGTAACGCCTGACGTAATTCCACTTACCCCCACGGTCTATGTAAACGGGAACGACGTCGAATTCTTCCAGTAATTTCGCCGTCTGCACTCCGGTAACTATACTGACGTCGTGCTCGCACGATTTTCCGCCATAAAACACCGCCACCGTCATAATGCGATTACCTCCTTAACAAGGCATAAAAAAAGCCTCCATACAGTATATGAAGGCAATTACCGCTTTGTTAAAAAAGCCGCTCTGTAATTTACATGACGAAATCCGATAAAGATTAACCCTTTCGCCGCTGACTTATTTTAAATAATGTCGGCAAAAACAAGGAGTTTAACTCCGGATTATTCGCCGCCGCTTAAACGCTTTCGTCAATACCCGTTTTACTTTCCGTCAGTCCTTTAGCTGAGGAAAACGCGTGCACAAAAGCTCGAAAGTGAGTTTTGCGGCTTTTTCGGGACCGTAGTTGGCGCGTTGCTTAAGCGCGGCCGTGCGATAAGGCTCCAAAAGCGCGGGAGAATGAAGGAATTCCTCTATTTTGTCCGCAACTTTTACCGGATTGAAAATGCGTATCGCGCTTTTTACCGAATCGATATAATATCTGCCGATAAGCCGTTCGATTTTGGTGGCGTATTTGGTTATAATCTGAGGAACGCCGAAAAAACAGGGCTCGGCAATCATTCCCGCGCCGCTTTTGCCGCAAAACAGGTCCGCCGCCGCCAGAATTTCAAAAATACGGTTGACGAAAGGCTGCGGGCGAAAGTCGGTATTACCATTACTTTCAAGCGTTTTAAAGTATTCGTACAGCTTTTCGTTTTTGCCGCATATGGGGACTAAAGTGACGGGCAAATCGCGCCTTAAGACCTCCTCGCAGATTTTCTGCATTTTTCCCACGCCGTAACCGCCCTCGGCCAGCACAACGGTAAACTTGTTTTCGTCAAAGCCCAGATTCCTGCGGTTAAGCTTTTTGTCAAGCGACACGGAAAACGCCTCCTCCCGTATGAGAAAAGGCACAAGCGCGAGATTTTTTTCGTCGAAGCGGAATCCGTGCCTTTTAAGCGCGCGGTCGTATCCCGTCACCGCCGAAACCATAGTCAGATCGCTGGGGTAACGGAAAAGCGTATTGACGTGCGCGTCGGGACAATACACGACGGTAAGCGGGCGCGGATCAAGATGATACGCGTAATAATTGCTTGCCCAGTGAGTACTGAACACAAGGTCGGGCTTAAGTTCCGCCATATGTTTTATGCCCGCTTCCCTGGAACCCTTTATCCAAAAGGACATTGCACCCCAGGAAGATATTCTGGTGCCCCAAAAATCCATGGAAAAGGTGGAAAACCAGCCGTAAAAAGGATGACGGTTGTGCTTAAGCACCTCTTTTTTAAGCCCCTCTTCGTAGCGCATTAAGTCGGGATCGCCGCTTTCCGTAAAGAATCGGGATCTTACGACCTCCACCTTGTCGCCGTAAAGTTTTTCGAATTCGTCCGCTATGCTGTTAAGCGGCATAATATGTCCGAGTCCCGCTTCCACAAAAGGAAAGACTACTCTGGGTTTTTGCATTTTTAACCTCCTTTCCGCACAATGGTTTTACGGAAAACAAGCCGCAATATAATAGAAAACCTTGCGGTATTATTATATTTCAAAAGCGTAAAGTATATTAAAATGATGCTTATCGGATAATAACGCACCGGAATTTTCTTTATTTTTTAAATAGATAAATCTGTAAATTGCGCCGCTTATGTCCAAAAAGCGAACGGGCGTAAATTGCGTCCGTTTTCCCGCGTTTTATCTGACAATGCGGCAGCGCGCCTTAGGTCAAGACATGTTTATGCCTCAGCCTCTTCTTCATCCGCCGCCTTATCGATTAAAGCTTTCTCCCCCGCAAGTTCTGCGTCCAGATCCTTTTCGGCCACGATAAGCAGAATCGTATAAATCAGGGCGTAATTTGCGTAGAAAAATATGGGATCAAGCAAAGCCATTCCAAGGTACACGGCAACGGTAAAACCTATGAACAGTCTTTTAAGCGCGGGGCGCGTGAAAAACAGTTTGACAGTCTGGAAACGGTGGAAAAAGTAAAATCCCAGTCCCACCACTCCGCAACTGGAGAGAATCTGAATAAGAGTGTTGTGCGCCATCTGCATGTTTGCGTCCGCAATGGAGCCCAACGCCGAAAAACCCGTACCGAAAACGGGATATTCGGTAAAAAGCCGTATCATTTTTTCCCACAGCGCAAAACGTCCGCGGTCGGATAAAAGCGTGTCCGTGAAAAACACGACAAAATTGTCGATCTTTTCGGTTTTAAACGCCAGCACTATAACTATCAGGACCGCAACCGCAAAAACGGCGGCGATAATGCCAGTGGATTTACGGTTGCCGCCTTTCAGAATACACAGAACCGTACCCGCAACGAAAACCGCAACGCCGAAAAGCAAAGCGTTTCTCGAAAGGGTTAAATAGACGCCCGCAAGCACCGCCAGCGCGAATATGTAATACAACCAGCCTTTTTTATCGTAAAACGCGCGGTAAAAACACATGGGAAGCATAAAAGTCAGAAGCTGTCCGATAGTGTTGCTCATGCCCCAGCCTATTACGATGCTTCCCTTCCACGCCGAATCAAGCGCCTGACCCGCGGTGTAATGCGTAAGGTAAAACCATAAAAGTTCAAGGACAATGACCGCGGCGGTTATGACGCATATTCTGGAAATAAAGTCGATGTTGTCCCGCCTTGAGTCCATGGTTGCGGAAAAGAACAAATAAAATCCGAGCTGCGTAATAATAAGCGACAGACTTAAAAGCAAGCTGTCCACGGTATAGTACTTAGAAAACAGACCGCTGAAAAGGAAAGCCGCCGCAAGCAACAAAAAGCCGTATAAAAGGCGGCGTTTTCTGAACATGTCCTTTGCCTTACGGTAAAGAAACAGCCTTAAAAGCGCGGTTACGATCACGCAAGCCACAAGCGCAGCCAACAAAACGATTATCGCGGGAGAAGTGAAATAAGCCGCAATATCGTTGACGCTGCCCGAAGAAAAAACCACAAGCGGACCCGTAAACAAAACGGGCAAAGCGGGCCGCGTATCCGTGCAGAACAGATTTATGTAAGAAAGGCATAATCCTATAACGACAAAACCGACGATGTTCAGTTTAAGAACGTGCAGTAAAAGCATGACGGCGCCGAAAATCGCGGCAAACAATACGCCGTCGAAAAAAGCGTTTATGCGCAGAATTATGCTGTTGTTTTTTATTTTTTCGAACATTACCGATTATACACCCAGGAAAAGAAATACGAACGACAAGACGGAAACGACTATAAGATAAACGCCGAACCATTTGTAATTCGCCTTCGCTATGACCCGCATCATAAGCCTTATGGCAAAAAGTCCGCTGACAAAGCTGACCGCCATGCCCACAAAAACGTTAAGCCAGTTTACCGCGGCGAAATCCGCCTTAAAAAGCTCCAGAACTGCGGAGCCCAGGATTACGGGAATACTCATGAAAAACGAAAATTTGGTAACTTCCGCGCGGTCCGCCTTTGCCGCAACGCCGCCGAAGATGGTGCTGCCGCTTCTGGAGATACCGGGAAACACCCCCACGCCCTGCATAAGCCCCATAAACACCGCCGCTTTAAGTCCAAGCGGCTTGGTTTCGCGGGTGCGTTTTGCGATGATTTCCGTCAGAAACATAAGCAATGCGGTAAACAGGAAGAAAAAGCACAGGTATTTGCCGCTTGAAAACAGACTTTCAATATAATCGCCCGCAAGAAGTCCCACCACTACCGCGGGAACGGTGGCGATTATGATTAAACCTATGGTTCTGAAAGGCGGTTTGAAAAGCGCGATAAGATCTTTGAAAAAAGCGAGAAAAACGGCAAACAAAGTGCCGACGTGCAGCATGACGTCAAACAAGAGGTATTCGCCGTCTATCCCGAAAAGCTCGCGCACAAGCACGAGATGACCGCTGCTTGAAACGGGCAGAAACTCCGCAAGTCCTTGCGTAAGTCCCAATATGATAGCTTGCCATAAAGTCATTTCTTCCATAAAAAACTTCACCGGAAAAGCCTTCAGGCTTTTTTCTTGTTTTTTCTGTATTCGCTGGGCACAATCGTGAAAATCATGTCCGTAGTCTTTTCCACGTTTTCCGAAAAAGCGTATTTTCTCAGTTTTTCCAGTTTGGCGTCGAAGTCCGCGCGGTCTATATCCTCCAAACGGTTGACGAACACGCCCTCGTGAAGAGTGGTGTCCACCGCTTCGGTGTCGTAACGCAGCTCTTCAAACATTTTTTCGCCCGGCCTTAATCCGGTAACTTTTATCTGAATATCCTGCTCCGGAACCAGACCGTTTATGCGTATAAGGTCGCAGGCTAGATCGTAGATATAAACGGGCTCGCCCATGTCCAGCACGAAAATTTCGCCGTTGTCGGCAAAGGCGCCCGTCTGAAGCACCAGTCTTACCGCCTCGGGAATGGACATAAAGTAGCGTTTGATGTATCTGTCGGTAAGCGTAATGGGCCCGCCCTCGCGAATCTGCTGCAAAAATATGGGTATTACGCTGCCGTTTGAGCCGAGAACGTTGCCGAATCTTACCGCAGCCATTTTCATGTTCATGCTTTTACCGCGCGTTTCGATAACCATTTCGGCAATACGTTTGCTTGCGCCCATGATGTTGGAGGGGTTGACCGCCTTGTCGGTGGAAATCAGCACAAACTTCTTTACCCCCGCCTTTTCCGCGCATTCAATGACGTTAAGCGTGCCGAAAACGTTGTTTTTAATAGCCTCGGTTGCGGCAATCTCCATCATGGGGACGTGTTTATAAGCCGCGGCGTGGAAAATGATGTCGGGCTTATACTGCTCCAGCACCTCGGTCAGCTTGTCGCGCTCTCTGACGGTGCCGATAACCAGAGTGTAAAGGGAAGTGTCGTATTTCGCGGCGAATTCCTGATTAAGAAAGAACATTCCGTTTTCGTGCTGATCGTATATTATAAGGTGTTTGCAGCCGAAATTTATCACCTGACGGCACAGTTCCGACCCGATGGAACCCGCTCCGCCCGTAACCATGACCACCTTATCCTTTACCGAAACGTCGATAAGCTCCTGCTTGACCTTGAATTCGTCACGGCCGAGAAGCTCCTCGATCTTGATGTCGCGCAAAGATTTTACGCTGTCCGCCACTTCGCTGGCGTTGGTAATGGACGGCATTATTTTAATGGGCAGATTAAAGGGTGCGCAGGCGTTGTATATGCGCCTTAGCTGAGATTTCGTAATACTCATTATGGCGATGACGAACGCTTCCGCCTTATGCCTTTCCACGATTTCGGCCAGCTTGTCTATGCCGCCCTCCACCGAAATGCCGTAAATGCGCTTCTCCTGTTTAGCCTCGTCGTCGTCCACGACCGCAACGGGATAATACCCTTCGCCCGGGTTGTTGATGAAACGGTTAATGACTAAGGAGCCGGTATAACCGCCGCCGATGACTATGGTGCGCTTCATACCCGGCATGGACTTTTCGTCCACCCAGTACCTGACGTGCTTAAGGTAATGCACAATTCCGTAGAAAAATCTTATAGTGCCGCTGAAAATCGCGCTGAACAACAGATAAATGAGTATCAGAGGCACCCATACTTCGGTGTTGACCAGTACCTTAAGTATTATTTTGAATATGAACAGTATGAAAAAAGTAACGATATACGCAAAAAGGAATTTGAAAAACTCCACCCTTCCGGCGTAACGCCATATCGCGTTGTAGCAATCGAATATCACCAGCATGACTATGGTGACCACTACGGCGGCTATTGCGATGGCCAGCTCGCTCTGGGCATACCCGGAAGGCTCTTCAAGGCGGAAAAACAGTATCGTCCGCGCCAGGAAAAACGCCAGCGCGGCAAATAAAATATCCAGAATCAACGTCAGCACCGCCGAACGAATACGACGGGATTTGTTTCTGTTGTTTTTATCGCGTTTGTCTTTATCGCGTTTGTCTTTACTCATAAGTTAATCAACCTTTCCCGTGTTATTATTCAAGGTAGCTGTCCGTAGTATTGAATAAAACAACGCCGAAATAATCCCCGCCGGCAGCCGTAATTTCGTTTACGGCGGAGACGAATTTCTTTGCCGGTACCGCAGCCTGATCTATCAGAAGGCAGGTCTTACCCACCTGACCCGAAAGATAGCCTAAAGCGCCGTCCTCCGCGTCCGAATAGACGTAAACGCACAGATCCTTACCGTCGTTATCTTTTTCGAAGGTGCGCCAGTCGGATCCGTTTTCGCCGAACGCCTTAACGGTGACTTGTTTGCCTGCCGACTTAAGGTAATCGGCAAACCCTTCGGAAAACTGTTTGACCGCGTCGTCTTTGACTGCGGAGGCAATAAGGAAATCCTTGGCCCCTTCTTTGTTAAAGGCGGTCAACAGAGAAACGTAAGCGCCCTCGGAAAAAGACTGTTTGTCCGCGTGAATGACGCCTGACTTGTCGTCGGGCAGAATATATCCCACGCTTTTTATGCGCGGATCGAAAACGTAAACAAGCGAAATTATGACTATGCCCAGAACGGCACCGCCCACCGCCCCGATAAGCAAAGAGGATACAAGCGAAGGCGCGGCGTTGTTCACCACAAGTTCACTCATGGAAGCGGCGTCGTAATTCCTTACCACCTCCGACACGGAGATGACGGCATTGTCGGACTTAAGATTTGCGTTGCTGTTTTTCATCATTTCAACGGCGAAATTGAGATACGCGGCAACCACTTCCTTTGCCGTCTGAACGTCGGCGTCGGAATTTATGTCGTAAGCAAAGTCCACCTTTACGACGTAATTTTCCCTTTCGGCTTTAATGGACTTAAAAAAACTGTCGCGTTTGCCGCCCTCATCCTTAATGCCGGGATAAATTTTGTCCCGCATCTGTTCGTAAGTCTTTGTTTTTACGATGGAATCGGTTGCGATCTGCATTACGGATTCGGCGGTAGCGGTATGCAGGCTGTAGTCGCCTTCGGTAATGCCGCCCTCGGGCGAGAACAGTTTGATGTATTCTTCAAGATTGAAACGGATAGTGCCCTCGTACACTTCCACGTTGGTGTTTTTGAACGAAACGGAATAATAAAGCCCTACCGCCGCGCCTACCAGCACGCACAATACCGGAATAATCCATTTTCTCAAAACGTAAACGAAATAATTTTTAAATGAAAATTCTTTCTCGTTATTAACCATTTCTGTCTTCCTTGTATTTAACGTAAGGATCGTAAACTTTGCGGGTAACGCGACCGCTTGAACCGCGTTGAAAAATGCGGCGATCCGACCGATTTCGATCGCGGGGCGCAAAAAAAGAAAACCCGACGCAGTTTTTCTGTTATACCCGTATTATACCCATGCTTTTTATGTTTGTCAACAAAATATGCGGCGTAACGGTTTTTCCAGGGGCTGCGGCGTTAAAAACGGGCCGTTAAACTTAATATCCGCCCCGCCGTAAATAAAATCCGCCGTCTTAATCCGCAGCTCCCCTCTTTTCGCTTTTCTTAAAGTTATCACACGCTATATAAACCCCATTCCGGCAAAGCCGGTTTATACTCAAAAGCCCGAAAATTCTGCACATTGCAATAAGCGGAAAAAAAAGCCGTAATCCGTTGACAAACTAGTGTATATACTGTATAATATATGTAATTAAAGACGACTGAAAAAGGATTAACCTTTTATAAAGTTAATTTTTTCGGCCGCGACGCATATATAATCAGGAAGAAAAAAGCAGTAAAAAGCGGATTATTCAACGGAATTTTACGTTAACGGGTTATTTTTTCAGTCATAAACCTTTAAAAAGGAGGATTTATAAATGAAAAGGAAACTGTCGGCTTTGCTTGTCGCATTGTTGTTGGCGTTTACCGCGCTGGCGACGGGCTGCGGCGGCATTGCCACAACGAAAAAGCTGAAGCTTTCCGATTACGCAGTGCCGATATCGGAAGCGGTGCAGGACGGCATAGCCAAAGGCGTAAAGGCAAGGCCGGAAATGAATTATCTCGGGACTTCATATGACCTTTCCGGCGACAATAACGTTATCTATTACAACGGTTCTTATTACGGACTGTACAACATGGACACCGAAAGCATAGTAATCGATCCCTCTTTGGGCTTTACTTCCCTATCCGCAGTCAGCGGATTTTCCGGAGATCTTAGCGGGAAAGCTTACGTTGCCGAAAGTCTTGCCGAAACCGAAATGCCTTTAGAATCCGTGTATTCGTCGGACGGCGCGCTGCTGCTTGAAGCGGGCTATTACGCGGACATTCAGGGAAGCAGTTCCGTCAAATATTTTAACGGCATACCGCTTGCCGCGGAATTAACCTATTCTCCCGCTGACGACAGCAGTGCGGTAAAGACGGTTTATCTGTATGAAAACGAAGACGGATATTTACGAGTCGCGTCGGGCAACATCACTTCCGCGCCGGGAGTAATTTCATCTCAGGTTGCGGATGCGCGCGTATATCTGCCCGTTGCGCAATCTAACATATTTTCGAAATGGTACAGTGAGTCCGATTCCTTCTTGAACGCTTATTCAGTCGCGACGGAAACAACCGATTCTTACGGGATTAACATATATTTCAAATCCGGCGACAAAGTTACCGTTTTAAACCTGGAAAACGATGTCATAAACTTTATGTACGTCGACGGCACGATACTGTACAGCTGCATCAGAAATCTCCCCTTCGACGCCGAGGACGGATACGACATGATAATAAAAGACAGCGACAACTCCATGAACGAAGAAAAGTATGAAGTTAAAAATTATTCGTTCGATATCGAAAGCGGCAAAACCAAAGAGATAAAGCTGCAGTACGTCATTTCCGAAAGCAAGCCCCTTTTCAACAGGAGCCTGAATAAATACGACGCCGTTCTGATCACCGCCGTAAAGAAAGTCGACGGCGTAGCGATTTACGAAAACAACATAAATACCGTTACCTTTATCATCGACAAAAACGGCAAAGTGGGGTACGAGTTTGAAAACATGCCCGCGGCAATGTTTGACATAATAAAACTCAGCGACAGCCGTTTCCTTTTAAGCAATAATTACATTGTGGATGACAAGGGCGAAGTCGTTTCAAAGCCCGGCACCGTCGACAAGGTGGGCGACAGTTTCTTAACCGTTTACAACGGCTCTAAATACGGCGCCGTGGACTTCGACGGCAAAATAGTGCTTCCCTTCGTTTACGAAAACCTGGATTTTTCGGACGGGGCGGCGTACACGACAGTCGATTCCGTAGGCGGCGACAACAACGAGAAGATCGTTACCGTTTCCAATCCCGGCGGCAGCCTGCCCGATACCGCGTTCAACCTGGCCGACGGCGAAACGATAGACTATTCTTCGTTAAACGATTTCGTTTTGCTGGGCCTTATCCCCACTCTTAAAAGCTTCGACGACGGGGCGGGCACCAAGGGCTATACCTTTACGCTTTACTCCTTCTCCGGGCAATCGATACTGAACATCAACATAGAAAGCTCTGTTTCCGTCAACGTCATAAAATCTTCAAACGGCCAGTCGCTTGTAAACCTTTCCTATTACACTCCGATGAGCGCGTCGTACGAAAACGAATATTATATTATTAAATAAAGGAGAAAAATCCGATATGAAAAAAAGATTTATAATATTATTGCTGATTGTGGCGATATTCGCGCTTCCTCTTGCCGCATGCGGCGGGGAAAAGAAGGCGCCCACCACTAAAAAACTGGACGTTGCGGACTACGCCGTAGACGTGAACATGACTATCGGAGATCAGGAAATGTTTCCCGATTCCGCGCTTTACACCACTGCCGCCAAATACGACAAAACGGTAGTTTCGGGCAATAACTTCGGCGTGATCGTCAGCGAAAATGCGGACGGTAAATACACTCTCGTCGACGAGAACTCCGGCGCCGCTCTTTTGAACGGCAAGACGTTTACTAACGTAACGTTCGATTCCTATCCGTTCATAAAAATTTACGACACCGAAGACGCCGTGTCGAAACAGGGGCTTCTTGATCATAAAGGCAACGTACTTGTGGATCTTACCGAGCTTAACGGCAGCATATCCGTAGATTCCTTCAGCAATCTGTACGTTGAAGGCGAATATAAAACCGCTTACATATTAACCGTTTCCTACACCCCTAAAGACGCGCAGGATCCCGTTAAGAAGTACTATAAAGTAGATTACACCGAAGCCGCCGAAATGCAGCTTACCGAAGTTGCCGAAGATAAGCTTCGCACAACCTCGCAGGACAACAACGTGGGCGCCGTCGCAAGCAGCCTTTCGCGCAGGTACGTCTACTCTTTCACAATGCCTGTCGGCAACGAGTATCCCGAAATGGACGAATACAATTATTCCAGAAACGTCATCGACACAGACGGGACTTACTCCAAAATTCTGTACACCTTCTATAAAGGCAGCGAAAAATCGGGCGAACTTATCGTCGAAAACGGCTTTACGGTGGGCTTTGTCAAAAATTATCTTTACTTCGCGGAAGTAGAGAAACTTCCTTACGACGCCACATCCGGTTACAACGTCTATCGTCAGAGCGGCGATATAACGACGGTTTCCAAGATGAAATACACTTACTACCGCTACAACGTATTGAAAAACAAGGTTTCTAAATACGACCCGGGCTATTGCATTATGCCCAATTCCTTGACCGGAATCTACAATTATAAAGACAAAACGGTGGACGCGGCCATTGTCGCAAGCGCCGTGAATTATGTGGACGGCGTCGCGGTCATCTCCTCCCAGACCAAAGAAAAAACCTATGTAGTCGATTCCGATCTCAAAGTCGGCGCGGACGTAAGCAATAAACCTTTCGACGTAAGCAAAGGACTTATCTTGCTTAAGGACAACCGCTTACTTGCCGCTTCCGACAACGAATTCTTTATCGTAGACAATGACCTTAACGAAATCGCATCCGTCGCGACAAACAGTTACCAGATTTACAAAAATTCTCAGCTTATCGTCTGCGGAATGAACGGTCAATACATGGCCATCGACTTCGACGGCAAAGTGGTGATGGAACCCAAATACTCCTCGCTTACTTTTTACGGCGGCTATGCGTTGACAAACATAACCGAAACCGACGGTACCGTCAAAAACAATTATCTTGTGTCCAAAGACAATATCGCGGGCTTGGCACTTGACAGTATCGGAAACTTAACCGATTCACTTATTTACAACTCCGACGGAATATTCGTCAAACTCGACGAACAGAATAAAGCGACCGTTTACAATTATGCGGGTACCGCGATCACTTCTATCGAAGACGTTTCGTCGGTACGCAAAGCGCTTACCACGGACGGCAAACTGTATCTTACGGTAACCACCGCAAGCCAGTATTCGGTATCCACCTACGTTTTATCCTGAACCTTAAGCATCAATCACACGCGTCCCGATGTAAGTCGGGACGCTTTTTTTTGCGCGGAATATTCAGACCATAGCTTTAAAATTCCGCCCGGGAACAACCACACCCTGAAAACCGTCTCGTATTTTTCTCCCACCTTGATTGAAATCTATTCGGCACAGGAAATAATAATCAAAATTATTTTTGTCTGTTTTTCCGCCGCATAATCGAATTTTTTATCCGCTTATGCCACAGAATCACAAAAAACGCCGCCTGTTTTACCCCTAAACTACGCGGATTTTAAATTATAAAAACGGTCCCGTAAAGAAAGGACCGTTCTTTTTGACTTTAATATTGAATAATACATAGTCGGAAAGCGGCGTCGATATTTACGACGTTACGCCCCGATAATTTTACCGCCATATAACACCGCGACGGAAAACAACCGCATAAAAGCACAAAACCGTACGGCTGAATTATTTGTAATTTACACGCTTCAAAAAACGCTCCGCACAAAGTAAGACCGATCGGCTTTTCCGCTTAATCAGACGGCAAGAGAATTTATATACTTTTTGAAACGCGCAAGAATCTCGTCCACGAGAGCGGGCTCGCTGCATTCCACCATGACGCGCACTTTAGGTTCGGTACCGCTCATACGGACGATAATCCTGCCTTTGCCCGCAAGCTGCGCCTCCGCTTCCTCGGTCATTTTGCGCATGGTCTTGTCGTACATGATCGAGGGGTCTGCGTACTCGGCAATGGCTTTTTGCGGCACCAGCTGCAGTTTTTCGATTTTCTCAAGCGAACCGTTTTTATAAAGCGATTTTGCCAAAAACATGGCGCTTAAGATGCCGTCGCCGGTAGTTGCGGCGGGATAAACGATATAGTGCCCTGACTGCTCCCCGCCGATATTGTAGCCCTTGCGGTACATAAGGTCGCAGATGTACTTGTCGCCCACGGGGGTGCGCACCAGTCTTCTTCCGTTTTCGGCAAGCTTGTTTTCAAGCGCCAGGTTGTTGAGAATGGTACCCACTACCACTCCGTCCTTTATGTCCATGGCTTTGGAAATATTATATAAGACCGTATCGCCGTCGATGATGTCGCCGTCCATTACCACGCTTAACCTGTCGGCGTCGCCGTCGAACGCAAATCCCAGTCTGCAATCCGTGCCCTTCATGCTGTTGCGGACGTACTGAGGATAAAGCGCGCCGCAGCCGCTGTTGATTTTTTCGCCGCGAAGCTTGCAGTTGTCTACGGACACCGTAGCGCCCAGGCGTCTGAAAGCCTCCTCCGCGACGGTGGAAGCCGCGCCGTAACCGCAATCCAGCCATACTTTAAGTCCGCGGAAATCGGCGTTTACGGTGTCGACGAGGTACTCGATGTACTCGCGTTTGGCGCCGTCCTTTTTCTCGACTTTGCCGCCTCCCGTGACGGAAGGAAGATTGTCGATGTAGTATTCGATACTGCCTTCCTGCTCCTCGCCCAGCTTTACGCCGTTGCCGTCGAAAACCTTGATGCCGTTATACTCCGGCGGATTGTGGGAAGCGGAAATCATGACGCCGCATTTGGCGCCGTGTTTAATCGCAAGCATGGCGACCGCAGGGGTAGGCAGAATTCCGAGAAGCAGAACTTCCCCGCCCATATCGGTAATTCCGCGCACAAGAGCGTTTTCGATTTCCTCGCCCGAGATGCGCGTATCCCTGCCCAGCACGAATTTACCGCCGCCGTAAAAGCCGCCCAGCGCCAGCCCGGTTTTGTAAGCAAGCGTTTCGTCCAGCTTTTCGCCGTATTTTCCTCTTATTCCGTCGGTACCGAAATATTTGCCCATAAATTTATTACTCCTGCGCATATTTTAACTTTTTTTGTAAGCTTTTGTCAAGCACGCCGCACTTAAATTGACAAATAATCAAGCGTATTGTAAAATATAATGGTTATGTACGGATGCTTTTATGCAGCGGTAAAAATATTTTACCCGCCCAAGCTTCTCCTACATAATATGGAAAACGGAAAACAATTGTTCGTTTGCCGCGCGAGGTGTGAATGATAGACAGACTGATAGAAACCATTCTGGACTTTTTGATAAGGGTTTTTGCTTACCCGCAGATAGTTACCGTGCTTATCGCCGCCCTGCCCATAGTGGAGGCGCGTCTTGCCATACCCATAGGGCTGGGTCTTAAACTCAATTACCTCGAGTCCTGGCTGTTTGCGTTTATAGGCTCGTCCATGCTGGCGCCGTTACTGTTGCTGGTGCTTATTCCCTTTATAAAGTGGCTGTCGAAAACCAGATTCTTCCGCAAAATAGGGACCGCGCTTTACGACAAGTTCGAAAAAAAGAGCAAATCGGTAAAAATCGGCGAAGAAAGCGGACAGGACGACCTGGCGAAAAAACGGACCGAACGCAAGAAGATGCTGGGCGTATTTATATTTGTGGCGATACCGTTGCCGCTTACGGGCGTGTGGACGGGTTGCGCGGTGGCGTCGCTGCTTAAAATGAAATACCGTAACGCGCTTGCGTCCGTAGTTGCGGGAAACCTTGTGGCAAGCCTTATAATCCTTCTGCTCTGCCGGTTTTTCGAGCCGTACATCAACTGGATAATTACGGCGCTGGGCATAATCGCAATAATTATCGTCGTATTGCTGATAATAAAAATAATTCTTCATAAACCCGAAGAGAAAGTCGCGGAGGACGAAAAAGGCGACGGCGACGGCGAAAGCGGCAAAAACGCGGAAAGTTAAACCGCAAAAAGTTAAAAACATATAATGTTAACGTCGGATATTCTTTCAGAAAATGAGGCCCGTAAACCGACATTTGCTTAATTGCGAATGACGGACCGAAAAGCTTTGAGAGGAAAACCCCGTAAAACATAATTTTTTTCAAGGAGTATAAAATGTGCGGAATAGTTGGTTACGCGGGAAGGCGCAAGGCGGCTCCCCTTCTTTTGGACGGACTTAAAAAACTGGAGTACCGCGGATACGACTCAAGCGGAATCGCCGTGGAAAACGCAAAAGGAGAAATTCAGGCGGTAAAAGCCAAAGGCAGGCTTATTAAGCTTATAGAGCTTACATCGGGCGGCGAAAATCTGGACGGAACGGTGGGCATCGGACACACCCGCTGGGCGACGCACGGGGAACCCAACGACGTCAATTCCCATCCGCATCTATCGGAAGACGGCAGATTCGCGGTCGTACACAACGGAATTATAGAAAATTATCTGGAGCTTAAATCGTTTCTGACGGATAAGGGATTCAAGTTCGTTTCGCAGACGGACACGGAAGTAATAGCGCATCTTCTGGAATACTACTTCGACGGAGACGTTCTGGACTGCATAAGAAAAGTGCTTAACAAGCTGTCGGGTTCTTATGCTCTGGGGATACTGTTCAACGAAACTCCCGACGTCTTTTACGCAATAAGAAAGGACAGTCCCCTTGTCGTGGGATTGGGCAAGGACGAAAATTTCATAGCCTCCGATATGCCCGCGCTTTTGAAACACACAAGGAACTTCATTCTGCTTTCCGACGACGAAATCGCCTGCATAAGCGGCACAAAAGTCGTAATTTACAATAAAAACATGGAAGTGGAAGAAAAGAAGCCCTTCTTTGTGGACTGGGACCCCGAAACCGCCGAAAAAGGCGGCTATCCCCACTTCATGCTTAAGGAAATTCACGAGCAGCCCAAAGCCGTCCGCGACACGGTAATGCCGCGCATAAAGGACGACAAAATCGTGCTGTACGACATCAGTTTAAGCGCGGAATACGTAAAAAGCATTAAAAAAATCAACATTGTGGGCTGCGGTTCGGCTTATCACGCGGGCATCATAGGCAAATATTACATCGAGCGCGTTTGTCGTATCCCCGTCGAAACGGACTTTGCCAGCGAATTCAGATACCGCAGTCCCATCGCGGACGAGCGCGTCCTTACGATAATAATCTCCCAAAGCGGAGAAACGGCGGACACTCTTGCCGCGCTTAGGGAGGCAAAACGCCTTAAAAGCAGGACGCTTGCGGTGGTAAACGTATTGGGCTCCTCCATCGCAAGGGAGGCGGACGACGTCTTGTACACGCACGCGGGTCCCGAAATCGCCGTGGCTACGACAAAGGGCTACACCACTCAGGTAGCCGCGCTGTATCTTATCGGGCTTTACCTTGCAAAGACGCTTGACACGATTCCGCAATCCGAGTATGAAGAGCAGCTTAAAAGCCTTAAGAATTTGTCGGACAACATAACGAAGTTACTTGAAAAGCCCGAAGAAACGCAGTATCTCGCCTCGCTTTATTATAAAAACAAGGACCTCTTTTTCATCGGCCGCGGCATGGACTACGCCTCCGCTTTGGAGGGCGCGCTTAAACTGAAGGAAATATCGTACATTCACGCCGAAGCCTACCCCGCAGGAGAGCTTAAGCACGGCACGATATCGCTTATAGAGAACGGATCGCCCGTGATCGCCGTAGCCGTGGACAAAAGGCTTTTCGAAAAGACCCTTTCCAACATAAAAGAAGTAAAAACGCGCGGGGCAAAAGTGATTGCCGTAGCCTCTAATGAAAACCGCGCCGTGGAGAACGAAGCGGAACATACTCTTTATATCCCCGACTGCCATCCGCTGCTTGCGCCCGTGCTTACGGCCGTTTATCTGCAGCTTTTCGGATACTACGTCGCCGCGGTAAAGGGCTGCGACATCGACAAGCCCAGAAATCTTGCAAAATCCGTCACCGTCGAGTAAAAATATACTCGACTTAAGCCGCAAAAAGTGGTATAATTTTGCCGTAAAAAATCATAAGGACGCCTGTTAAAATGGAAAGAACCGCGAAAAAATACGTTGTAGTTTTGTTTGACGGAATGGCCGATTATCCCGACGAAAAGGGCAATACTCCCATGAAGGAAGCGTATAAACCTTTCTCCGACGCGCTGGCGGCAAAAGCGGAAACGGGTCTTTGCCAAACCGTACCCGACGGCATGAAGCCGGGAAGCGACGTTGCAAACCTGTCAGTAATGGGCTACGCGCCCGAACGCTACTATACTGGCCGCTCTCCCCTCGAGGCGTTGAGCATAGGCGTAAAAATGGGCCCTGAAGACGTAAGCTACCGCTGCAACCTTGTCACTCTTTCGGAAACCGAAGATTACGAAAACAAGATCATGACGGACTATTCCGCGGGCGAAATCACGACGCAGGAAGCGCATGAACTGATTGCTTTTCTGTCCGAACGTCTGCCGCTTGACGGGGCGGAACTTTACGGCGGCGTAAGTTACCGTCACTGTCTGCTGCTTAAAAACGCCGGTACGGGCGCGATACTGACTCCGCCGCACGACATAAGCGACCGTAAAATTACCGAATATCTTCCCGAAGGCGAACACGCGGAAAGCTTTCTGAAAATCATGAAAAAATCTTACGAGCTGCTGAAAGACCATCCCGTCAACCTTAAGCGCCGCGAAAGAGGCCTTAATCCCGCCAACTCTGTCTGGCTGTGGGGCGAAGGCAGAAAACCCGCGCTTGACGACTTTTACCGTAAACACGGGCTTAAAGGTGCGGTTATTTCCGCCGTGGACCTGATAAAGGGCATAGGCATCGCAGCAGGTATGGAAGTAATCGACGTACAAGGCGCGACGGGCACGATAAAATCGAATTTCGACGGCAAAGCCGAGGCGGCGATAAACGCGTTAAAGAAAAACGATTTCGTTTACATACACCTTGAAGCGCCCGACGAGTGCGGCCATCAGGGCAATTATGCGGAAAAAAAGCTGGCGATTGAGTTAATCGACCGAAAAATTGTGGGGCCCGTCCTAAAGTACCTTGAATCGCAGAAAACTCCCTTTAAAATCGCCATTCTTCCCGACCATGCTACGCCTGTCGTCAAAAAGACTCACGTTTCCGATCCCGTACCCTACCTTATCTACGACAGCGAGCATCCTTACGAAAGCGGCGTAAACGTCTTTGACGAGGAAAACGCGGCGAAAACGGGCGTGTTTACGGAAAGCGGCGTGGCATTCATGGAAAAACTGCTGGCGTAGCGGCGGTCTTTTTCACACAAATTTTGTAAATTTCAGGTCTTTTTGGTCAAAAACGAATTTTTCCTTCGTTTTTTGGGTCTTTAAATAATCCGTTTACGCCCGAATAAAACCGAATAAAAAAAATCGCGCACGGTTAAAACTCCGCACGCGATTTTTTTGCGTTATATTTTTATCTGACTGCGGTTAAGGAAAAGACTACTTTTCCACAGCCGCTTTTCTTGTCATTACGGATTTAAGGAACTTCTTTTCTTCCGCCGTGAACTTGTCGCTGCGGTCGTAGCGGTAAAGCCCGTTAACCTCCTGCTCCACGTCGTAAAGCTGAGTGTAACAAAGCGCCCAGCATTTTTCGTTGTCCAAAAGCACGTCGGTAAGGCCCTTATACCTTTCAAAGAACTCTTTCCTGTCCTTGGGCGCGTTGCCGTAACCCCAGCCGCCTTCGTCATCGGGCAATTTGATTCCGCCGTACTCGGAAACCCAATAAGGAGTATTGTTGTAAGACTGTCTGTCCGTAAAGTTAACGAAAACTCCGTTATTTTCCTCAAATCCCTTGCGGAAAGCTTCGGGATTCTGCTCATACCAATGGACGTCGAAAGTATCGGTAATGACGTGGTAATTGCCGCTGACGTCGATGACGGGACGGGTATTGTCCTGACTTTTAACTACGCGATAAAGAGTTTCAAGCAATCTGTCGTCCTGTCTGAGTTTTCTGGGTCCGCGATCCCACGATTCGTTAAGGCAGCACCAGCCTATAATAGCGGGATGGTTGTAATCGCGCCTGATCTCCGCCAGCCAGTCGGGAATAAGCTCGTCAAGACAAGTGAAGTCGTCGACATGAACATGCCAGTCGGGATACTCGTCCCAAACCATGTAGCCCGCCTTGTCCGCGGCGTAAAGCGCAAGCGGCTCGAACACTTTTTCGTGGAAACGCGCGCCGTTATAACCCAAATCCATCGAAAGCTTGATATCCTGGTCGAAGCGGCTGACGTCGGGCGCCGTGTAAATGCCGTCTTTATAGAACCCCTGGTCAAGTATGAACCTGCCGAAAACGGATCTGCCGTTCAGATAGAATTTTCCGTCCTTAAAACATACGGAGCGCATGCCGAAATAGGTTTTTACTTCGTCCGACACCTTTCCGTTGCATGAAAGCGTAAACTTAAGGTCATAAAGATTGCCCTGACCCAGATCCCACAAATAAAGCTTGTCAAGCTTAAGGTCAAAAGCGGTATGACCGTACTTGACGGTAACGGTCTTTTTCCCCACGGGTTTGCCGTCGAAAAACGCCTCCGCGGTAAGGGTGCAGTCGCCGCTTTTCGCGGTGTTAAGCTCCACTGCCAAAGAGGACTCCTCCACTACGGGAGTAAGACGGAAAAAGTCGATATGCTGCTCTTCCACTGCCTCCATCCATACGGTTTGCCATATTCCGGTGGTGCGGGTGTAGTCGCAGCCGTGGGAATACAATTCGGAACACTGTTTACCCGTGCCGTATTTGCCGTTTCTCATGTCGTCCACGGCAAGCACGGTGACGTAATTGTCCGCTTCCTTGATTAAGTCCGTGATGTCCAGGCTGAAAGGCCAGTAGCCGCCCTTGTGGGTGCCCGCAAGCACGCCGTTAATATAGACGAACGCCTCGTGATCCACAGCGCCGAAATGAAGAATAACGCGTTTACCCTTAAAAGAATCGGGAATGTTTATAGCGCGACGATACCATACCGCGTCCATAAATCCCTTGTAACCGATGCCTGAAAGTTCGCTTTCGGGCGCAAAAGGTACGATTATCTTATCGCCAAGGCTGTCTCTGAGAAAATATTGTTTCTCACGGCCTTCGTTGCAGAAATCAATTTCGAATTCCCATTCTCCGTTAAGATTAACCCAGTTGTCGCGTTTAAATTGCGGCTCGGGATGTTCGGGCCTCGGAATGTTCATAATATCATACTTCTCCTTGACGACGGAAATTTATTTTTTCTTGTTCCGCCGATTTATAATATTTTAGCACAAAAGATGCATTTAAGCTAACAAAAATTATATTTATCAATTTCAAATATTGACTTATTCTTTTGTCTATCGTTAAAAATCCGATTTTCCGAAAAACAAACCTCGTTTTTTATGCTTTTCCCGATATCCTTCGGTTGGGCGCAAAAAATACGCTTGAAAATATAATTATTTCCGTTTTTGCCATGAGGTTTTTTATTTATAGATAAGAACGACAAATAAAAACGCGGCGCAAAACGCAATACGCCGCGTAACGCCGACAAAAATGTACGGCGCCTTAAATCCGTAACCGGGGTTTGATTAACAGGTAAACAGTTGTTAAAAATTCTATCCCTTCGTCATCAGCCCTTAAGTAACCTTGAAAGCACTTCGTTGACCACTTTGGGATTAGCCTTGCCTTTAGTGGCCTTCATGACCTGTCCCACGAAGAAGGACACGACCTTCGTATTGCCGGAGCGGTAATCGTTGACCACTTTTTCGTTAGCGGCCATGATTTCTTTGACCGCGGCTTCGATTTCGGCAGTGTCGTTGGACTGACGAAGACCCAGTTTGTCCACCACTGCCGCAGGGTCGGCGTCCGTGCCCCAGACTTTGGGAAAAATTTCCTTTTGTACGGCGACAAGACTGACTACGCCCTGCTCCACCAGCGACAGCATCGCGCTTAACTGAGCGGGAGTAATTTTAATGTTAACGTCCTCGCTTCCCGGCTCTTTTGCAAGGCGCATGACGTCACCCATGATGAAATTGGCCGCCTTTTTGGGATTGGCGCCCTCCGCCACCGTCCCGTCGAAGAGGTCCGCAATCGCCACGTCCGCGGTAATCAGCGCCGCGTCGTAATCCGAAAGGTTATACTCGGCGGTGTATTTATCAATGCGCTGCTGTTTTAAGGCGGGTATGGTTGCCCTTATGCGCTCAATATCCTCATCGGACATGACGACGGGCATAAGGTCGGGCTCGGGAAAATATCTGTAGTCGTGGGCGTTTTCCTTGCCGCGCATGCCGCTGCCTTCGCCCGCGGCGTCGTCCCAGCGGCGCGTTTCCTGCACCACTTCCCCGCCGCTTTCCAGAAGCTCGATCTGGCGCTCTGCCTCATACTTGCAGGAACGCAATACCGATCTGAAAGAATTAAGGTTTTTGGTCTCGGTACGCGTGCCCAAAGGCCCGCCTTTTCTGGCGACGGAAAGATTGACGTCACACCTCAGGCTGCCCTCCTGCATCTTTACGTCCGACACGCCCGTATATTTGAGAATGTTTTTAAGCTCGGTCAAAAACGCCACGGCGTCTTCGGGCGAATGAAGGTCAGGCTCGGTAACAATCTCCATGAGAGGAACGCCGCAACGGTTGTAATCCACGCGCGTGACTCCGCCCTCATGAATAAGCTTGCCCGCGTCTTCCTCAAGATGGATACGGTTAAGCCTGACGAACTTATCCTCGCCGTCCGCGCCCTTGAACGCCACTCCGCCGCCTCTGCAAAGGGGCAAGTCGTACTGGCTGGTCTGCCAGGCCTTGGGAAGGTCGGGATAAAAATAGTTTTTGCGGTCCCACTTGCTGTAACGCGAAATATCGCACCCGAGCGCAAGCCCCGCCTTTACGGTATATTCCACCGCCGTTTTGTTAAGGACGGGCAATACGCCCGGAAAGCCCGAGCAAACGGGACAGCAATGAGTGTTCGGTTCGCCGCCGAAAGTGTTGGGGCAGGAACAGAATATTTTGCTTTTTGTCTTAAGCTCGCAATGAATTTCAAGCCCTATGGTAATTTCGTAATCCGCAGTCATCAGCCTAACTCCTTTTCCAAAGTTTCCGCCGCGCCGAACAGTTCTCTCTCCCCGAAGGAACGCCCTATCAGCTGCAATCCTATGGGAAGTCCCGACTTGTCCGCGCCGCAGGGGATGCTTATGGCGGGATTGCCCGCGATGTTTACGGGCACGGTGAATATGTCCGCCGTATACGCCTCGCTGGGGTCGGTAAAATCGCCGCCCAATTTAAAAGCGGTCGTGGGCGACGTGGGGCCCAGAATGAAATCGCACTCCTTGAGCGCCGCGTCGAACTCCGCCTTGATCTTTGTCCTTACTTTGGAGGCCTTAAGGTAGTACGCGTCGTAATATCCGCTGGACAAAACGTAATTGCCTATCATAATGCGGCGTTTTACCTCGGCGCCGAAATATGCCGTGCGCGACTTGTAATAAATATCGATGTAGTCGTCCGCGTCCGCCCTCAGCCCGTATTTTACGCCGTCGAAGCGCGCCAGATTGCTGCTTGCCTCGGCACACGCGATTATATAATAAGTCGCAAGAGCGGCGTCAAAAGAGCTTATGGAAATTTCTTTAAGGACGGCGCCCGCCTTTTCGTAGAGTTTTGCGGCGGCAAGAACGGCGTTTTTGACTTCGGCAGAAAATTCGCGGTCGAAAAACTCCTTGGCGATGCCTATTGTCTTACCCTTAACCCCCGTCTTGTAATCGGTATAATCTTCCTTGACGAAAGCGGAAGTCGAATCCATTTCGTCGTGCCCCGCGATGACGTTTAAAAGCTCCGCGTTGTCGCGCACGCACCTTGTAATCGGTCCTATCTGGTCCAAAGAGGACGCGAACGCCACAAGCCCGAAGCGCGAAACCGCAGAATACGTGGGCTTAAGTCCCACCACTCCGCAGAAAGAAGCGGGCTGACGGATACTGCCGCCCGTGTCCGAACCAAGCGCGCCGAACGCCTGGAACGCCGCGACCGACGAAGCGGAGCCGCCGCTGGAGCCGCCCGGGACGCGCGTGGGGTCCACGGCGTTCCTGACGGGGCCGAAAGCGGAATTTTCGTTGGAAGAACCCATTGCGAATTCGTCCATATTTGCCTTGCCGACAATTACGGCGTCGGCGGCTTTGAGCTTTTTGATTACGGTTGCGTCGAAAGGCGGCACGTAATTGCTTAAAAAACGGGACGCGCAGGTCGTCCTTATGCCTGAAGTGGAAATATTGTCCTTTACTATTATCGGCACACCCGCAAGAGCGCCGATTTTTTCGCCGCGCGCGATTTTGCCGTCCACCTCCGCGGCCTTTTCAAGTGCGCTTTGCTCGGTTACGGTGATTAAAGTGTTAAGGTCGGCAGTTTCCTTTATTCTGTCGAAAATCGCCTTCGTAACTTCGACGGAACTCAACTTTTTTGCGGCTATTTTATCCCTTACGTCGGTAAGGCTTAACTTCACGATATCCATAAAACTCACTCCAAAACCTTAGGTACGATGTAAGCGCTGCCGTCGGATTCGGGCGCGTTTTTTAAAAGCTCCTCCCGCGGCATGGGTTCGGCCGCCTTATCCTCGCGAAGCACGTTGACAAACGGCAAAATGTGCGCCGTGGGCGGTACGTCCGATACGTCCACTTCGTCCAGCCGACGGAATTTTTCCAATACGCTGCCCATTTGCTCCCCCATTGCGTCAAGCTCCTCCTCGGTAAACGTAAGGCGGGAAAGCTCTGCAATGTGAAGCACCTCTTTTCTGTCGATTTTCATTGATTTCTCCTTAAAAAGGTTTACCCGTAAATTATAATTGTTATTGAAGCAAAAGTCAATTATTTGACGGCGGGACTAACTTTGCAACAAGCCCCGAAAGTTGACAAATTTGCGTAAAAATGGTATCATATCCCAAAAATACAACAAAGGCGGCTTATATCGATGTATCCGTATATGTTCGGCGGGAAGATTTCCTCTTATTCCGTTTTTATGGTAATCGCCATTATTGCGGCGGTTGTACTTTACCGGTTCCTTTGCGCAAAGAAAAAAACTCCCGACGACGTCTATAATTACTACTCCACCGCCGGCATCGTGTCCATCGCCGCGGGAATCCTGTCCGCCTTTCTCTTTCAGTCGGTTTACAATTTCTTTGAAACGGGGGTCTTCCGTTTAGGCGGCCTTACTTTCATGGGCGGACTGGTGGGAGGCGCTTTGTGTTTTATTCTCTTTGCGGTGTGCTCGCGTAGGCCAAACATCCGCCGCGCCTTTTTTTCCCAGGCGGAAATTGCGTCTGTTTGCGTCGCGCTTGCCCACGCCATAGGCAGAATAGGTTGCTTTCTGGCGGGATGCTGCTACGGCAAGGAAAGCGAACACGGCTTGTATTTTCCCGCCATCGGCAAAAAAGTAATCCCCACCCAGCTTTATGAATCGGTTTTTTTGTTTGCCCTTTTTGCGGTTTTACTCGTCTTTACCCTGAAAGACAAGCCCAAAGGTTTTAATCTTATCGTGTATTGCTTTGCTTACTCGATTTTCCGATTCGTCATAGAGTTTTTCCGCGACGACCCGCGCGGCGCGTTTCTGGGTGTTCTTTCCCCCTCTCAGGTTCAGTCGCTGGTCTTTTTAGCGTGCGGAATCGCGCTTACCGTGCTGCGCATTAAAAAACCCGAACTCTATCTTTTTGAATACCGCGCGGAAAACAATGTCGGGGCACTAGAAAAATCCGACATAGAAAACACAGTAACCGACGGCGACGGTTCTTCCGCGGCCGCGCAGGAAAAGACAAGCCCCGATACCGTATCCGAAACCGACTTGACTCCGTCTGCCGAGAATCCGACGGAGTCCGTAAAAGACGGTATAACCGATAAGAAATAGAACCCTCGTTCCGCCGCCGAAATACTATTGAAGAACACATATCGCTAAGATCTATAAATCGAATAATCGCAACAAAAAATAAAAGCAACAAAAAAAACCGCCCGTTTCCAAGGACGGTATTTTTTTTACGGTAAGCGTATGGAATGTTGCCGCATACTTTGATTCGGTCAAAGAATTACACAAAAACTATACGCTGAAGCTGTACGATATTATTAAAATCGAATTACCTGAAGTTATTTTGCGGCAATGACCGTACAGGGAACTTTGTTTTCCACGATATCCTTAAGATCGTAACGGGAACTTGCGATAATGACTTTGGTGCCGATTTCGATACAGGGCTTTATGTACTCGAGTTTTGCTTTTGCCCCGTTAGCCCCTTCTCTGGACGCGCCCGAACACATTTGCTTGACGGCGTCGATGTTTTCGATGACTTCGGCGGCGTCCTTGCCGCTTATTTCGCGGATAAGAGAATCGGGATTGCCTAAATCGCTGTAAATTCCGTCGAGATTGGTAAGTATAACCAGCAGTCTGGCCTTGACAAGGCACGCCACCTGAGCGGCGGTTTCGTCGTTGTCCACAAGTTCGACGACGTGCTTGCCGGCTTTTTGCAGTTTAAGAATTTCCAGCTTTCGGTTTTCTTCGGACGATACGCAGTCGTTATAGTTTATGATGGGAATTGCGTTTTGTTCGGCGCAACGCAAAAGCAGATTCTTGATATGCTCGCGATTGGTTTCGTTGTTGAAATGGTTATGCTCCAGAAGCACCTGACGCACCGAGTAACGGCTGTCGATAAAGTTACGGTAAGTCTGCATTAAAATAGTCTGTCCCTGAGCGGCGTAATCGGCTTTGACGTCGTCGGCGGGGCCTGTCAGCTCCTTCCCGTTGCGGTGAATGTAATCCAGCCTGCCTATAACGGTCGCGCCGCTGGAAACCCAAATCATGCCGGGCTTTAAAAAGCGCGAAATCCTGACGAATTTATTGTAGTCAAGCTCGCCGTGAACGCTGTCCACAAGCGCCATAGAGCCTATTTTACCCACAAGTTCCACATCGAAATTCATAAAAAAATCCTTATAAATGCCGTATTTTCGTATATTCTAACATTTTTACCGCCTTTAGTCAATAATTTGTCTTTGAGTGTTGAAATTATTTGCAGCAGTGACGTAAAAGGTCTATAATAAAAGCATGGGCTGACGCATTACCCGTCCGTCGTTTGCGGTATTACGGCTTTTTGCATGCGGTCAGATACTGATTTGGGATAAATCAAGCTACGAAGTGTTAAAAACCTTTCGCCCCGCCGTATCTGCGTTTACGCATTATAAACAAAGCCGCCTTACAGCCCGCTTAAAAAGACGAAGCCATAAAGTAAAAATCCGACGAATTTGTTTTAAAGGAGTAATTTTAATGGAAAAAATAGCCTCTTTTACGATCGATCACCTTAACCACCCCGCGGGAATATACCTTTCGCGCAAGGACGGCGATATATATACCTACGACGTGCGCATATGCGCGCCCTACCGCGACAAGCTGCTTACAGACGCGGAAATGCATTCCTTGGAGCATCTTTTGGCGACCGTTTTGAGAAACGGACCGGAAAAAGACAAGGTTATTTACGTGGGACCCATGGGATGCAGGACGGGCTTTTACGTGCTTTACCGCGACCTTGACTCAGGCGCGGCCGAAGCCGACATAGTATCGGCGTTTAAAAAAGTCGCGGACTATAACGGCAAAATGCCGGGCAACTCTCCTTCCGAATGCGGCTACTGCAAAAATCTTTCAGTCAAGAAGGCAAACGGCGCGGCAAAACTGTTTTTAACCCGAATCGGAAAAGTCTGAAGTTTCCTGTTATTAGCGTCCCGAACGGGAATTTTGCGCTTTAAAATTTTTTTAAGGCGACTAAGGCGATTCGCTTGACCGAGTCGCTTTTTTTGTTGTAATATAAGCAAGCTGTGAATACCTATATATTGTGTTGAAAATCAATTATTTACCGATTATATACAATATATGGTAAATTACAAATACTTTCAACGTGAGGCGACATTTATGAAAATAATCAAGCGTAACGGTGCGGAACAGTTGTTCGACCCCCAAAAAATCGTAAACGCAATCACTAAGGCAAACGAGGCGGTTGCGGAAGGATGCCGCATGACCGAAATGCAGATAAAGCGCATTTCCGAAAGCGTGGTAAACGCCTGCGAAAAACTGGGCCGCACGCCCGGCGTGGAGGAAGTTCAAGACATAGTGGAACATCAGATTATGGCGCACGGCGCGTACGAGGTGGCAAAAGCGTATATCACCTACCGTTATACCCGCATGCTGGTGCGTCAGTCCAACACCACCGACGACAAAATCCTCAGCCTTATCGAGTGCAACAACGAGGAAGCCAAACAGGAAAACTCCAACAAAAACCCCATAGTGAATTCTACGCAGCGCGACTACATCGCGGGTGAGGTTTCGCGCGACCTTACAAACAGAATTCTGCTTCCGAAGGATATAGTGGACGCGCACAACGAAGGCATAATACACTTCCACGATACCGATTATTACGCGCAGCACATGCACAACTGCGACCTGGTCAACCTTGAGGACATGCTGCAGAACGGGACTGTCATAACGGGCACGCTTATAGAGCGTCCGCACAGTTTTTCCACGGCGTGCAATATCGCCACGCAGATAATAGCGCAGGTCGCGTCCAACCAGTACGGCGGACAGTCGATATCGCTTGCGCATCTTGCGCCCTTCGTCAACGTAAGCCGCGAAAAGATTCGCCGCGACATAATAGCCGAAGCGGAATCCCTGGGTGCAAAACCGTCCGAGGAGAAAGTCGAGGAGCTTACCGAAAAGAGACTGCGTGAAGAAATACGCCGCGGCGTACAGACCATACAGTACCAGGTTGTGACGCTGCTTACCACCAACGGACAGGCGCCCTTCGTTACGGTGTTCATGTATCTGAACGAGGCGAAAAACGAAGCAGAAAAGCGCGACCTTGCGCTTATAATAGAGGAAGTTCTGCGCCAGCGTCACCAGGGCGTCAAAAACGAAAAAGGCGTATGGGTGACCCCCGCCTTCCCCAAACTCATATACGTGCTTGAGGAAGACAACATTCACGAAGGCGACAAGTACTGGTATCTGACCGAGCTTGCCGCGCGTTGCACCGCAAAAAGACTGGTCCCCGACTACATCTCCGAAAAGAAGATGAAGGAGCTTAAAGAAGGCAACTGCTTCCCCGTCATGGGCTGCAGAAGCGCGCTTTCACCCTGGAAAGACGAAAACGGCAATTACAAATTTTACGGCAGATTCAACCAGGGCGTGGTTACGATAAACCTTGTGGACGTAGCGCTTTCCTCTGGCGGAAACGAGGATAAGTTCTGGAAAATATTCGACGAGCGGCTGGAGCTTTGTTACAAAGCGCTTATGTGCAGGCACAACCGTCTTAAAGGCACTCTGTCCGACGCCGCGCCCATACTGTGGCAGTACGGCGCATGCGCGCGCCTCAAAAAAGGCGAAACCATCGACAAACTGCTTGTGGGCGGATACTCGACGATTTCACTGGGATACGCGGGACTTTGCGAATGCGTGCGTTACATGACGGGCAAGTCGCACACTGACCCCGCCGCCACCCCTTTCGCCCTGCGCATAATGGAGTACATGAACGAAAAATGCAACGCGTGGAAGGAAAAAACCACGATAGGATTCGGCATTTACGGCACGCCGCTTGAAAGCACGACTTATAAATTCGCCAAATGCCTGCAACGCCGCTTCGGTATAATAGAAGGCGTAACGGACAAAGGCTACATCACCAACAGCTATCACGTGCACGTAACCGAAAACATCGACGCATTCGAAAAGCTGCGTTTCGAGTCGCAGTTCCAGTCCCTTTCCACGGGCGGCGCGATAAGTTACGTCGAGGTGCCCGATATGCAGAACAACATCGAGGCGGTGCTTTCGGTAATCAAGTTCATATACGACAACATCATGTATGCGGAGCTTAACACGAAAAGCGATTACTGCCAGGTCTGCGGCTTCGACGGCGAAATACAGATTAAGGAAGCGGACGGCAAGCTTGTGTGGGAATGCCCGCAGTGCGGCAACCGCGACCAGGACAAAATGAACGTCGCAAGACGTACATGCGGCTACATCGGCACGCAGTTCTGGAATCAGGGCCGCACTCAGGAAATAAAAGACCGCGTGCTGCACCTTTAATCGCGCGCTTTTCAGGAAACTTCAGCGGGATTGTATTCCGCATAATACAACCGCAGCGAAAAGCATAAAAACAAAGCGGCATTTCCGTTCCGCCGTCTCGGGTTAACTTGTCATGAGGCGGCGGAATCGTGTTTTTATAACGGATTTTTACAAGGAGAAACTAAAATTTTTTACGGTAACATCAAAAAAACGGATATAGCCGACGGACCGGGCGTGAGAGTTTCGCTGTTCGTGTCGGGGTGCAGAAACCGCTGTAAGGAATGTTTTCAGCCCCAAACGTGGGCGTTTGATTACGGCCGTCCCTTCACCGAAGAAACCGAAGAAGAACTCTTAAGCGCGCTTTCTCCCGAATTCATATCGGGGCTTACCGTTCTGGGCGGTGAGCCGTTAGAGCCCGAAAATCAAAAAGCCCTTCTTCCCTTCCTTGCAAAGGTGAAAAAGCAGCTTCCCGATAAAACAATATGGATTTACACGGGTTTCACGTTTGAAGAACTGTCTTCCCCTTCCTGCCGCGCCTGCACGCCCGAGATAAAAGACATCCTGTCGATAGCGGACGTCCTGGTGGACGGCAGGTTTGAGGCGGACAAAAAAAATCTGCTGCTTAAATTCCGCGGCTCGTCGAATCAGCGGTTAATCGATCTTAAATCCACGCTTGAAAAGGGAAAAGTTACGCTGTGGGAAGGCAGTTCCCGCGGACTCGGATAAATTCAATCTGCAAAAATTCATATTTTTTGTGATACCGTATATTTTTCGTAAAGCTCCGATAAAAGGCATTTGCCGCAGCTTTGCAAATAAATCAACGAAGAAAAACGGGCAGCAATCAAATCGGCGGTTTTTGTTTTTCGCTCTCGGGGGCGAAACGCATAAACCGCTTTTTTATTGTGTAATTTCTACTATTTTAATCGATAACGTTTGACTAATATCCGCAAAAGTTTTATAATAGTTAAGGCTTTTCGGAAGACGGCTTTTTCGCCGCGTCAAAATTACCGGAAAACCAATGGGCGTGCGCCTGAAATACGGGCTACGCAGACTTAAAAACCAAGAATATTTTATTTGGAGGATAACTATGAAAAAAATGACAATCGACGGTAATACCGCCGCGTCGCACATTGCATACGCATTCAGCGAAGTTGCGGCCATTTACCCCATTACGCCTTCCTCCCCCATGGCGGAAGTTGCGGACGAGTGGTCCGCTCAGGGCAGGAAAAACATGTTCGGACAGCCCTTAAGACTTGCCGAAATGGAATCCGAAGGCGGCGCCGCGGGTGCGGTGCACGGCTCTTTGGTGGCGGGCGCACTGACTACCACTTACACCGCAAGCCAGGGCTTGTTGCTGATGATCCCCAATATGTACAAAATCGCGGGCGAGCTTCTTCCCACCGTGTTCCACGTCAGCGCCAGGGCGCTTGCCGCGCACGCGCTTAACATCTTCGGTGACCATGCGGACGTAATGGCGTGCCGTCAGACCGGTTTTGCCATGTTGTCCTCCAATTCCGTGCAGGAAGTCATGGACCTTGCGCTTGTCGCGCACCTTTCCACGCTTAAATCCAGCGTGCCTTTCCTCCACTTTTTCGACGGATTCCGCACCAGCCACGAGGTAAGCAAAATCGACGGCATCGAATACGACGAGATTCTTCCCCTTGTGGATATGGAAGACATCAGACGCTTTAAAGCGCGCGCGCTTAATCCCGAGCATCCCGTTCAGATGGGCACCGCTCAGAACGGCGACATTTATTTCCAGAACCGCGAGGCTGCCAACAAATATTACGAGGCGGTACCCGGCATCGTAAAGGAAATGATGAAAAAGGTAACGAAGCTCACGGGCAGAAAGTACGAGCTTTATCAGTATTACGGAGCGCCCGACGCAGAAAACATCATTGTCATGATGGGTTCGGGCTGCGAAGCGGCGGAAGAAACGGTCGATTATCTTGCAAAACAGGGCAAGAAAGCAGGCCTTCTGAAAGTAAGACTTTACCGTCCTTTCTCCGTAAAAGACTTTGTGGACGCAATTCCCGCATCCGTAAAGAAAATCGCGGTGCTTGACCGCACGAAAGAAGCAGGCTCTTTGGGCGAACCCCTTTACCTCGACGTTTGCGCAGCGCTTGCCGAATCCGGCCGCGGCGACATCAAGGTTTACGGCGGCAGATACGGATTGGGCAGCAAGGAATTCAACCCCTCCATGGTTGGCGCGGTTTACGAAAACCTTGAAAAGAAAAATCCCAAAAATCACTTCACCGTGGGCATCACCGACGACGTAACGGGCACCTCTCTCCCCGTCGACAAGTTCATCAACGCTTCTCCCGAGGGAACAAGCCGTTGCAAGTTCTACGGACTGGGCTCCGACGGAACGGTGGGCGCCAACAAGAACAGCATCAAAATCATCGGCGACCATACCGACATGTACGCTCAGGGCTATTTCGCGTACGACTCCAAAAAGAGCGGCGGCCTTACCATATCGCACCTGCGCTTCGGTAAAACTCCCATTAAATCCACCTACCTCATTGACCAGGCCGATTTCGTCGCCTGCCACAACCAGTCTTACGTGACCCGTTACGACATGGTGTCCGACCTTAAGGAGGGCGGCGTATTCCTGCTTAACACCATCTGGAACAAGGACCAGCTGGACGAAGAGCTTCCTTATCAGATGAAGAACCAGATTGCAAAAAAGCATATCAAGTTCTACACTCTCGACGCGCTTAAGATAGTCAACGAAATCGGCGCAAGAAAGGGCGTTAACACCGTTTGCCAGGCAGCGTTCTTCAAACTTGCCAACATCATTCCTTACGAGCAGGCTGCCGATTACATGAAGCAGATGATCAAAAAGGCATACGGCAAGAAGGGCGACGCCGTCGTCAACATGAACTACGCCTGCGTCGACAAAGCCATCGAAGGCCTTGTGGAAATCAAATATCCCGAGGACTGGGCTACCACCACTAAGGGCGCGCCCATGGTGGAAGGACCTTCCGATCCGTACTTCCGCGCGTTCATCAAACCCATTTCCGCTCAGGAAGGCGACAAACTGCCCGTCTCCGCTTTCGAGCCCGACGGCCACGTCCCCACCGGCACTACTCAGTTCGAGAAACGCGGCATCGCTTCCGCCCTGCCCGTGTGGATTCCCGAAAACTGCATACAGTGCGGACAGTGCTCCATGGTTTGCCCGCACGCAAGCATAAGACCAGTGCTTACCACCAAAGAAGAAACGGCGAAAGCACCCGAAAATTACGTTGCGAAACCCGCTCTGGGTCTTCCCGAATACGACTTCCGTATTCAGATTTCCCCGCTGGACTGCACGGGCTGCGGCAGCTGCGCAAACGTCTGCCCCGCCAAAGTAAAGGCGCTTAAGATGATGCCTTTCGAACCCGTTGCGAAGAAGGAAGAAGCCAACTGGGATTACAGCCGCACGGTTGTCCAGAAGGACGTCAGCGCGAAATTCAAGCCCGAAACCATCAAAGGCAGCCAGTTCCGTCAGCCGCTGTTCGAATTCTCGGGCGCGTGCGCGGGCTGCGGCGAAACTCCTTACGTCAAACTCGTCACACAGCTTTTCGGCGACCGCATGATCGTCGCAAACGCTACTGGATGCTCCTCTATTTACGGCGGCTCGGCACCCACCTGCCCCTACACCAAGAACGCCGAAGGACACGGCCCCGCATGGGCAAACAGCCTGTTCGAGGACAATGCGGAATTCGGCTACGGCATGAATCTCGCTTACAAAGCGCGCAGGGCTAAACTTGAATCCGATATGCTGGCGGCAATGGACGAAGTAAGCCCCGCCACCAAAGCGGCGTTCAACGAATGGATTGAAAACAAGAACACCGCGGCAGGCAGCAAGGCAGCGGCCGCGAAAGTAAAAGCCGCTCTTGAAACCGAAAAGGCCGAGCTTTCCGATATCCGTGACAACGTCGACTGCCTGGTTAAACCCTCCGTCTGGATCTTCGGCGGCGACGGCTGGGCATACGACATCGGTTACGGCGGACTGGATCACGTGCTTGCCTCCGGCGAGGACGTCAATGTGCTTGTCCTTGATACCGAGGTTTATTCCAATACGGGCGGACAGGCAAGTAAATCTACTCCTACCGGTTCGGTTGCGAAATTCGCCGCGGCAGGAAAGCGCACCAAGAAAAAAGACCTCGGCATGATGGCGATGAGCTACGGCTACGTCTACGTTGCTCAGGTGGCTATGGGCGCCGACAAGAACCAGCTTATCAAAGCGCTTGCCGAAGCCGAAGCTTACAACGGACCTTCTCTCATCATCGCATACGCAACCTGCATTAACCACGGCATCGACATGTCCAACGGACAGCTTGAAACCAAGAAAGCGGTCGAAGCGGGCTACTGGCAGCTTTACCGCTACAATCCCGCCGCACCCGAGGGCGTCAACCCCTTCACTCTGGATTCCAAGGATCCGACGGGCTCCTATCAGGATTACCTTGCAGGCGAAGTCCGTTACACCGCGCTTAAGAAAGCCAACCCCGAAGTTGCCGAAAAACTCTTCGCTCAGGCTGAAGAAGACGCGAAAGTAAGACTGGAAAACTACAAGAAAAAAGCAGGCAAGTAATTTAACGATTGACGCAGGTTTACCTAAAAAAGTAATTTACCGCCAATCAGAAAATTTTTACAGGAAAACGTATGGGGGACGATTTTTACCGTCCCCTTTCGTTAAAACCGATGTACGCATCGGTTGGCTACCAGGTAAAATGGCATAAGTGCTATTTTTGCTCCCGCACGGGGCAACGACTTATACGCTTTAGGATAAAGTCGCCGTGACTTACCTTAAAAAACCGAAAACTGCACGGACGCGGTTCCGTTACGGCTTTTGGTTAGTTACGGGATTTATCCGAAGCGTATTTTTTTATTTGCTCCGCACAATAATCATTTACTTATAAAGGAGACAAAAATGAAGCAAAAACGACACAAATCCGAAAAAACCGAAGAAAACAACTCCTCTCTTGCTCTCGCGGAACAGACGGCAAACGGCAACTCGTCTTCCGATAAGGAAACGCCCTATGTAAACGTCAGCGAAAGCGTACCCGCCGAAAACGACTGCGAAACAACGGATAAAAGCGAGGCAAGCAAAAGCACTGCGGACGCAAGCGGAAAAGATTCCGCTACGGAAAACGAAGTAAAGAACCTTGACGACGCGCTTGTAATCGAGAACAGCGAAAGCGGCAATCCCTTCGGCATGGAAGTCAAAAAGGAAAACAGGCAAAAGGAAAAGCCGGGCTTTTGGAAAACCACGCTGAAAGTGCTTAACTATATTTTCATCGACGGACTTTCAGGCATGGCGATAGGTCTTTTCGCAACGCTTATAATCGGCACTATTATAGGACAGATAGGCTCGTTCATCCCGGGCGTAATCGGCAAATTTATAGGACATATCGGCACTTTTGCAAAAGCCATGATGGGCGCCGGCATAGGTATAGGCATGGCGTACAAACTGAAAAAAGCGCCCATGGTATCCATAAGCGCGGGCGTTGCGGGCATGATAGGCGCGTTTGCCTCCAACATCATCGACGGCAACACGGTAATATCGGGCGTAGGCGAGCCCTTAGGCGCTTTTATCGCGGCTTTCGTCGCGCTGGAAACGGGCTCCTTGGTGGCGGGCAAAACCAAAGTGGACATCATAGTCACCCCGCTGGTCAGCATTTTCAGCGGTGCGGTAATAGGGCTTTTGGCGGGTCCCCCCATCTCCTCTTTCATGAACTTTATCGGCAGCGTAATAAACGCGGGCGCACAGCAACAGCCGATAATCATGGGAATTTTAGTGTCCGTACTGATGGGAATAGCGCTTACTTTGCCCATAAGCTCCGCCGCGATAGGCGTTGCGCTGTCGCTTGACGGAATAGCCGCAGGCGCCGCGGTCGTGGGCTGTTGCTGCCAGATGGTGGGCTTTGCCGTCATGAGCTTCCGTGAAAACCGCTGGAGCGGTCTTATCGCACAGGGCATAGGCACCAGCATGTTGCAAATGCCCAACATTATCCGCCGCCCCGTAATATGGCTGCCTACGATTATCGCAAGCGCTATATTGGGCCCGATATCTTCGGCTGTATTCGGCATGGTATCCACTCCCGTGGGCTCGGGCATGGGCACTGCGGGCCTTGTGGGGCCTTTCCAGACCTACGTCGCAATGACGGAAGCGGGCTTTGGGATAGGCATTACCCTTACCGAAATCCTGTTTATGCACATAATATTACCCGCCGCACTGGTGCTGGGAATAAGCGAACTTATGCGTTACTTTAAGATCATAAGAAAAGGCGACCTTAAACTGGATTTGTAAGATCGTAAAAACAATTTCCGATTACCGCGCTTTACCTCTTCTTCAAAATCCTCATCAGATTCCGAGGCGGAAATATACGCGAAAAACTTTATGCTCTACTTTAAAGCGACTTAATCTGTGACTGAACAAAACTCTGAATAAAACGCCAGCAGATACGGTTCAGTACAAAATCTTCGTAAGTCCCATGTAAGGCATTAAGCCGTGATTTAACTTAAGGGCTAAGAAATTTTAAGGCTAAAATTACAACCGACAAAGCTCATTAAAAAAAAAGGAACGTTTGGGTATAACGCTCCTTTTTTTTATTTTTAACTATAGAACAGTAAATCCGGTTACGCAAGCAACATGCGGTCGTTCAGCATGCCTGCCGTTTCCTCGAATTTCTTCAGAAGGTCGTCGACGTGCAAGGCCTTCTTCTCCTCTCCGCTGACGTCGTAAATAATGCGTCCCTCGTGCATCATGACAAGGCGGTTACCGTAACGTATCGCGTCTTTCATGTTGTGCGTTATCATAATGGTCGTAAGGTTTTCTTCGGAAGTAATCTCCTCGGTAAGGTGCAGTACTTTTGCGGCGGTTTTAGGATCCAGAGCGGCGGTATGCTCGTCTAAAAGCAGCAGTTCCGGCCTTTTAAGCGTAGCCATCAGAAGCGTAAGCGACTGGCGCTGTCCGCCCGACAACAGACCCACTTTGCTGGTCATTCGGTCTTCAAGCCCCAGACCGAGCCTTGAAAGATGCTCGCGGAAAAGCTCCTTTTCTTTTTTTGTGATGCCGGGCATAAGAGTGCGCACTTTGCCGCGCCTTAGCCCGAGCGCAAGATTTTCCTGTATTTCCATATTGGGCGAAGTTCCCATCATGGGATCCTGAAAAACCCTTCCCAAAAACTTGGCGCGCTTATATTCGGGCAGTTTGGTTATGTCCTTGCCGCCCAGAACGATTTTCCCCTCGTCTACTGGGAAAACGCCGCAGACTGCATTTAACAGAGTACTTTTGCCCGCGCCGTTGCCGCCGATTACCGTAATGAAATCGCCGTCGTTAACCGTAAGGTTAAGGCCGTTAAGCGCGACTTTTTCGTTAATCGTGCCTTTGTTGAACGTCTTTTTAAGTCCTGTAATTTCAAGCATTACCGTCCACCTCGCCGTCGGATTCGGTTTTTTCCGCGTCGGTCAAAGCGGAGCCGCCGTTTGATTCGGGGACGGAAGCATACGATTCGCTTGCGCCGCCCGACTGATTTTTGCTTCCTTTATTGCGTTTTTTACCCATTATATTGTTAAAGTATTTCTTTTTCCAGTATGGCACCGCAAGGAACACCGCCACGACAAGCGCGGACAGCATTTTAAGAAGCTCGGTATCGATGCCCATCCATATAACCAGCTGATACACGACGTAGTAAATTACTCCGCCCAACGCAACGCCCACAAGCATAACGGCGAAATTGCGCGAAATACGCGAGACGACAGCCTCTCCGATTATTATGGCGGCAAGGCCGATGACGATTGCGCCCCTGCCCATGTTGATATCCGCAAAACCCTGATATTGGGCAAGCAACGCGCCCGACAGCGCCACAATAGCGTTACTGAGCATAAGTCCCAGAATTTTGTTGAGATTGGTGTTTATGCCCTGCGCGCGGCTCATATTGGGATTATTGCCCGTAGCGCGAATGGAACAACCGCGCTCGGTACCGAAGAACCAGTATAAAAGCGCCACAAGCGCCGCAACGAAGCACGCCACCGCAAGTATAGCCATGCCCGTATTAAGCTGAGAAATAAGCACGTCGTAAGAACGGGCGCTGACGCTGACGTTAGCCTTGCCCAGAATTTTAAGGTTAACGGACCACAGGATAAGCTGAGTCAGAATACCGGCAAGAATAGCGGGAATGCCCATAAACGTATGGAATATTCCCGTAATAAGTCCCGTGACGGCGCCCGCAAGAAACGCAATAAGCATCGCCACCCAGACGTTGACGCCCGCAACGATAAGCACGGCGCACACGGACGCGCCCGTACAAATAGAGCCGTCCACCGTTAAATCGGCAATATCCAGAACCTTGTAAGTAATAAAAAGACCTATCGCCATAATGCCCCAGATAAGGCCTTGTGCGACTGCGCCCGGCAGGGCGTTCAATAAACTCATCGGATTATTCCGCCTTTTCTATTTTAACGTAATTATCGGGCACCGTAATACCTAAAGCGGTGCAGATTTCCTCATTGTACTTATAAACTGCGCTTTCGTCGTAACCGATGGGCATTGTGGAAATATCGGCGCGGCCAAGAAGAATGTCCGCCGCCATTTTACCCGTCTTTTCGCCGATACCGTAATAGCTTATGGAAAGAGTGGCAATTCCGCAGCCGGAGCAGATGCCCTCCTCGCCCGCGATAACGGGAATGCCCGCAGGGCGGCAAATGGAATCAATCGCCTCGGTGTTGGACGCGACGGTATTGTCGGTAGGTACGTAAATGGCGTCGCAGGTAGAAATTGCGCCGTTAAGCACCGTAGCGATATCGTTGGAATCGGTAAAGGCGTAAGGCGCGCTTTCGATTCCTTTTGCGGTAAGATATTCGGCAATCTTGTCCACCTGATATTTAGAGTTGGGTTCGGCCGAGCAGTACACCAGTCCCACTTTAGTGACATCGGGTACAAGCTCCACAATCATATCCGCCTGTTTTTCAAGGTCGGCAAGGTCGCTGGTGCCGGAAATGTTGCCGCCCACCGTTCCGTTAAAATCGGAAATACCCAAAGCAACGCCGTATTCGGTGACGGACGTGCCTAAAACGGGGATGGTTTCAGTGGCGTTTGCCGCCGCCTGTAACGCCGCGGTGGCGTTTGCCATGATAAGATCGTAGTTTTTGGAAACAAACCCGTTTACGATAGTGGTACAAACGGTAGGCTCGTTATTTGCCTCCTGATAATCGAAAGTAACAGTCTTACCCTCTTTTTCGAGTTCGGCGGTCAGGGCGTCTTTGAACCCTTGCGTTGCCGAGTCCAGAGCGTCGTGTTTTACAAGCTGAACTATTCCCACGGTATAGTCGGCCTTGTTTCCGCACGCCGTCAGCGACATGCAGCCGCCAAGCATAAATACGGACAAAACTAATGCAATGATCTTTTTCATTTTTTCAGTTCCCTTATATAAAAATCTATATAATTATACTCTTGTTTTGCGCTTTAGTCAAACAAAATGCGATAAAAGCGCAAAATTGCTTATAATTATACATAATACCAAATTATTAAACCCTAAAAACGCATAATATCGGATTTTATGCATTTTATATGCAATGCCGCAAAAAGCGAACCGAGTAGAAAACGTCCTACCCCGTCGACCTGAAGAATTTTATGCCTGCGCCCGTCAATTTCAAAAACCGGACATACTTTGCCTCTAAGTCGATTTTACGGGTACGGGCACGAAAAATAAAGCGCGGCTACGGCTTGACTTTAATAAATCAGCAACTGCCGATAAGCCTAAGATAAAATTCCACGGTCTTGTAAATCGTTTCAAGCGGAACTCTTTCGTTGTTGCCGTGAATAAGCGCGCGCTCCTCAGAGGAAAGCGCCATGGCGGAAAAGCGGTAAACTTTGTCGGAAATTCTGCCGTAATGCCTTGAATCGCTGCAAGCCACCATGAGGTACGGCGAAATCAGCGTCCCCTTCCAGGTAAGCGCAATTGCGTCCTTCAGTTTTTGCCACCCCTCGCCTTCCGTAACCGAAACTACGGAGGGATTCATTCCGTGAATTATTCTCAGCTTTACGTCGGGGTCCGCCACAGTCTTTTCTATCCGCTTAACGACCGAATCGGTGGTTTCGCCGCTTATTATCCTGATGTTTGCCACCATTTTGGCTTCGGGTGGCAAAACGTTGGTACCTTTACTGCCCTGCATCTGAGTAAAAGCACAGGTGGTACGCATTAACGCGTTAAGCTCGCCGCCTTTTTTCTTGCACATTCCGTCGAGAACGGGTTTGAAAAGCCATAAATTGGCAAAAACCATTCTCAGCGCAAAGGACGAATGTCTTCCCAGCGTGTCGAACATTTCCGCTGCCGGGCGGGAAAGCACCGACTTAAAAGGCTTGTTTTCCACCTTGACGCACGCCGCGGACAGCTTTCCCACAGCGGTATGCGGAGGAGGCGCCGAAGCGTGCCCGCCGTTTCCGCTGACCGAAAACTCCAGGTCCATCATGCCCTTTTCGCCAGTACCGATAAGCGCGCACGGCTTGCTTACGCCGGGAAATACTTTTTCCACTACCGCGCCGCCCTCGTCCACGACAAGAGCGGGCTTTACGCCGCGTTTTATAAACTCGTCCACAATGCCGACGGCACCGTTGCCCGCAATTTCCTCGTCGCCGGCAAACGCAAGATAGACGTCGTTTTCGGGAACGAAACCTTCTTTTATCAACTGCTCGGCCGCCTGCATGACGCCGTTAAGCGTAATTTTGGTATCCAGAGTACCGCGGCCCCAAAGCACTCCGTCCTCCACTATTCCTTCGAAAGCGGGCTTAAGCCAGTCTTTTTCGACGGCGGAAACCACGTCGTAATGCGCCATGAATACCGACGGCGCGGCGGAAGATTTACCTTTCCACCTGAACAACAGGCCCCTGGAGCCTATCTTATCGAACTCGCAGGTCCCCGCGACAAGCGGAAACGATTTGAAAAGCAGCGACTCGAATTTTTCAAACTCAGCCTCGTCCTCCTCGCTTTTATCGCGCGAAGAAACGGTACGCAGCCTTACCATGGCGGCAAGGTCGTTAACCGCCTTTTCCTTATCGAACTCGACGTCCTTGTCTTCCGGCTTTTTTTCGGGAAGGGGTTTGAACGCAATCGTCCGTCCGATCACGACGGCAATCAGAATAACAAGTACGGCCAGAACGGCTATTATCAGATAAAACCACCAAGCCATAAACTAATTCTCCTTATTTTCTTTTCTGTCCTTGTCCTCAGGCTTTTCCGAATCCGAGGCGCCGTCGTTACCGTCAAGCTTTTCCGAATCCGCCGCGCCGTTTGAGTCTGAGGACAAGGAATCGGAACCGCTTTCTTTAAGATCGTCCTTA
>CALVUQ010000012.1 GCA_944363615.1 uncultured Clostridia bacterium | reverse complement strand
CTCTTGCTCATTGTTTACTCTCATAATCATACACTTCAAAAATAAATTTAAAATGCGGTAATAAACACTTCTGAATGTGACTCCGTTATGATATCGGGTAAAGTTTTATCAGTGTAAACACCTGCAAACGTGACGTTTACCTTAAACGACATTATATCATAAAAAAACTTCAGATTAAGCTTTTAACCCGTTTAGCATAAACCCATCAAATTCCCTCTTTTATTCACCTTGATTTTTTGTCTGCTTTTTTAGGGAATAAAAAGAACATATAAAGATCAATAAAATTAAACCGCAAATTAAAGATGATTAAAAAAAACAGAAATGTTAAAACAAAACTCATATTGATTAAGTTTGTGCTAAAAGCCTTTTGTGCCAATATTAAAGTAAAAATTTAAAAATTAAAGAAACAGGTATTCTAAACCTGCTTCTTTATAGCGATTAAATTATAATTATGCCTGGCATAGTATTATATAATTACCATTTATTAACCATATCATATACAATATCCATATATCCTTTCTTCTCAACGTCGCCATCCGCAAGTAAATCCGCAGACTCCAGAACCTCACCGTTTCTGACTACTTTCAGTTCTCCTATTTTATCTCCGGCTTTTAAAGGCGCCGAACAATCGTAAAATTCTTTCTCCAGAACGCAGTCTTTATATTCGCCTTTTTTACCGAACAAAACCACATCACGCCCCACTATTGCGCCGACATCCTGCTGTTTTCCGTTCGAAACGTTTACTCTTTCCTGCAAATGCTCCCCGCCCTGAACGAACTTTTTGGTTTCAAAGTTTGCAAAACCGTAGTTAAACAATTTACTTACTTCCGCATTGCGAGTCTTTGAATCAGGCGCACCTATCACCACGCACAACAATCTGGTATCTCCTCTCTTTGCTGTTGCCGACAGACAAGACAGCGCTTCGGAAGTAAAACCGGTTTTGCCTCCGTCGCAGCCCTCATAAAAACGCACCAATTTGTTGGTATTACTCAGTTGAGTCACTCTTCCGCTGGGATGCACAAAATCAAACATCCATATTTTGGAAAAGTCGAAAAAACCATTATGCGAAATAAGCTCCCTGGTCATAGCAGCAACATCTTCGGCGCAAGAATATTGATTAGGCGCAGGCAACCCCGTGCAATTCACAAAGTACGTGTTATTCATTCCCAGTTTTTCCGCTTTATCGTTCATTCTCGCCACGAAAGAAGGCACACTACCCGCAATATGTTCCGCCATCGCAACGCACGAATCATTCGCAGACCCTACAATAATGCTTTTTATGAGTTCGGATGCCTTATAAGCGCAGTTTGTATCCAAAAACGCCTGAGATCCTCCCATACCGGTGGCATATTCGGATGCCACAATCTCCGTATCATAATCCAGATTGCCTTTTTCTATTTCCTCGAATATTATATTAAGGGTCATAATTTTTACCATGCTTGCAATCTGCAATCTTTCGGTCGGATTTTTTTCAAATACGATTTTGCCCGTATCTCCGTCCATCAATAATGCCGCTTTTGCGTTGCAATCCACAGTCTCGTCCGCAAAAGCTGCAGACACCGAACCAAACAAGCCGCCCAGCAAAATGGTAAAAGCAATTAAAATTGCCACAAAAGTGTTTTTATTTTTCATTTTTTCTTCTCCCGTTTACAAATAATATTTGCAATCGAAGAGAAAATATGTATCTAAATAAAGATACACCCCAGGCAAATGACCAGAATCTGCAACAAATATAAGGCAAGAAAAATCACATAAAAAGGTATGCTTGAAAGCAGAATAGATCTGACTTCGCAAAATCCGAAACGATAACGACACTGAGTGTTTATTACGTAGGTTATATAGCAAACGTATACAGCGACAGCCATGATCGTAAAAACAATATATAACACATTAAAGAAAACAGCCGCAAGACCGTAATATCTTAAAACCACAACTGCATTAAACATCCCGACGTACGTCTTATATATAACGACACCGAAAGAAAACAGTAATGTAAAATCGTTGTATGAACACAATAAAATTATCAGAAGCAGTATAAGATATTCCGCGAGAATTGTAAACATCAGAAAAAAAAGCGACCCGTCGCCCCTCATAAAGGCGTAAAGGGCGCTGCCTTTTTCCTCAAAATATTCGCGTATATTATCGGTTATCACAGCATTTCTTACAGCCAAAATAACCGTTAAAATCAATAAAATACCCGCAACTATAAATTTGGCAATGTTTTTCTTTAAGAAATTTGCCAAATCGTTTTTAAACAAAAACAAGGAAATATTCATATAAAATTATATGTATATCTCCCCATAAAATATGATTATGTCTGACATAGTACTATAAATTTTTCAGTTTTGCAACATCCAATCCAAATAAATACCGTATCCTCTTAACGGATCATTTACAAAAACATGCGTAATTGCACCAACAAGTTTGTTATTCTGAATAATAGGACTGCCGCTCATACCCTGTATTATTCCGCCGGTTAAAGCTATCAATCTCTTATCGGTAACTTTTACAATCAATCCCTTTTCGTGTATTTCCGTCTGATACGAGGTCTTCACGATTTCAATATCGTAAAACTCGGGTTTGCCGCTGATAGAAGAATAAAGCTGTGCTCTGCCGCAGACAATTTCATCACGACTGCCGACATCGTATAACTGACCGCAGGGATTATCGATGTTGCCGTAAATTCCGTATGGAATATTTTTCTCAACGGTTCCCAAAAGATTTTTCTTATCCAACACACCCTTGACCGAACCGGCACGCCCCCTGCGCCCTTTTTCAAGTCCCAGTATTTTGCATCCGTAAACCTGTCCTCCCGAAACGTCCGCACAACCGCCCGCCCCGACAGAATGACCCAATGCAGCAAAACGTCCGTCCTGTCTTATATACGTAACGGTACCTATACCGCCTATCTGTTCTTTTACACTGATACCCAACCTGTATTCGCCACTGACCCTGTCTATAAGAGGGCTTATTCTTAAATCCATAGCCTCGTCGCCGCGCATAATCCCGAAAGTAAAAGTTTGTTTGTTGTCGTCCGAATTCAGCAAACGCAATATATCTTCCGAGCTGTCAACATTGACACCGTCTATTTTTCTTATAATATCGCCTTCCTTAAGATCACTTTTAAGTTCGGCGAAGCCGACTTGAGTATCCACTTCGTTAAATCCGACAACCATAACGCCGTTAAGGTCTAAATTAAAACCAACGGGCTGTCCCCCGAGATAAACTCTCTTTTTATAAGAATTTTCCTCTTCAACTACTTTATATAAATAAGAACCGTTCCCGTCAGGAGAATCCGCAACAGCATAAGCGTCGACTTCTACCACGCAATTTAAAAATTTTGAGACGATAATCCCGGACAAAGAGCAGAAAATCATTATAATCAAAAGTTGCAATGAAATTAAATTTAAAATTCGCCTCATACTTTTTAGTTTAGATTGCCAAAAGTCGAATTATTCTTTAAATAACAATTACAAATAGAGGAAATTTTTTTAGCCGCCTTTAATTCAATAAAAATAAAAAAACACCCATTTTAAAGGTGTTTTTAATCAATACGCGGCAGAATAAATAATATTTATTAAGACAACGACGATTTGAAATTAAGTACGGCAGTTAACTTTTAAGTAAAAAGACATATAAAATCGATTCAATCAACCCAAAAAAGAAGCAATCACGCAACAGATTACTGAAACAAAATTTATTTAGAAACAAAGCAACCGGCGACCAAATAAACTTTATTTAACTTCACCTCTTATAGAAGCTTTATAATCGTCGCTCCACTTTTTCATCTGAGCAGCATTTTTGAATGCCTCGCTGCTGATATCCTTGGCACCCGAAAGACGAGAAACTTCCTCTATGGACGCGTTTTCGTCAAGCAAGGTCAATCGCGTATAGGTTTGTCCGTCCTCGGTAAACTTGTCGATAAAGTAGTGAGTGTCAGCCATTGCGGCAATTTGCGGAAGATGCGTAACGCAAAGAAGCTGATGTCTGATGGCAAGGCGCGCAAGTTTTTTTGCTATTTCAGTACCGATTTTACCGCTGATGCCCGTATCGATTTCATCGAAAATAACCGTTGGCGTATCGTCCACACTTGAAGAGACGACTTTTAACGCAAGCATCAGTCGCGAAAGTTCACCTCCCGAAATAATTTTAACAAGAGGTTTCAGCGGCTGTCCGGCGTTAGGACTGAGATAAAATTCCACTCTATCCATTCCCGTCGGGGAAATTAAAGGCTCGCAAGAAGCCGGATCGGGCAACGGGTCGAACCTAACCTCAAAAACAGAATTAGCCATGCCCAGTTCGGATAGTTCTTTCACTACGGAAATTTCCAACTTTTTCGCAGCTTTTCTTCTTTCTTCCGAAAGCAAAACGGAATCACCGAAAAGCTTTTTAACCAATACCGACTTTTCCTTAGTCAATTTGATATAATAATCTTCCGCGTTTTCTATTTCGTCTATTTTCTTTACAAGCTCCGCCCTGAAAGACATGGCGGAGTCATAATCGCCGTATTTACGTGTAATATTCCGTACTGTATCCAGTCTTTTTTCCAATGCGTCCAACTCGTCGGGAGCAAAGTCCAACGAAGAGAGTTCATCCGTAATAGATTCGGCAAGATCCTCCACTTCTATGGCCACGGACTTTATTCTGTCCGCCCATTCAGAATAGCGCGGATCATATCCCGCCACCGACGAAAGTTTTCTTTCCGCATCCTCAAGAAGTTCTTCCATAGACATTCCATCTGAGTAATCGGATAAAAAGCCTGCAGCTTCGGACAAAGCAGAAGCGATTTTTTCAGCCCCTAAGCAGCGTTTACGCGCAGACGAAAGCTCTTCTTCCTCGCCGGGTTTTAATTTGGCGCGATCTATTTCTTCAAGCTGAAATTTATAAACGTCAAGATTTCGCGCACGGGATTTCGCGTCGCCGATTTCTTCAAGCTTTGAATTGACTTCACGCAATTTTATATAGTTTACGTTTATATTTTTCAATAACTCCGAAGTGCTATGTCTGGCATAGTAATCTACAATTTTGATATGATTTGTCACATTTGCCAAAGATTGATGCTCATTTTGCCCGCAAATATCTATTAAACCCGAAGAAATCTCCTTAAGCATGGCTACAGTAGCACTTCTTCCGTTGATTTTTATTTCGTTCTTGCCGTCTGAATTAAAACGTCTGAAAATTATTATTTCTTCATCGTCGTCACTTATAAAGTCCTTAAGCGCAGCGGAAATTTTTTCGGGCACGGAAAAAACGCCTTCGACAAAACCTGAACTTTCCCCGAAACGAAGCATTGTTTTATCGTATCTGCCGCCCGCAAGCAACATTATACAATCCACGATAATGGATTTTCCCGCGCCGGTCTCCCCGCTCAGAATATTGAGTTCTTTTCCGAATTCAAGCTCCAGCTTGGAAATAAGCGCAAAATTTTTGACAGTAAGTTTAATCAACATTTTCTTCCGTCCCCTTCTCAATCGAAGGCAATTTCCCTGAGTTTCTCTGTAAGTTCCTCCGCAGACTGTTTGTCGCGCAATACGGCAAAAACCGTATCGTCGCCCGCCACGCAACCCAATACGGAAGAATTCTTTATTCTGTCCACCATCATCCCCGCAACATTTGCGCTTCCCGAAAGCGTTTTTATGACGACGATATTTATGGCGTAATCCACGGACACGACGGAATGACGGAACATATCGGTAAATTTAGACGTAACCGTGTTATCGGTACGCTCCCTGGTGTATTTCTGACGTCTGCCGTCCGTGCTTATTTTAATAAGTCCCAGCTCTTTTATGTCCCGCGAAACTGTAGCCTGAGTCACATCGAATCCTGAATTCTGCAGTTCCTTTACAAGCTCTTCCTGCGTTTCGATATCCTTTTCGTCAATAAGTTCAAGTATTTTACCTTGTCGAGCGTTTCTGGTCATTTCCGTCAATCCTCCTTCTGAGTAAGGCCCCATTTATTAAGCTTTGTAAGCAGTTTGTTGTAAAATCCGTGGCCGTTAAGCCTTACAAACGAAACGAACACGTCGGATTTTTTAAGATAAATTTCGCTTGATCCCGAAAGTCGTCTTGACGCCACGCCATCCATGACAAGATTTGCCGAGCACGTTTTGCTTAACTTTATTTTTATTTTATCGTTTTCGGATACCACAATAGGCCTTGTATGCAGCGAATGCGAATTTATCGACGTCAGAATAAACGCGGACACATTCGGACTGAGTATGGGGCCGCCGGCGCTTAAAGAATATGCCGTCGATCCGGTCGGAGTGCTTATAATATAGCCGTCGCAAAAATATCTGTCTACAAACTCATTATTCACAAAGACGTCGGCGTCAAGCATTCTTGAATCAAAATCGCGGCTTACAACGGCATCGTTCAGCGCAAGATAGGTATCGCCGTCCACTTCCGCTTCCAACAGCGTCCTCTTTTCCGTTTTGAAGCGCCCCGTTATCAAAGCATCCACGAACAATTCGATTTTGTCGGGCTCCTCTTCCGTAAGAAAGCCCACAAAACCGAGATTTATACCGGCAATAGGTATGCGATTAAGTGCGCAAAACTTGGCGACACGTAAAATCGTACCGTCTCCGCCCACGGTAATCATAAAATCCACGTCCAACGGCTTATTCAGAGAAAAGTACTCTTTCCCATCAAAATATTGCTTTAAGTCGCTTTCAAGGCAGTAGAAAACGCCTCTTTTGTCAAGACAAGACAAAAGGGCTTTCGTTACGGACAAGTCCTTATCCTTATGAAGATTGGTAAACACCCCTGCTTTCACTTCACGCACCTCCCGAGTCGTTGCATGCGCATGAATACGTTATTATTATACAATATAACTAATAATTATACAAGGGATTAAATAAGTTTATTTACGAGTGTTTTTAAATTTTGCGATAATTACAGCTATATTTTCTTGGGTAATGCCCGCTTCGAGCATCATATCGGAACCAAGGCTTCTGGCCTGGAATTTATCCGGATATCCCAGGTTAACGACTTTGACGCTTTTGTCCGCCGAATTGTAAAAACATTCCACGCTTTCGCCGAAGCCGCCCCGAATAACGCCGTCCTCAAGCGTTATTACAAGCGAACCGTCTTCCACCGACGACAGAAATTCTTTGTCAAGCGGCTTTAAAACCCGCGCGTTTATGACATTGACATTTTTTACGCCAAGAGCGATTTTTATCATTCGGTTTCCGGCGGCAAGAATGTAAATCTTTTCGCGCGAACGAACCAAAGATTCCCATTTAAGTCCGTTTACGGGAGTATGCTCGTCGAACTCGTAACTGAAAGATTTAGGGTATCTTATGGCTAAAGGAGCGTTAAAATCCACGGCGAAATCAAGCATCGATTCAAGTTCTTTGCCGTCTTTTGGCTGTAAAACAGTCATATTTGGAATAAGCGATAAGAATCCTATGTCGAAAATTCCCTGATGAGTTACGCCGTCGCCGTTGACCGCGCCGGCATGATCTATTAAAAGAGTAACGGGTCTTTTGTCTATACAGATATCGTGAAGCGTCTGGTCGAAAGCGCGCTGAAGAAAAGACGAATAAACCGCAAAAAACGGTTTGACTCCTGCGGCGGCTAGCCCTGCGCACATGCAGGCGGCATGCTCTTCCGCTATACCCACGTCGAAGTATCGGTCAGGAAATTTTACCGCAAATTCGTCAAGTCCCGTGCCCATGGACATGGCGGCCGTCACCGCAACAAGGTTTTGATGCTGTTCCGCCAGGCGGCATAATTTTTTGCCTACCACGGACGCAAAAGATATCTCGGTTTCGGGCTTGTTTTCGGGAGTCACGCCGTGATATTTGTCGGGATTATGAAGAATTTCAGGCACGCCGTTTCCTTTGTTTGTAAGAACGTGCAAAAGAACGGGGCCATTTTTATCCTTGAGTTTTTTAAGGATACTTACCAGTTCCGCAATATTATGGCCGTCAAACGGACCGTAATACTTGACTCCCAGATTTTCGAATATCTTATCGGGCAATAAAGTTTTTTTGATGTTGTCCTTTGTCCTGTCAAGGAAATTAACAACCCGATTGCCGAAAAACGGTAGCGCGCTGACCGCTTTTTTAACGTTGTATTTTACGTTGAGATATCGTTTGCTTAAGCGCAGTTTAGCCAAATACTCGTTCAGCGCCCCGACGTTTTTGGAAATAGACATTTTGTTGTCGTTAAGCACGATTATCATTTTTTCTTTGTTTGCGCCGATATCGTTTAAAGCCTCAAACGCCATACCGCCCGTAAAAGCCCCGTCGCCTATTACGCAGACGACGTTGTAGTCAAGGCCCAGTATGTCGCGCGCACGCGAGAATCCCACCCCCAAAGAAAGAGAAGTACTGCTGTGCCCCGTGGTAAAGGCATCGTAAACGCTTTCGGAAACATTGGGAAAACCAGATACTCCCGCATCGGATCTGAGGAAATAAAAAGCGTCGCGTCTGCCCGTTATAATCTTATGAGTATAAGCCTGATGCCCTACGTCGAAAAGCAGTTTGTCGGCAGGACAGTCAAAAACGTAATGTAAAGCCGTAATAAGTTCCACCGTGCCCAGATTAGACGCAAGATGACCACCGCGCCTGCGCACGGTTTCCATGATGTAAGATCTGACCTCATCGGCGAAAACATAAAGCTCCTTCACGCTTAGTTTTTTCAGATCGTCGGGTGAATTTATTTGTTCAAGGAGTCCCAAAAAACTTTATTTCAACCTCTTTTCGGAAATTTGCGCAAGATATCTTAAAAATCCCGTGTCGCAATCGATTTTATCCAAAGCGCTTACCGCCCTTGAAGTATAATCGGCAAGCATTTTGCGTACCCGATTTTCGTCATACAATTTCAAGGAAGAACAGCCCTCGTCCTCAGCCCCGTCCAACAGGTCGTCGGCCAGCTGAAAGGCAAACCCGAAGTTATATGCATAATCCTCAAGAGCAGCCGCGCTTTTTTCGTCCGCACCCGCAGCCAACGCGCCGCATTTTACCGCAGCGACAATAAGGTCACAGGTTTTGTGGCGGAATACATATTCAAGGTCGTTAAAATCGCGTTTTTCCCGTGTAAAACTTAGATCCGCAATCTGTCCGGCGATAAGGCCTTTGGCGCCCGTCAAAGCGGCAAACGTCCGCCCCGCTTTTATCGCCCCTTCGCGATAAGGACTTAATTCCACGGCGTCAAAAACAAGCTCGTAGGCGAGATTAAGCAAGGCGTCGCCCGTAAGCACTGCAATGTTTTCACCGAACTTTTTATGAGACGAGGGCTTTCCCCTTCTGTAATCGTCGTTGTCCATGCAGGGCAAATCGTCGTGCACAAGCGAATAGGTGTGAAGCGCTTCCGTTGCCGCGGCAAACCTTAACGCGGAAGCGTCAAGCGGATGAAAAAGCTTATAAGTTTCAAGCAGCATTACCGGTCTTATGCGCTTTCCGCCCGAAAACAAGCTGTAACGAATACTTTCGTCAAGCGGAGAAATAAAATTCCATGACCCGGAAAGCGATAAAAGGCTGTTTTCAAAGACAGATAAAGTATTGTCGAATTGCTTTTTGTAATCCATTTGTCTGTCAGTCCTGCGAAAGAAGCTTGTCCATCTCATCCTGAATGGAGGAGATTTTGCCCTTGTATTCGTTAAGCGCGCCCAGACATTCTTTGGTCAAAGTAACGCCCTTTTCGAAAACGGCAATGCTCTCTTCAAGCGTAAGGCCGCCTTCCTCAAGTTTTTTTACGAGATTTTCAAGCTCGGCTAATTTTTTTTCGTAATCCATAACCCTATCACTTCTCCTTGTTTTCGATGAGTTTTACGGAAAGCGTTTGGGCATGAATCGTCCCGTCACGCATATAAACGTCGATTTCTTGTCCGCTGACGGCATCCGCAGCCGAATACAACGGTTTTTGCCCCGAATAAACTTTTGCATAACCTTTTTGCAGTATTCCAAGCGGGCTGGATGCGTCCAGTCTTGCCGTCACTGTCTTAAAGGCGTTTTCTTTATCGGAAAACAGTTTAGTTATCGCACCGTCTAATCTTGAACATAGTCTTTCGCTTTTAACGCTGCCTTCCGAAAAGACGCGTTCCGCCGAAAATTTGAGTCTTTGCGCCGCGTCGCGCACTCTTATACGATTACGATACAACAAAGAATGAGCCGTATCCGTAAGGCGTTTTGCGCAAAGAAAAGCGGTTACGGATTTTTTGGAGAATATTCTTTGTTGCGCCGACGAAAGTCTTTGTAAAAGCGAAACGAAATTACTTAAAAACGTTTCGTTGATCCGGCAGATGTTCTCCCCCGCAATGGACGGCGTGCCCGCCCTTAAAGAAGCGCAGAAATCGCACAAAGTATAATCCGTTTCATGTCCCACTGCGGAAATCACGGGTTTAAGACTTAACGCTACCGCACGCGCGACCTCCTCTTTATTAAACGCCTCAAGGTCCGATACCGAACCTCCTCCGCGCGCAACCACTGTAACGTCGCAATCGCTTTGAGCTGCTTTTGTAACGGCAAGCGCGATTTCTTTTTCAGCCCCCTCTCCCTGAACCCTTACAGGATATACGACAATATCGATATACGGATGACGCTTATAGACGACGGACACGAGATCGTGTATTACGGCGCCGGCGTCACTGGTAACCACCGCGATTTTTCTGATAAACGACGGAAGAGGCAAGTGATTGTCGAAAAGCCCTTCTGCACGCAGTTTTTCCTTCAGCGCAAGAAATTCCCGCCTGAGCGCGCCTTCTCCGAACGGCACGATGAATTTTGCGCGGAAAGACACTCTGTTCCCTTTCGCGTAATAATCCACGCTGCCCGTTACCGACACGCTTTCGCCTGTCTGAGGCATCTCGCAATGTCCGAAATGAACGCAGCGCAAAATACTGTCCTCGTCTTTAAGCGTGAAAAAAACGTTACCGCCCGACTCCGACTTTTCGGAAATCTCACCGAAAACGGTAATGTTTTTCAATATAAGCTCATCATCGAAAACGTTTTTGATGTAATTGTTGAGCTGTGATACGGAAAGTCTTTTATTTTGCAAGATTTGCCGCCTTAACGGTATTTTTAAGCAGCATCGTAATCGTCATGGGACCGACTCCGCCCGGCACAGGAGTGATAAAGGCAGCCCTTTCCTTGGCAGAATCGAATTCCACATCGCCGTAAAGTTTTCCGTCCGAGCGGTTCATACCCACGTCGATGACGACAGCGCCCTTCTTAATCATATCGCCCTTTATAAACTCTTTGATACCTACCGCGACAACCAGAATGTCCGCTTCAAGCGTATGTTTTTTCAAATCGGTGGTTTTGGAATGGCAAACGGTAACCGTTGCGTTTTCGCTTAAAAGCATGACGGCAACGGGTTTTCCGACAATATTGCTTCTTCCTACCACTACTGCGTTTTTTCTCGCGATTTGAACGCCTGTGCTTTTTATAAGCTCCATGATTCCCGACGGAGTGCAAGCGGCAAGACAGGGATTGCCCAAAAGCAGATTTCCGGCATTTACCGCATGAAATCCGTCAACGTCCTTAGCGGGCGACACCGCTTTAAGTACTGCTTTTTCGTCCACACCTTTCGGTAACGGCAGTTGAACAAGCAAACCGTCTATGTTTTCGTCGGCGTTTACTGTTTCGACAAGCTCTATAAGCTGATCCGTAGTAACCGTTTCGGGAAGGTAATATTCAAAAGACCTTATGCCCGTTTCTTCGCACGCGACGATTTTGTTGCGAACGTAAATTTTGCTTGCCGGATTTTCACCCGCAAGAATAACCGCCAGTCCTATTTTTCTGCCGTACTTTTGCTCGTAAGCAAGAGCGTCGCGCTTTATATCTTCGCGTACAAGGGAGGATAATTTTTTGCCGTCAATCAGAGTTGCGCTCATTGAGAATGTTCTCCTTGTTTTTAATTACAGAAGCTATTATGCCGTTGATGAAAGAAGGACTGTTTTCGGTCGAGTAAGTTTTGGCAAGCTCCACCGCTTCGTTTGCGGAGACTTTGACGGGAACGTCGTCCATAAACAGAATCTCGTACGAGGCAATAAGAAGTATTGCCAGATCGATTTTATAAATGCGATCAAGCGCGTACCCGCTGGCATATCCGCCGATTACGCCCGTAAGAAAGTCGTATTCCGACGAAACGCCCTTTAAAAGAGCGTCCAGAAAAAGCTTGTCTTCGTCGTTCAAAGCGGCGGTAAGGGCAGCGTAACTCAGCTTGTTTTCGCTTCCGTTTATAAGCCTTTCGAAAATAAGTTTAAAAGCATTCTCTCTAGCGGTTTTTCTCATTTTGTCTCCGAAACGGTTATAGGCTTCCCGATTACAGGAAGCCGTTAAACCGATTTTTATTTACTTTCGTCGAAGCAGACGCCCAAAACGTTAACGTTAATCGTCCCCGCCCGGTAATGCGTCATGCTTTCCACACTGCGTTTGATGTTTTCCTGAACGCGATAAGCAACTTCCGCGCAGGAAAATCCGATCATAACGTCGATATAAACGTCAATGTTTATAAGATCGCCCACGATATCGGTGCGTATGCCCTTCCCCTGCAAACTTGCAACGCCGCGAATCTCCATCGTTGCAAGGGAAATTATGGACATTACCACTTTATGCCCGTAAGTTACCTTACCCGTAAGATCTGCATTATAACGTGATTTAAAAGGCATTGCATTGCGCTCCGTACTGACGATACGACTTAATTATATCACAATAATGCGGAAATTACAAGACTTTTTGCTATTCGACCGGAATAATTCTTACGCTACTTGCTCCCTTACCCGTCTCGGCGGTGACGATTTCAAGCACTTTTGCCACCTGTTCGCTGGTGAGAGAGGGCGATTTTATGATTATGTTGATGTTTTCGGTCGAGGAAGTGACAACGGCGTCCTCAAACCCCGCGGCCTTTATCAGCCCTTCGAGAACAAGTTCGGTATCCATGGCGGCGGTAAGGGCAAGCTTGTCGCTTTCTGCCTGAGCAACCGCCTCCGCGGAAGAAGACTCGTTTGCGATAATGGCGTCAAGATACATTATGGTCTGATTGCGCGTTTCGGTCCTGTCCGTGCGATAGGTCGCAAAGAAGTCGGACGAAACAAGGTTTTCGCCGGTACCCGCGTTTGCCTTTTCGGCACTCTTGTTGAGATAGATGTTAAGCACGCCCGTGACTACGAGAAGCGCTATCATACCTACCAGAACGAAAATTTTGCTCTTTTTCCCTAACATTTTTATATCCTCCTGAATATATTACATTAAATTTATTTTGAAGAGTAAACGGCTATTTTTTCGGGAGATATGTCCAACAGCGTGGAAACCATTCCCGTAATGTCTAATCTTAATTTTACATTGTCTCCTCCGCTGATCACAATCGCCACGCCAAGAGCTTTCGGGTAAATTTCCTTTAACACGACGGGAGCGCCGTTATTGACAATCGTGGGCTGAGAGGAAGAAGAGTTCTGCCCCGTACTGGTCGCATAAGCAATTACCGCCTCCACGCTTGTTTCCCAGTTAACGATGACCTTGGCGTTTTTATCACCGCTTAACTTTCTGACCGCGTCAAGAACGTCCGTTTCCATTTTGACGCAATAATCGCCGCGCGCTTCGTTTTCGTAAGAAACCGAATCCGCGCTTTTTGTAAGATACGACGAAAAATAGATGACCAGCATGACGATAACCGCAAGAACGGCCACGACAATCTCCTTGTGCTTCAGCTTTTTTAATTTTTCCGCTATTGAAGATTTTTCGTTTTTCTTATCCATACACGACTATCCTGCTTTCGTCTACGCCCAGATATTCAACGGTTTTATCTGTCGCTAACTCATTCTTATTTATATGCTGAAGATTTTCGTCTATTACGGAATTGCTTAAATTTATGAAGACTTGTACAATATTTATTTCGTCGCCGTCGGTTTCGGCGTCGATGGTTACGCTTGCGCCGCTTATACCTTCTTTCTCAAGCATTTCCTCCACGCCACCCGCAAGCACTTTCAGTTTTTTATCCGTAACAAACGACAGGAAATAATCGTCCGTCTGCGGATTATATTCAAATACCGTTTCGCCCGCGCCGAATCCGCTTTTTATCATGGACGGCAGCGGCATGACTATTATGACAAGCGTAACCGTAGCCGTCGCGCACCGTATCATTTTCGACATTCGGGAACCGGAAAACAGCAGATCGACGACCACGCCTATTATTACGGCGGCAAAAATGCCTAAAATCCATTTGGTTACGGCACTCATGTTTACCCTCCCTAAAGCACCAGATTTCCGCTTGCGATGATCAGAATCAGAAACACGAAGTATAAAAACACCATGCCCAGGATTACCGCCACAAGCAAATTGACCGACGAAGATACCGAGCCTAAAAGTCCGCAGACTTTTCCTCCTTCAAAGGGCTCGGTAAGCGCGCCCGCAAGCTTAAGCGACAAAGAGACTGCTATTACCTTGAACAGAACGGGAACGACGCTGACAAACATTATTATTACGGCAGTCAGTCCCACTGCGTTTTTTATCAGCACAGTGCCGGCAAGTATTACGTTGAATCCTTCCGACAGATACCCGCCTATTACGGGAACGTACTTGGAAAGCGCGAATTTTGCGGTCCTTACCGAAATATTGTCGTAAACGGCTGCGGTAATGCCTTGAACGGACAAAAACGCCAGGAACAGAAAAAACGACGTATACAGTATCCATTTTGCCGCCGATACGAAGAATTTTGCCATGCCGCCCAGTTTGGTGGCGGAAGAAAGATTTCCCACTACGGAAAACACTATTGTGATTATAAGCATAGGAAGCGCTATTGCGGAGACAAGCTCAGTCACCGAAAAAGCAAGCACCGCCACGGCAGGCTGATAAATGGCTATTGATCCCGACGCTCCCAGCGCCGTCATCAGCGTAAACAGAACGGGAAAAACAGCTTCCATCTGCGTCTTAAGCGTCATTACCAACGCCGAAGTATCGCGTATTGCGCTGAAGACCTGAAGCAGTACGATTGCCGAAACAAGCGCTATTCCCGCAAAATTCACTATGCCGTCCACGGATTGGGATGCAAAACTTCCCTTCATTCCGCCGATAAAACTTATGAGGACGGAAACCGCGATTATCGAAATCAGCATGGGCAGAATTTCCGCCAACGAAACGCCCAGCGTACTAAGCATATAGGTGAAAAACGAAGAATATCCGAATTCAAAGTCGCCGTTTACGATTTTTTTCAGATAGTCGTAAAGACTTGTCCCGAACAAAGACTTCTGATTGTCGTTTAACGTCGCGAAATACTCTTCAAGACCGCTTAAATCTATTTCCTCGATAAGCTCCTCGGCGCTTGTCTGTTGAGTCTGCCCGCCGTCGGTTTCCTCCGCGTATACAAAACTTTCCCCCGTGCCCGAAAACAACAGCGCGAAAGAAAGAAACAGAATTAAAATAAACGCGATTTTGGTTTTCATCATAACATCGAGGAAACAATTTCAAACAGCAGTTTTATTATCGGGATGGACATAATGAAAATTATTACCTTGCCTCCCAGTGCGATTTTTTCCGCCAGCGCCTTACTTCCGCTTTCCTCCACGATTCCTGCGGAAAACTCTGCGACGTAGCCTATCCCGACGATTTTTACAAGCGCCTTTATTACTCCGCCGTCTATGCCCGCCTTATCGATAAGCTGTTTCAGAAAATCGAAAATCTGCGTGAAATAATCGATAAGCGACAAAAGTATAATCACTCCGCCGGCAATTCCTATAAGCGTGGCTATATCGCTTCTGTTTTCGCGCAGAACCAACACGCACAGCGCGGTTATGATGCCTATGGCGGCAATCCTGAAAATTTCCATAAGCTAATAAAGAGTAAACAACATTTTAAGCGAATCGAAAAGCTGCGCTATCATGTCGATCACCATAAGTAAAACTATCACAAGCCCGGCAAGCGTCGTAAGCGTTGCAATCTCGTCTTTATCGGCCTTTTTAAGCACCTGATTGACGACTGCGGTCAATATGCCGACTGCGGCTATCTTGAATATTATACCGACGTCCATAACGAAAACCTCACAACAATACTATTCCCGCCGCAAGCCCCAGCAGAAAGCCGAGTTTTACGATCGTCTTGCCGTAACGCGCCTCCTTGTCCTTAGCGGCAGCGTAAAACTCTTCCGCTTTAAGCTTGTAATTGTCAAGAACGAAGACCTGAGTTTCAAGATCATACGTTCCCAATACGGAAAACATTTCTTTAACGAAAACGTATTCGCGTTCGCTAAGGTCAAGTTTACTTATTTTAAGTTCTTTATCCTCACCCCTGACGTATCTTATAAACTCGTTTACGGTGGGTTTTACTTCGGCTGCTTCAAACGAAGATAACAGGTCGCATACGCTGCTTTGTTTGAATCGGAAATCGCTTATGAGATTGTTGATAAGCAAAATAAGCTCTTCGAAATACCTTCGTCTTCGGGTAAGCTTTTTTGAAAAGATCAATCCCGTCACCGTGCCCAAAGCCGTCAGGGAAAACAAAAGAAACAATTTAATCGTCATAACGGCTCACGACGCAAAATAAATGCACTTCATTTCGGCGTCGTATATGTTTTCGTAAGTTCCGGGTCCCTTGCGCTCCGATAAAAACACGTATCTTGAGAACACCTTTTTACCGAACGCCCAATTAAATCCCGCCCGCGAAAAAAGCTCCTCGGGCGTCGAGGCGTGCACGGACGCAATTACGCACACTCCTCCCGCCGCCGCGTTTACGACCGCAGAAAAATCTTCCTCGCTCATAAGCTCGTCGGTGACGATAAGGTCGGGACGCATACTGCGGATTCCGTACGAAAACGCATAAGCTTTTGTACAGTTACTTATAATGTCCGTAGTCTTTCCCACGTCAAGCTGCGGACGCCCGTCGTGAACCGCCGCTATTTCGCTGCGTTCGTCCACAAGCAACACGTTTTTTATATCGTGATTCAGGTTTTTGCAAAGATCGCGCAATACGGTAGTTTTGCCCGCGCCGGGCGGTGCTACTATAAGCGCGCTTCTCAGCCTTGTGTCGTTTATAAAGGAACACGCCGTAAGCGAGCAACCGTTTATTTCATGCGGTATGCGTATGTTTACGGAACTGAAATTTTTTATGGTTTTGACCGTATTGCCGTCGCGCACGATTTCCCCGCAAACTCCCAGCCTTATGCCTCCGTTTATGGTTATGAATCCCTTTACAAGCTGATTGTTTACGGAATACAGCGAAAATTCGGTAGCCTTTACTACAATGTTTTTTACCGTTTCGCAAGAGGCAATCATAGCATTTTTGCTTTCGTCGGTTATGCCGTTTTTGCCGAGATAATAATATCTGCCGCCGTAATCGATAACTACGGGCATTTCCGCGCGGAACCTGAGTTCATATACCCTTGCCTTGTCCAGCCGCGTTTCTATAACCGCAAAAACTTCCGCAGGTAAAATCTTGTTCAGCATAGTGTTTCTCCCGTAAAAATATTTCTATCTAAATATATTAGATGCGGACAAACATTATGACTTAAGAAAATAACAAAAAAGGCGTCCGCAGTAAAGTGCGGTACGCCCCGAAAATCATTTATCTGAACATTAAGCGCGTTTATTTTAACATAGCAAAGTTTGCCGTTCCGTCGATAGGATTAAGGCATTAAAGCGCCAATATAAACAAATTCTATTTAAGCCCTGCACAAAGTTTATATTTATACAACTTATTTTATTCGGCTACGCGCTTTATCAAACGGCGTTCGGCTGTTTTGAAAACCGCTTTTTAAAAGCTTTCCAACAAACTTAAAAAGCTAAATAAAAACAAACCGTAAAAAAAATCCCCGCCGTAAGGCAGGGATTTTAAGACTTTCTTAAATTTACTTGACGCGCTCCATATATGTTCCGGTGCGGGTATCGACGCGGATTTTGTCGCCCGTATTGACAAACAGGGGAACCTGAATATTGTAACCGGTTTCCAAAGTAGCGGGCTTATTGCCGGCTTTGGAGGTATCGCCCTGAATACCGGGCTCGGTAGAAGCGACCTCAAGCTCCACAAAATTGGGCGGAACAACGCTGAAAGCCTCGCCTTTATAAAGCTGAATGGTCACCATCATTTCCTCTTTTACGAACTGCATTGCGTCTGCAACCAAATCGTAATTGAGCGGAAGCATATCGAAAGTTTCCATATCCATGAAATAATAGATGCCGCCGTCGTTATAAGAATACTGCATTTCCTTTCTGTCTATGCGGGCGTCGGGGTACTTGTCCGAGGGGTTGAAAGTCTGCTCGAGGACTTGTCCCGTAACGACGTTCTTAAGCTTTGCGCGCACAAACGCCGCACCTTTACCGGGTTTTACGTGCTGAAAGTCCACGACCATAAAAACTTTTCCGTCGATTTCGATAGTTACACCCTTTCTGAAATCACCTGCTACCATATAATCCTCCTGAATTGAATATCCTGTATTTGTTAAAGGCTGATGCCCTTGTCCACCATGGTGGTAAGATTAACCACACCGTCGTTTTTGACAACGACTATATCTTCTATTCTCGCGCCGCCGAAACCGTCCACGTAAATACCCGGCTCCACCGAAACAATCATGTTTTCCTTAAGCACGTCCTCGGACCGCGGTCCCATATAAGGTCCTTCGTGAACCACTATGCCGATGCCGTGCCCCAAAGAATGAGTAAACTCGTTGCCGTAGCCGTTGGCGGTAATATACTCGCTTGCCAGAAGATGCGCCTCTCTGCCGGTCATGCCCGCTTTAATGTTGTTAAGCGCGTACTTCTGCGCCTCAAGCACGATGTTATGAATCTTGGCAAGCTTTTCGTCAGGCTTTCCGAAGCAGAAAGTACGGGTCATGTCCCCGCAGTAACCGTTTACCCTTGCCCCGATGTCAAACGTGACCATTTCGTTTTTTTCCAGCTTTTTCATCGAAGGATGGTGATGCGGATTTGCGGTATTGATGCCGAATGCGACAATATTTTCGAAAGCAAGCTCGTCCGCGCCCAAAGACAGCATCTGATAAGTGATTTCGTTGGAAATGTCTTTTTCGGAAACTCCGGCTTTAAGAAGCGGTAAAGTTTTAAGCAGCGCTTTCTGAGTGACTATTTCCGCGGCGGCGACTTTTTGAATCTCCTCCTCGCTTTTGATAAGACGAAGGTCGTCAAACACGGAAGACGCGGCTTTCAACGTAAAATCCGATAAAGCGGCTTTCAGCTTTTTAAAACCCGCAACCGTAACAAAGTTGTCTTCGTAGCCTACGGTCTTAACCTCTTCCTTTTTAAGCACCTTCACGATGTCGTCGTAAAACGCCGCGCCCGAAGTGGTCAGTATGGTAAATCCTTCCACGCACTTACGAGCCTCCGCAGCGTAACGCGGGTCGGTGATGAAATACTTTCCGTTTCGGGTAACTATAACACAGCCGAACGAAGACATGAAACCGGTATAATAAAAACGGTTTTCCGCACTCAATATTACGTATGCGTCAATCTTTGTAAACATTTAATGCGCTCCTAAGCAATATTTTAACATATTTTGCGAAAAAAGTTAAACGTTTTTATGGCAGTTTTTCATAATTAAGGCATCTTCCGCCATTACTTCTCTCGATTCGCAGATTATAAAAGGCGTCATGCGGTATTCGTCGATGATTTCCGCAAGAGGCTCATAAAGCGGGCCGTACTGGGTATCGGCAAAAGTAAGATGCCTTATTTCACCGCTTGGCCCGTACTGAATCTTGGAAAAGTGTATGTGTATGTTTTTCGCCTTTAATTCGCCCAATTCGTTAAACGTATAATCTATAATGCGACGGTAATCATCCTTGGTCTTTATTCCGCCGCGCGTGTAACTGTTGATATGCCCGAAATCGAAACACGGATAAAGATGCGGGTCAAGCTTACAGAAATCCACGACCTCCTCAACCGTTCCGATCTGGCCGAGTTTTCCCATGGTTTCGGGACAAAGAATGTAGTCGTCAAAGGGAATTTCCTTATTAAGATCGTCCATAAGAAGCGCAATGTTGTCTTTTGCAAGGGCAACAGCTTCGCTTCTGATCATCTTTCCCGTAGTTGCGGGGTGAAATACCGTACGGTTACCGCCCATCTTTCTCATCGCGATGAGAGATGAAACGATATAACCAATTGATTTTTTGATCATTTCGGGATCGGGGTTTGCAAAGTTGGTGTAATACGGCGCATGTACCGACAACTCGACATCGTACTTTTTCATCTCCGAACGGATTTTTTCCGCGGTTTCGTCTGTGATGTGCACCCCGCGACCGAAAGAATATTCGTAAGCGTTAAGCCCGATGGAAGCAAGCCAGGCGGCCGCCTCGTAAGTGTGTTTGTGTCCGCTTTCGTAAAAACTGAGCGAATTTCCCGAAGGTCCTATTCTCAACATAATTCTTTACTCCGTCTTAAATCGTTTCTTATAGTTTCGGCAAGCGCATAAGGCGTATCGAATTTCTTAATTCCTCTTAAGTATTTCAGGAACAAAAGCCTTACATCCTTGCCGTAAAGATTCCCGCTGAAGCCGTCCACCATAGCTTCCACCGACATGGTGTAGTCGTCGAAAGTGGGTTTTTCGCCGACGTTGGTTACAGCAAGATAGGTTTTGCCGTCTATAATTATGCGGCAGGCATAAACCCCTTTGCAGGGCAAAAACTTGTCCTCGGGAACTCTTACGTTAGCCGTGGGTATTCCGAAAAGATGACCTTCTCCTCGACCGGAAACCACTTTGTTGTCTATAAAATACGGCTGTCCCAGAAAGGAATTCGCTTTTTCGATTTGTCCGTCGCCTATAAGCTTTCTGATGCGCGAAGAGGAAATTTTTTCGCCTTCGGATTTGACGGTAGGCACGACGATAAGCGAAAGCCTGTTCTCATTGCAGTATTTTCTAAGATAATCTACGTTTCCCTCGCCGCCGCGTCCGAAAGTATAATCCTCTCCGCAGGCGAAAGCGGAAATTTTTTGTCCCGACAAAAGATTGTCCAGAAACTCGCGCTTGTCGGTGTTTTTTATCGTTTCGTTAAACGGATAAGCCACTACCCGGCTTATTCCGCACTGAGCAAACAGAATTTTACGCTCGTTAAAAGTGTAAAGCTGTTTATCGCCCTCTTTCACCGAAGCCGAAATATCGTCGGTAAACGTAAAAATCGCGTTTTCGGCTCCGTTTTTTTCGCAGAATTCTTTTGCCGTATCCACAATTTTACGATGCCCCAGATGCATACAGTCGAAAAATCCAAGCGAAAGGCAAAGACTTTTATTGTTGTCGCAATTAACCTTTTCCATTTCAGTCCCTTAAATAAGTCTTTATTTTAAGTATGCCGTCTTCGGATTTCTCTCCCAAACCGAACAACTCGCCTTTGCAAAATACCGTAAACGGAGCCTTTGGCACGTCGCCGACAGGCAGTTTTACGCCGTTAATAAGCTTAATATAATCTTTGTCGTCCAATACAAAGCGGGGAAAATCCGACAAAGCCTCTTCAAGAGGAATTATCGCTTTTTCCTTTAACGCAGCAACTTCTTCCACCGTAACGGAATCTTTTACGTCGAACCTGCCCGCGCGCATACGCTTTATATAAGTCATGGTGGCAAGCGAAGAAACCGAATAAGCGATGTCGCGGCAAAGGCTGCGTATGTAAGTTCCCGCCGAACAATGTATGCGAAAACGGTAGCGGTTTTCAGCCTGCTTGTCCGTTATTTCAACGGAGAATATTTCCACCGGCGCGGGAGCAAGCGTAAACTTTTTGCCTTCGCGCGCAAGTTTATAAGCACGTACTCCGCCCACGCTTTTGGCGCTGTAATCGGGCGGAAGCTGCATGATTTTGCCTTTGAAAGCCGCAATGGCATTTTTAAGCGCTGAACCGTCGGGAATATTTTCCGTCGTCTTAACGGTTTTTCCTTCCCCGTCCAGGGTATCGGTTTCATAACCGAAGGTAAAGTCCGCTTCGTAGACCTTATCTTTTTTCAGAAATGCGTCGAAAAGTCTTGTTGCCTTGCCGACGCCGATAAGTAAAACGCCCTCTCCCTGCGGGTCAAGCGTACCCATGTGGCCGACGTCCCTGACGCCTAAGAGATTGCGCACCTTATTTACCGCGTCACGGCTTGTCCAGCCGCGCGGCTTGTAAAGATTGACTATACCTTTCATTCCGTCATTCCGTCCGAAACGGCTTTTACCACTTTTCGGACGACGTCTTCGTAGTGACCGTTGACCACGCAACCCGCCGCCAGTTTGTGTCCGCCTCCGCCGAACGTTGCCGCAGCGGCAGCCACGTCCACGTCTTTTGCCCTGAAGCTGACTTTGTAACTGCGTACGTTTTGCTCGCTCATGCAGACCGCGGCGTGAACGGAACCTATGCTCATGGCGTAATCGATAAGTCCTTCCGTGTCCGCCATTACACAACCGCATTTTTCCAGCATTTCAGCAGTAACAGTCATAACGGCGATTTTATCGTCATGGAAAAACCGTATGGATTCTATGGCCTTCGCAATGAGCATAAGCTTGTTTTTGGTGTTGTTTTTATAAAATCCGTTTATGATTTTTTCTAAGTCCGCGCCTAAAGAAAGCAGCTTGGCCGCCGCGCTTAACGTCGATGAAGTCGTATTGTTGTGCATGAAATTACCCGTATCCGTCGATATCCCGAGATACAGCAAAGTCGCCACGCTACTGTCTATCACACCGTCGTTTTCGATAAGATTGAACAAAAGCTCGCAAGTGCTGCTTTTATCGGGATCGACGATATTGAAATCGGCAAAACGGTTGTTGGTGCGATGGTGGTCGACGTTAATAGTGACTTTGCATTTTTTGAACTTCTGAAGATATTTTCCCAGTCTGAGGTCATCCGCGCAATCCACCGCAATGCCGAGGTCGTAATCGCCGTACTTTATGTCGTTAAGACTTAAAAAATCGTCGATAAAAGCGTATTGCCCGGGAAGCGGCGAATCAGTGACGAAATCAACCGACTTACCTTCTTTTTCGGCAATGCGTTTCAACGCAAAACCCGCCCCGAGACAATCGCCGTCGGGACGGATGTGACACACGATCAGAATTCGTTTGGAATTTTTTACGGATTCAATTATCGTCACTGTTTTTAACTTCCTCCAAAATCGCCTCTATCCTGGAACTGTACTCCATTGATTTGTCGAGGCGGAAATCCAGCGCGGGAACGCTTCTTATATCCGTAAAGACAGAACTCAATTCCTTACGGATGAAACCCGACGCATTTACAATTGCGCGGAAAGTGGTTTCGCATTTTTCCTTGTCGCCGTACACGGAAAGGTATACTTTTGCGGTTTTCAGGTCTTTTGCGACCTCCACTTTCATAACGCTTACCATCTGCGACACACGCGGGTCTTTAATCTTGTTTTCGATTATGTCCGCGATAACTTTCCGCATTTCGCTGTTTAATCTGTCCGATCTGAAACTCATATTAAATCCGAATTAAATTATTTTTCCTGTTCGAGAACGTAAGCCTCAACTTCGTCGTTCTCGCTGAATCCTTCGAAGTTATCGAAACTCAAACCGCATTCGTAACCCGCTGCGACTTCTTTGACGTCGTCTTTAAAGCGCTTGAGGTTGTTGACCGATCCGTCGAAAATAACCACGTCATTGCGATAAACGCGGACTTTCGCGTTACGCGCAAGTTTTCCGCTTAAAACGTAACAACCTGCAATCGCGCCCACGCCCGAAATCTTAATGACATTGCGGATCTGAGCCCTGCCTATCACGGTTTCCTTATACTTAGGCGCGATAAGACCTTTCATTGCGGCTTCTATGTCGTCGATAGCCTCATAAATGATGTTGTAAAGCCTTATATCCACGCCCGTGCTTTCCGCCAAAGCTTTGGATTCGCTGTCGGGACGGACGTTAAAGCCTATTATTATGGCATTGGAAACCCCGGCAAGCATAAGGTCGGATTTGTTGATAGCGCCGACGCCGCCGTGAATGACGTTTACCTTAACCTCATCGTTGCTGAGTTTTTCCAAAGAGGTTTTAAGCGCTTCCACAGAGCCCTGAACGTCCGCCTTTATAAGCAGATTAAGCTCCTTCATTTTGCCTTCGCTGATCTTGTTGAACACGTCGTCGAGGGTAATCTTCTGTCCCTGATTTGCCTGTTCGTTCTTCATCTTGGCGGTACGCTCGGCAATGACCTGTTTAGCGGTCTTTTCGTCGTCTACCACGTAAATAGCGTCGCCCGCATTGGGTACGTCGGTAAAGCCCAGTAAGGATACGGGACTGGACGGGCCAGCCTCTTTGACCGAACGTCCTTTATCGTCGACCATTCCCCTGACCCTGCCGCTTGTAAGACCGGAAACAACGTAATCGCCCACATGAAGAGTACCGTTCTGCACGATAATGTTTGCAACGGGGCCCTTGCCTTTGTCCAGCTTGGACTCGATGACGGAACCGCGCGCCTTACGCTTGGGATTGGCACGGTAATTGTTGTATTCGGCAAGGAACAGAATCATTTCCAGCAGTTTGTCGATGCCTTCGCCCGTCTTTGCGGATACGGGAACCATTATGGTATCGCCGCCCCATTCTTCGGGTACAAGGTCGTATTCTGTAAGCGCCTGTTTCACCCTTTCGATATTGGCGCCGGGTTTGTCGATTTTGTTTATTGCAACAATTACGGGCACTTTTGCGGCTTTTGCATGGTTAATGGACTCTACGGTCTGAGGCATTACGCCGTCGTCGGCGGCTACAATAAGCACTGCTATGTCGGTAACGAGAGCGCCGCGGGCGCGCATTTCGGTAAACGCTTCATGTCCGGGAGTATCGAGAAAGGTTATTTTTTCGCCCTTGCACATGACGGAATATGCGCCTATGTGCTGCGTAATTCCGCCCGCTTCGCCTGCCGCGACGGAAGTTTTTCTTATTGCGTCCAACAAAGAGGTTTTGCCGTGGTCGACATGGCCCATGACGGTAATGACGGGCGGACGTTTGACAAGATCCTTCTCGTCGTCCTGCTCGTCGTGCATAGCTTCGAGTTTCTCTTCCTTGGTCTGCTCCAGCTTAAGCTCCAGCTCCACGCCCAATTCGTTTGCCACAAGCTCCATCGTCGGGAAATCGACAACGCTGTTTATATTGGTCATTATGCCGAGAAGCATAAGCTGCTTGATGATTTCCTGAGCGGTTTTGCCGATCTTTTCGCTGAGAATTTTTACGGTAAGATTTTCCGTGGTGATGACCGCCTTTTCTATTTTGACGGGCGCAACCACTACGGGAGCCTTAGGCTTTTTGTTTTTGAGCTTACGCGTACCCATGCGCTCCTCTCCGACGTCGTCGGTAATGAAGCCCTTACGGATAAGCGTACGCTTATTCATGGTCTTTTTGTCTTCGGGTTTATTGAAATCTTTCTTCTTGTCGAAAGCTTTCCTGTCTTTTACGGGTGCAACGGGCATTGCCGCGATTTTCGGAGCGCCGCTGCGAGCAGCGGGCCTGATACCGCCGGAAGAAGGCTTGGCGCCTTGCGAAAATCCCGCGCCGTTCCTTGACGGAAACGAGCCTTGACCCTGCGGTCTGTTGCCGTTGTTCATGCGGGATTGACCGCTTCTCGGCCCTATCTGTCCTTTGGGTTGAGCCGGTTTTTGCATTGCAGGCGGCGGAGTATACATGCCGCGTACGAAACTCGGCGTAGTCTTAACCTGCGGCGCGGTATTCTGCTCAAAAGTCATAGTGCGCACGCTTTCTTTCTTTTCGGGTTTTTCCGCGGCGGCAGGCTTAACCTCCCCGACAGATTTTTCGGGTTTTGTTTCGGGTGCCGGTTTAGCAACTTCAACGGGCTTTTCCTGCACTTTTTCGGGTACGGAAACCTTTTCTTGTTGCACGGATTCTGCTTTTACGGGTTCTTCTTTGGGCGCAGGAGGAGGCGCGGGCTTTGCTTTTCTTTCCAGTTCAGCCTGTTTTGCTTTTTCAGCTTCCTCTTTTCTTGCGCGCTCCTTTTCGGCGGCGCGATTGCGGATTTTATCAAGCGCGACGTCGATTTTTCTTTGAACCGACTTATAATCGGAAACAAGCGCGGCAAAAGAGCCCTGCCCGCTTTTCTGAACAAGAGAGTTGACTTTTTTGATGTTGGAAAAAGCCTCGGTGTTTTCCTCTGCCGTTCTGTTCTCTTTAACCAATTATTTTACCTCCGTAACAAGCTGATAGCTTTCGTTAATGTTGTTCAGTAAGGCTTCCGCCATTTGCCTGTCGGTAAGCGCAAGCGCCTTAAGCCCCTGTCTGTGAGTGATTTCTTCCAAGGAGGAATCGCGACAGACGATAATCGGCGTGCCCTTGTTGGCGCGGATTAGTTTTTCTTTCGATCCCTCGCTCATGGTGTTGCAGATAAATATAAGATGCTTTTTTTTACGGTACCGCTCTATTGAATCTGTTCCGAAAACGGTTTTACCCGCTTTTATCGCAAACCCGAGTAGCGAAACTACCTTATCTGTTTTCAAGCTGAAGCTCCTTTATGAGAACGTCGTAAACCTCGTCGTCCACCTGAGAGGAAAAAGCCCTGTTCAGAAGTTTCGCCTTGCGGCATTTAAGAATACACTCCTCCGTCGGACAAACGTAAGCGCCCCTGCCGTTCTTTTTCCCCGTAAAATCCAAAGATATGACGCCTTCGGGCGACTTGACTATTCTTATAAGCTCCCGCTTGTCGCGCATCGTCCTGCAGGCAATGCACATTCTTTGCGGCGACTTCTTTTCCTTCATGTTCTCGCTCCGGATTTATTACTCGAGATCGCCGAGATCCTCGTCGAATATTTCTTCGTCAAGCGCCGTACTTTCCTCATGTTTTTGCGCTTCGTCGGCTTCTTCGGCAGCCTCTTCCTGAGCCTCCTCTTCAGCGTTCTGCATAAGCGAAGAATAGGGTTTGACATCTATTTTCCAACCGGTAAGTTTTGCGGCAAGACGCGCGTTCTGACCGTCTTTGCCGATTGCAAGCGACAGCATGTCGTCCATAACCACAACCTTTGCGGTGCGCTCGTCGTCGTTAACCTGAACCATGACGACTTTTGCGGGGCTGAGACTTCTTGCGATGAACTCAAGTGTGTCCTGGCACCAGGGTATAATATCGATCTTTTCGCCGCCCAGCTCCGATACGATGGCGCTGACGCGCATACCGCGATTGCCCACGCATGCGCCTACCGCGTCGATGCTGCTGTCCTCGCTGTAAACCGCCATTTTGGTACGGTAACCCGCCTCTCTCACGATGGCTTTTATGGTAACAAGACCGTTTGCGATTTCAGGCACTTCGATTTCGAAAAGACGTTTTACAAAACCGGGTACGGTACGGGAAACGAGAACCTGGGGTCCGCGCGGTCCCACTTTGATTTTCTTGACGTAAACTTTTACGGATTTGCCTATAACGTACTTGTCGTTGGGCGTCTGATCCTGAGGCATAAGCACAGCTTCAATCTGCTTGTTGATTTCCACGTAAACGTTGTTGCCCTCTATTCTGCGAACCACGCAAGTAATAAGCTCATCCTCTTTTTCGGAAAGCTCGTTAAACGCGTTTTCGCTTTCGATTTCGCGCAATTTCTGAAGGATGACCTGCTTGGCGGTCTGGGCGGGAATTCTGTCGATGTCCTTGGAATTTATTTCCTCGCTTACGATATCGCCCACTTTGTACTTTTTATCGATAAGACGGGCGTCCTCCAAAGAAATCTGAGTGTCTTTGTCTTCGACTTCGTCCACTACCGTCTGATATGCCATAATTTTAATGGTATTGCGCTCGGGTATCAGTTTAACCTCTATCGCTTTACTGGTGCCCGACTGCTTTTTATATGCGATTGCAAGCGCGGTTTCAAGCGCCTCAATAAACACGGATTTTTTGATTCCTTTGGTTCTTTCCAGATCCTCCAACGCGAGGAAAAAATCCTTACTTGTCATTTTATTACCATTCCTCCAAACAGATTATTCAAATTTGACCAACGGCCTTACGAGAGAGATTTTATTGTTTTCGATAGTCATCTCTTCCTTGCCCGTCATTATTTTCACACAATTTTCGTTACGGCTTAAAAGTACGCCTTCATAAACTTTTTTACCTTTGATCGGCGCGTAAAGCCTGATTTCCACTTCCTTGCCGTAATTGCGCTCATAATCGCGCTGCCGCACGAACGGACGGTCAAGTCCGGGCGACGACACGTTAAGTATATAAGGCTTGCCGCAAGTTGGATCCAGTTCATCCAGCAATGGGTCGATGGCGTTGTGTATTTTTTCGCAATCGTCCAGACTCACCCCGGAAGGAATATCGATGTAAATCGTAAGATTGTCGTCCGCCCCTTTCTTTACAAACTCGACATCCACGATTTCGTAGCCCATGGCGGTGACAAGCGGTTCGATTTTTTCGCGCACGGCGTCAACGATTTTCAAGAATATAACCTCCTTACAACAAGCGAGAGCGGACTTTTTAAGGTCCACTCTCTATGAAAGCAACATATTACGTATAAAGTATAACACAACAGGCGCAATAAAATCAAGCGTTTTTAACAAAAATTAACTGTAAAATGTAAAAATTAAAGGTTTTTCAAAGGACAAACGTCATATTTTTGCTTAAAAAACCTTACCTTTTTCGTTCAGGCCATGAAATCCGCCAGTTTTATAAAAGCTTTCGCCGTTGCTATTGTGTCGTAGATTGCGCGGTGAGCCTGCTCGTTCACGATGCCGAGAGATTTTAATACCGTGCCGAGTTTGTAATTTCTCAGTCCTTTGATATACCGCCTTGACAGCTCCAGCGTGTCCTCACGCGGATTGTCGAAATATATATTGATCTTTTTGCCCGAAGCGTTTATGAAACCTATGTCGAAATTTACGTTATGCCCCACAAGAACGGTGTTTTCCGAAAACTTGTAAAAATCGGGCAGCACCTTTTCCACATCGGGCGCGTCTGCGACGTCGGCATCCGTAATGGACGTAAGTTGAGTAATCCTTTCGTCTATATGCTCGTGAGGATTGACGAAAGTGGAAAACGTCTGTTTTATAACCCCGTCCACCACTTTGACTGCCGCAATCTCAATAATCTTGCAAGTGGTTGTATCCGTACCGGTGGTCTCCACGTCGAAAACGCAGAAAGTTTTGCCCATAAGCCAGGAGGACGGCGGCTTTACCACGTCGAATATGTTTGCCTGAGTGGCCTCCGTATAATCTTTCGGGAAAACGGTTTTGTATTCGCTTAAAGCGCGGAACTCGTTCTTTTCAATCACTAAGTCGTCGGGAAGCGTACAAAGCGAAACGGAATTGACAAACATGTCGTAACTTACCTGACCGCGGAAACGGTTTTCCTTTAAACTTCCCTTTACGACGACTTGCTTGCCGTCGTTAAGGTTTACGATGTTTGTTTCGCCCTCTTTTTTGCGCGGAAAATACAGACATTTAAGCGAGCCCGTCGGGTCGGTCAAAGTAAATTTGTAAAACTTACGCCCTTCCGTTTCCCCTTCCTTGGGCTTTCGGTTGCATTCTGTAAACTCGCTGACCGTGCCGCAATACACTACGCCCGTTGCCTCGCGATTGGCGTCGCTTATGTAGCCCGCGCGGTCGTAAATAATCTTGCCCACGAACTCTTCCACGTTCTGAGGAACTATATAGTGCCCGCCCTTTGTCTGATAGACGTAATTTTTAAGCTCTTCCTCGGCAAGCTCGATATAATCGGGTTTATCCTTTTTCTCTTCGGGCACGAATTCGAAAGAAACCTTTTCGCAATAAGACGAGGCAAGCATTTTTTTAACTTCTTCCGCAATACCGCGCGACACAGCATATTCAGCAATATCCTTGTCCAGCCTTAGCTTAACCGAAAAATCGTAATCTGCGTTTCGCGTGATTTCAATATCGTCCGAGAAAACATACGGGGCAACCGAAGGATAGTTCTCGAAAAAAGTTATCAGCTTGGCTTTGAAAAAATCGTAATCGAAATGACTTTTGGTAAGTTTGACGGTGACCATCGCCTTCGACCCCATGGATTTTATCACCGCGTTGCTGATTTTATCGTACTCTTTGCGAACCTCTTTTTCCTTGAGTTCGGGATAAATTAAATTCACGCGCACGGAATCCGCACTGATGTCCACGTCTACGGATTCAAGCACCAGATAATCATACGCACCCAAAGTGAGCTCGTTGAATTTTGTCATAAGCGAATATGCCATGCGCGTAAAGTATGTTTACTCCTTAATAAAAATAACGCACGGTAGCAATTAAACTTACCGTGCTTATATTTTAACTCATTTTTTCCGCGAGGGCAAGTATTTCCGATACCGCATCGGATACGGGAACGGTTTTTAGCACTTTCCCCTTAAGATAAAGCGCCGCCTTGCCGTTTTTGCCGCCGCAAAGAGCAATGTCCGCGTCGGCCGCCTCTCCCGGGCCGTTGACGACGCAACCCATGACGGCAATTTTAAGCTTCTTCTTTAACCCGTAAAGCTTTTTTTCCAGCTCGTCCACAATGGGTTCCATATCGTAATTGCAACGCGAACATGTCGGGCAGGAAACTATTTCCACGCAATCGCCGTTAAGGTTAAGCGCGCTTAAAATCAGTCTTGCCGCCTCCACTTCGCGCAACGGGTCTCCCGTAAGCGAAACCCTGACAGTGTCGCCTATGCCCTTGAGAAGCAGCGAGCCTATGCCTATCGACGATTTAATTACTCCGCGGATTTTGGTACCGCTTTCGGTTACGCCCAGGTGTAGCGGATAATCGCAACGCGCGTCGAGAATTTCGTACGCTTCGACCATGGTTCGAACATCGCTGGATTTTACCGACAGAACGGTATCGTAAAATCCGTATTTTTCCAGAATCGCCGCATGTATAAGTGCGCTTTGGGCAAGCGCTTCCGCACCCGAAGCATAAGCCGCCACATTCTTGTCCAGCGAGCCTCCGTTTACGCCCACTCTTATTGGAACGCGATTTCGTTTACAGGCGGCTACGACTTCCTTGACTTTGCTTTCGTCGCCTATGTTGCCGGGATTAAAACGAATTTTATCGAAGCCTATGTCCGCGCACTTCACAGCCATACGGTAATCGAACTGAATATCCGCGACAAGCGCGACTTTGGTTTTGCCTATGATGTTTTTGCAGGCTTCCGCTTCCTCGTCGTTGCTGACCGCGATGCGCACGATGTCGCAGCCCGCTTTTTCCAGCTCAAGCACCTGCTTCAGCGTTTTTTCGCTGTCGCTTGTCGGCGTATTGGTCATCGACTGAACGGAAACGCGCGCACCCCCGCCTATAAACAGATTTCCTACTTTTATCTTTCTTTTCATAACTCAGGTGAACAATCCCAAAATATCTATTATAATCACGAACCCGAACAACAGCAGGAATCCCACCGTATGAATGATGTTTTCCACGTTCCGGTTAAGCGGTTTCCCGCGTATCCACTCTATAACGGTGAAAACTATTTTCGATCCGTCAAGCGCAGGCACGGGCAAAATGTTGAATATCGCAAGGTTGGCGGCGATAAGCGGCAAAAGCACAAGGAAATTTCTTAAATCCATCATGCCCAGTTCAGCCATGAATCCCACTGTACCTACGGGACCCGTGACGGAGGTAAGCGGAATGCTTCCCGTAATCAGACCGCCTAAAGACGCAAGTATCAGAAAGGATAACTTTATCGTATAGGGCACGCAATATTTAAGCGCGTACAAAAAGCCGCAATCCACCGCTACGTTTTGCGGCGTAAACCCGAGCCCCACGTAATCGAGATTGTTCTCCGTGTTGACTATGCGCTTCATGGTGACGACTACGTCCGATTCCGTCCCGTCGCGCAACACGGTAAACGTATATTGCTTTCCCACTTCCTTATCCTTAACAAGGTCGTCGTAAGACTTCATGATGCCTATGCGCGTGCCGTCCACTGCCGTAATCACGTCGCCTACGCTCAGTTCGCTGCAATACGGTACGTTTTCGTCGTTGGTGTAAACGACTGCCACTTGCGGCGCGGTATAACCTAAGGCAAGAATAAAAATGAAAGCAAAGATTATTGCCGACACAAAATTGAAAAGTGCGCCCGCCGCAAGTACGATAATGCGCTTCCAGGGCTTTTCCTCGGTAAAAGAACGCGGCCGCGGCTGAACCTCGGCTGTCGCAGCCGAAGACTCCTCCTTGGTTTCAGATGTAAGATCGGTCGGCGCTTCCGTTTCGGGAAACACGGAAACGGGCTTTTCTTCTTCCTCTTTTTTGGCAGACTCCGCCTCCAGCCCGCTTTCGTCCTCAAACGCGCAATACCCGCCCAAAGGAATAAGTCGCAACGAAAATTTTTCGCCCGTTTTCTTGTTGGTTTTGGACAACAGCAAAGGACCGAATCCCACCGAAAATTCGTTTATCTTGAATTTAAGTATTTTGCCCGCAACGTAATGTCCCAGCTCGTGAATCACTATCATGACAAGCAGGATTACCACGGCTAAAATTATAAACAGAAAATAAAGCAAATTCAATACCCCAAAATACGTGCGTAATCACGGATTATGCCGTCGTAAATGCGCGAATGAAGCTCCATAATCTCGCGATAGTCCGTATATGACGACGTTTTTTCACTATTTAAAATATGCTCTACCAGCCGTAATATATCGGTAAATGCTATTTTGCCGTCAAGAAAAAGTTTTACGGCGGCTTCGTTTGCGGCATTTAGCGCCGCGGGTGCGGTCCCGCCCGCCAGCATAGCCTGCCTTGCGTACTTAGGCAACGGGAAAACCTTTTCGTTTGGCTTTTCAAAAGTTATGGGTACGGAAAAATCAAATTTTCCGTTTTGGGAAGGCAACCTTTCGGGATATCCCAATGCGTACGATATGGGTAATTTCATATCCGGAGGCGCAATCTGAGCAATAACCGAGCCGTCGTTGAATTCCACCATGGAATGAATAATACTGCCGCGCTGGATGACGTAATCGATATCGGTGGTCCCGAAAAGCCAGCGAGCCTCTATGATTTCCAACCCCTTGTTCATCATGGTTGCGCTGTCTACGGAAATTTTTTTGCCCATTGACCAATTGGGATGTTTTACGGCCTGCTCGGGCGTAACGGATTTAAGTTCTTCAAGACTTTTCGCGCCGAAAAAAGGTCCACCGCTTGCAGTAAGAATTATTCTTTTAAGGTCCTGCGCCCTGCCGCATAAAAGGCATTGATAAACGGCGGAATGTTCGCTGTCGACGGGAAAAATTTCCACACCCTTTTCTTTTGCAAGGCGCGTAACGTAACTGCCGCAGGCGACAAGCGTTTCCTTATTGGCAAGCGCGATTTTTTTACCTGCGTTTATAGCTGAAATTACGCCCGTAAGACCGCTTAAACCCACAACAGCCGCAACGACAAGATCGGTACCCGGCAATGCCGCTGCAATCCGCTGTGCGTCGGCGCCCGCAAACACGTCGCATTTATATGAAAGCGACTTAAGTATATCCGCTTTCTCAGGGTCGGCAATTCCCACGAAATCGGGCTTGAATTCTTCCGCCTGATATAAAAGAGTTTCCGCGTCGGAGCCGCAAACAAGCGCGGTAACGCGGAATTTATCTTTAAACTGTCTTATAACGTCAAGAGTCTGCCGCCCGACGGAGCCCGTACAGCCCAGAACCGCAATTCCCGTCATACAACTATCCCGACTATCGTGAAATAAATGAAAATGAATACCGATGAAATGATAAGACCGTCTATTCTGTCCATGAAACCGCCGTGGCCCTTTAAGATCTTACCGAAATCCTTTATTCCGCAAGCGCGCTTTACATAGGAAGAAATAAGGTCGCCTATCTGGCAGAACAGCGACGTACCTAAACCGAGGAACAGGAAATGCAGTACGTTGGGGACGGTTGCGCTTAAAATGGGCTCGCACCCCGCTACACCGTATTTTGCGAAGAAATAAATGATTACGCCGCCGATTATGCCGCCTACCAACCCTCCTATCGCGCCGGAAATCGTCTTTTTGGGGCTTATCTTGGGGCAAAGCTTAGGCCCTTTGACCGTCGAACCCACAAAGTATGCCATGGTATCGGTTAAAGTGGTGGCACCGAAAGCCATTATTATCGCAACGTGAGAATAGGAACCTAAATAGTTAAGCGCGATGAGATAAGACATTATAGCGCCGGGATAGATCATTACGAACAGCGTGCTGACAACGTTGGTGATGTTATACTTGCTGCTGATCATGTTGTAGACTATGCAAGCGATAAACACAATCGCCATCACGCCGAAAAACGAAGTTACCCCGCCCATGCCCAGAAATTCGTCGGTTAATTTGAAAGCCACGTATCCCAAGGCGATGTTTATGAATACGAAAGCGTTTATGGGTTTTGCGAATTTTACCGAAATCGCGCGCGAAAACTCGTAACTTGCGGCAAACATCAAAAATACTATAAGCGCGTCGTAAAACAGCCCGCTTACGTAAAAGCCCAGTAAAATAGGCGCAATATACAATACCGCAATAAAAACAGCGGTAATCAATCTTTGCTGTAAGTTGCTTCTTTCCTTCTTCCCGTTCGGCTCGGGCGCGGCGCCGTTGTCCGGTTTGCCGCTTCCGTCATCGGGTGACGGATTTTCTTCGGGTCGGACAGGAAAGTTCAGATTGTTGTCGTCGTTTTCACTCATATACTGATCACACCTTACCGTATCGTCTGTCTCTTTCGCCGTACTGCGAAATTATGGAATCCAGTTCTTTCATCGAAAAGTCCGGCCAAAGCGTATCGCTGAAAAACAATTCCGAATACGCAGACTGATACAGGAGAAAATTGCTTAAACGTTTTTCGCCGCCCGTTCTTATTATTATATCCGGATCGGGCTGGTCCGATGTATAGAGAAACCGCGAAAAATTTTCTTCGTTGAATTCTTTTCCGCTTTGGGAAAGTTTTTCGGCGGCGCGCACGATTTCCGCCCTGCCGCCGTAATTAAGCGCAACGTTGAAAATTCCGGTTTTGCCTTCTTTGCTTTCTTCTTCCACCTTGTCCATTATTTCCACCACGTCAGGAGGGAAAAAACTGCGTTCTCCCAACACCCTGACGCGAATCCCCCGTTTTACGAGGTCGCCGAAAGTGGTGGCGAAATTCTTTCTGATAAGGTCAATAAGCGAGTCCACTTCGTCTTTGGGCCTTAACCTGTTTTCGGTAGAAAAAGCATATACGGTAACGATTCCCACGCCCAGGGAAAACGCATATTTCACGGTCTTGATAAGCGTCCTGACGCCCGCACGATGTCCGAACTTGCGTAAAAGCGAGCGTTTTTCCGCCCATCTGCCGTTGCCGTCCATGATAATCGCGATATGAAACGGGATTTTGGCGCTGACTTTATTAGACTTCAAGAATTTCGCTTTCCTTATCTTTCAGAATATTGTCAACCGAAGCGATGTTTTTATCAAGGATATTTTGCACTTCTTTTTCGTAAGAGGCGACTTCGTCCTCGGTAATCGCGTTGTTTTTCTTTAAATTCTTGAGTTTGTCGATAATGTCGCGGCGCGAATTTCTGAGAGTAACCTTATGGTCCTCGCCTATTTTCTTGACCTGTTTTACAAGCTCGCGGCGGCGTTCCTCGGTAAGCTGGGGGAAAACAAGCCTGATTACCTTTCCGTCGTCGGTAGGAGTAATACCGATATCCGATGCGTTAATGGCCTTGACCACGGCTTTAATCATGCTTGTGTCCCAAAGCGAAATCTGAAGAAGACGCGCCTCGGGAACGGTGATGTTGGACATCTGGTTCAACGGAGTAAGAGTGCCGTAATAATCCACCATTATCTTGTTGAGTATCTGAGGATTGGCGCGCCCTGCACGAATTGAGTTCAATTCGGACTTCAAATGTTCGACGGTGTCCATAAGCGCAAGCTCGTATTCGTCGAAAGCGTCTTTTACTTCGGGTAAATTAAAAATCATAAATCCTCCGTTAGCCTGAAATATTTTTTGCCTTTTGCCCTTAATAAGCAATCGGCAAAGTCAATAGCAATATTATAACAAAGAAATCCTTTTTTTACAACTGTTATGAGATGATTGTTCCTATTTTTTCGCCGTGGGCCGCCTTGATAAGGCCGTTTTCGCTGCCAAGCCCGAACGCCACGATGGGAATACGGTTTTCCATACACAATGTTATGGAAGTAAAGTCCATTACGTTCAGATTGCGATTCATGACTTCCATATAGGAAATGGCCTCTATCTTCTCGGCGGAAGGATTGGTCTTGGGATCGGAGTCGTACACCCCGTCCACGTTCTTGGCCATTAAAAGCACATCGGCTTTGATTTCTATCGCGCGAAGAGCCGCGCCCGAATCGGTGGAAAAATAGGGATTGCCCGTACCGCAGGCGAAAATAACTATTCTTCCGCATTCGAAATGCCTCAGCGCTTTGCGGAGAATAAACGGCTCGGCAACAGACGGAATGGAAAGCGCAGTCTGCACTCTTACGGGCACGTCCTTCTTTTCAATGGCGTCCTGAAGCGCAAGCGCGTTCATGATAGTTGCAATCATGCCCATGTGGTCAGCTGTTACCCTGTCCATGTTTGTACCCTGACGGCCGCGCCAGAAATTGCCGCCGCCCACGACGATACCTATTTCCACGCCCTCGTTATGAAGCGCAACCACCTGTTTTACGATGTGTTCCACAGTCGCGGAGTCGATGCCCGATCCGCTTTCGCCGGCAAGCGCCTCTCCGCTGATTTTTAAAAGAACTCTTTTATACACGACGGTAATCCTCCAAAAAAATAGGAACACCGAAATAAGTGTTCCTATAAAACTTTAAAACAATTATCTGTTTGCAATCTTTGCGATTTCTTCGGCGAAGTTTTCGTTTTTCTTTTCAAGTCCCTCGCCCATCACGAAACGCTCGAAACGGACAATTCTGGCGCTGCCGCCTGCGGCTTTGGCAACGTTTTCAAGATGTTTTGCAACGGTAACGGAAGGATCCTTGACGAAATCCTGATCCACAAGGCAAACTTCCTTATAGAACTTTTTGATTCTGCCTTCCAGCATTTTTTCGATAATCTGGTCGGGTTTGGAAGAATTTTTGGGATCGTTTTTAATCTGCGCCTTCAGAATTTCCTTTTCATGCGCTACTTCTTCCTCGGGCACTTCCGAATCATAAGAATATTTGGGGGCAAACGCAGCGATGTGCATTGCGATGTCGTGACAAGCCGCTTTGAATTCCGCATTTGCGGACAAATCCTTATCGGTTTCCACTCCGAGAAGAACGCCTATTTTGCCGCCCATGTGAATGTAGGTTTCCGCTCTTCCGCTGATCTCCATGCGGGCAAAACGGCGAAGCGATATCTTTTCGCCGATTTTGGCGGTGGCGCCGTTCACTTTGTCGAGAACCGTGCCTTCGCCGTCAATTGCCTTTTCGTTAAGCAACGCGTCCACGTCTAAGGGATTGGTCAATGCGACCTGCTTTGCAATGCTGTCGGCAAACTCCACAAACGAAGCGTTTTTGGCTACGAAATCGGACTCACAGTTGATTTCCGCCAAAGCGCCCACTTTACCGTCCTCGCTCATATACGCGCTGACGACGCCTTCCGAAGCAATGCGGGAGGCCTTTTTTGCGGCGATGCTGACGCCCTGCTCTCTAAGATATTCCGCAGCTTTGTCCATATCTCCGTCGGTGGCGGTCAAAGCTTTTTTACAATCCATCATACCGGCGCCGGTCTGCTCTCTCAGCTTTGCGACGTCTTTAGCCGTAAATGCCATAAGTGTATCTCCTTTTTTAACTTAAATAAAATTATCCGGATTCCGACGCGCGCGTCAAACGGTTTCGTTTTAACAATTCATTAAAACGCAGCCGTAGTCGGCGTTCGGAACAATTGTGTCATAAACCGGGTTTCAACCTGCCTTAACGGAATTATCCGCAATCCCGTCTCAGCTTAAACCGGCCTACCGAAAATAACTTGCGTTATCAGCCCTCTACGGCAGCTTCGACAACTTCTTCGGCCTCTTCCTCAGCTTTCTCGGCGGCTTTTTCGGCTGCTTCGGCTTTGGCGGCTTCAGATTCGGCGTTCATCTTGGCTTCCATCTGACGGCGAAGGGCAAGACCCTCCTCGCCCTCGCGAGCCTCGATTACCGCGTCAGCCATGGCGCTTGCGATAAGCTTAATGGAACGGATTGCATCGTCGTTGCCGGGGATTACGTAATCAACCTCATCGGGATCGCAGTTGGTATCGACTATGCCTACGATGGGAATGTTAAGCTTGCGCGCTTCCGCAACGGCAAGATGTTCCTTTTTGGGGTCGACGATGAACAGCGCTCCGGGAAGAGAATGCATCTCCTTGATGCCGCCCAGATTTTCCTCAAGTTTGTCGCGCTCCGCAATCAGTTTGGCAACTTCTTTCTTGGGAAGAACGTTAAACTCGTTCATCTTTTCCATCTGATTAAGCTTATTAAGTCTTTCGATTCTGGTGCGGATAGTGGAAAAATTGGTAAGCGTGCCGCCCAGCCATCTGGACTTGACGTAGAACATACCGCATTTTTCGGCTTCCTGCTGAATGGCTTCCTGAGCCTGTTTCTTGGTGCCGACAAAAAGAATGTTCTTACCGCTTTCGGCAACGCTTTTTATAAAAGCATAAGCTTCGTCGATAAGTCCGACAGTCTTTTCAAGGTTAATGATGTAGATGTCGTTTCTGGAAGTATAAATATACTTCTTCATCTTCGGATTCCATTTACGGGTGGGGTGTCCGAAATGCACGCCCGCCTCAAGCAGCTGCTTCATGGAAACAACGTTAGTCATGGTTTTTTACCTCCTGTTGTACCTCCCCGACTGTCATCTCGAATCCCATTCGGGCGACCGATAAACTGATTTTGCCGCCCGCACAGAAGGACCGATCCCTTCGGGTGCGTATTAAACCGTTTGGTATTATAGCACATTAAAAAAAATAATGCAAACGAAATTGCATTATTTTTCCTTATATTTACTTGTTTTTGCCGCGAAATAACGATTGCCGACTTAATTTCCGCAATCGCAACCGTCATGCCCGCAGCCGCAGTCGCAATTATCTTCGCAATCGCCGTCACAATCACCGTCGCAATCTTCGCAACCGCAGTCGCATTCATGATCGGCAACGGCCTTCATATACTCGTCGAAAACTTCGTTGAGAAGCGCTTCGTCCTCGACCGGCACAAACAGGTCCGTACCGTCTTCCTGCTCTTCCAGTTTGAATATCAGAACGTCGCCGTCCTCAAGTCCCTCCATTTCTTCTACGGGCTCTAAAAGGGCGTAATAGTCGTCCTTGTATTCCACGCAGGCAACCTCGTAAAAATCAACGGGTTCGTTGTTGTCGTCGTAGAGAGTGACGATTTCGTCGTCTTCCATAATTTCCACGTTTTCGTTTGCGTTTTTCATTTTAAAACTCCTTTTTTTTATTTGAATCGAGATAGCTTTGCAAAATCACCTGTGCCGCAATCTGATCGACGATGTCCTTGCGTTTGTCCCTCCCGACCAGGTTCATATCCATTATGTATTCCGCCTCTACGGATGAGAGCCGCTCGTCTTGATAGACGACGCTTTTTCCAGACACTCTTTCAAGAACGTTACCGAAAGCTTTGGTCTTAAGCGCGCGCGCGCCCTCCGTCCCGTCCATGCTAAGCGGCAAGCCCACCACTATTCTGCCTACGCCCTCATCGACGGCAATGCGGGCGACGTTGTCTATGTTTTTGCGCATGCTTGACGATTTAATCGTGGCAAGCGGCGAAGCAAGCAATTCCGTTTCGTCGCAGACTGCAAGTCCTATCCTGGAATCGCCGTAATCAACACATAAAATTCTCATAACCGATTATGATTATAGCATATAATTTTGAATTTGAACAGTAAAACGCGTGAAAACGGAATAAAAAATATGACCGCTTTTGTCGTAAGCGGTCAATTACGATTTAATCGTCAGGGTCTTTCGGGTTACTGCCAGCTGCTGCCGCCGTCCTCATGACGGTTTTCATGAGAGTCGTCCGCACCGTTGTAGCCGTCGTGACGCTTGCAATCGCACGTGTCGGTCATAACCTTGCTTTTGACGTCGGCCATCATTCTGCGCGCTTTGGGATTGGCTACGATCATCGCGCCGGTCATAACGCCTATGGCCATACCTACGAAAAAGTCTTTCATGTTATACCTCCTTTTAAGCGTATTGTTTGCGCGGATCGGAAAAAATATAACACTTATAATACATAAAAAATATGGTAAAACAAATTATTTTATATATTCAGGTAAGACTTTTTATTGCTTTATTAAGCGTCCCGATACGGAAAAACTTCTTTATAACCTATTATACCCAACGTCGTCATCTATCGCGAACGGACTTAACGACGCTTAATGACAACGCCCCGAAAAAAGCTTTTTAAGCATAAAAAGGTGTTAAAGACAAGATGTCAATCGGCAATTTTGCCTTCTTTGTATTTTTTAAGGTAGTCGTTTATAGCGGCTTTAATTGCCTCCTCGGCAAGGACGGAGCAATGAAGTTTTTGCGCGGGCAGACCTCCAAGAGTTTCCACCACCTGAGCGTTGGTGATTTTAAGCGCCTCGTCCACGGTTTTACCTTTGATCATGGATGTGGCGACGGACGAAGTGGCGATAGCCGCCGCGCATCCGAAAGTCTGAAAGCTGACGTCCTTTATGACGTTGTCTTCAATTTTCATGTATATCTTCATGATATCGCCGCACGTGGCGTTACCCACGGTACCGACGGCGTTTGCGTCCTTTAATTCCCCTACGTTCTGCGGGTTCTGAAATTCTTTCACTACTCTTTCGTTATACATTTTTGGTTTCTCCTTTAAATTCACAGAAAAGCGGCGACATTTCGCGCAGTTTGTTGACGATTTCCTTAAGTTTATCTACGGTGTAATCTACGTCTTCGACGGTGTTGTCCCGCCCGAAGCTGAACCTTATCGAACCGTGCGCTTTTTCCACCGGAAGTCCCGTTGCAAGCAACACGTGGGAAGGCTCCAGCGAGCCGGACGAACATGCGGAACCCGAAGAGCACGCTATGCCCGCAAGGTCAAGCGACATTAGGATGGATTCGCCCTCGATAAAGTCGAACGCAAAATTAGCGTTTTGCGGCAGTCGGTCGGTTTCGTGTCCGTTATAGATCACATAGGGAATTTCCTCTTTAACGCGCTTAACGAACCTGTCGCGCAGACTTTTGACGTAATTGTAATTTTCGTCAAGATGTTTCACCGCTTTTTCAAGCGCAGCCGCCATTCCCACAACGCCGGGCACGTTTGTTGTGCCGCCGCGCATTGTACGTTCCTGATGTCCGCCGGTCATAAACTTGTCGGGTTTGGTGCCGCCCTTTATATAAAGCACCCCAACACCCTTGGGTCCGTAAAACTTATGTGCGGAAAAGGACATGAGATCTACGCCCAGATCCTTGACGGAAACGGGTATAGAACCTACCGCCTGAACCGCGTCGGTATGGAAGTAAATACCCTTTTTGTGCGCTATGTCGCAAAGCTCTTTGACGGGCTGAATGGTACCTATCTCGTTGTTGGCAAGCATTACCGATACCAGAATCGTCTTGTCGGTAATTGCCTTTACTAGGTCTGCAGGATTAACTTTACCCGTTTTGTCAACGGGCAGGAAAGTCACGTCGAAGCCGAACTCTTCAAGCTGGTGACAAGAGGCTATAATAGCGGCGTGCTCTATTGAGGAAGTTATTATATGATTGCCTTTTTTGCGCAGCTTTGCAGCCATGCCTTTTATCGCCCAGTTGTCCGCCTCTGTCCCGCCGGAAGTGAAATAAATTTCCGTGGGCTTTGCGCCTATCAGCTCCGCGATTTTTCTGCGAGCCTCGTCCACAGCGTAGGCCCCCTCCTGACCGAAGGAATGCATGCTGTTTGCGTTACCGAATTTTTCCGTGAAATACGGCAACATTTTTTCAAGAACCTCGGGATCGAGAGGTGTTGTCGCCGAATGATCCAAATAAACTCTTTTCATATTACCTCACACACTTGTAGTCGTTTATCATGTCGCTTAAAGACGTAGAAGCCAGCAAACCGTCTATGCCGTCGTAAATCCGCTTGAAAATTATCTTGTTGGGACAGTACGCGTCTTTACAGTTGCCGCCCGCGCAATCCGATATGTCGAAACTGTCGTTAAGCGCTTCCAGAATTTCCTTGATACTGATTTTATCGGGCGTATCGGATAAGTAATAGCCGCCCTGAGCCCCTCTTACGCTTTCCACGATTCCGGCTTTACGAAGCATGCCTAGAAGCTGCTCCAGATATTTTTCGCTTAAATCGGTCTGTCGCACAAGAGTACTCAGCGATACGGGCTTATCGTGCGACAACGCTATTAGAAACGTTATCCTTAATCCATATCTTGCCCTTGTAGAAAGCTTCAATATCAATCCCTACCTTTTTACTATGATATCATTATTATAATAACGCCGGTTTCAGTTGTCAAGCACTTTTACATATTATTTTCAAAAGAAGATACAAAAATTTTACTTTGCCGATTTGGGCCCCGGAAAAGTTTTTTCAGCGTGTGCACCCGAACATATTCTTAAGTAAATTTCAATACGGGTAAACAGCAAAAAAAATCGTTAAAGCCGAAAAAGAAAATTATCCCAGCCGCTTTAACAATTAAAATAAATTACTGCCGAACAATAATGTCCGCTGAAATTAAACAAAATAATAACTTCTTAAAACGGAAATATGTCAATTTAACGTAATTCCGCCGTAAAACTCGTACTTGCCGTCCTCCAGGGAATTTTTTATCTTTCTCATAGCTTCATCGTCGGACAAAAGCTCGTCTTTAAGCGATTTGGCGCAACCAATTATATCGGGATCGGATAACAGTCCGTCGCCCGCGCCGTGCTGCTCGTAACCCAGAAAATCGCCCGCGCCGCGATGACTGAAGTCGTATTCGGCAAGGCTGAACCCGTCGCGGCAATTAACGAAATAATCCAGTCTTTCACGGCTTTCCTCGTTGTCGGAATCCGAAAGAACGAAGCAGTACGACTTCTTTTCACCGCGGCCCACCCTTCCGCGCAATTGGTGAAGCTGAGCAAGTCCGAATCTGTCCGCGTCGTAAATCACCATGCAGGTAGCGTTTTTAACGTCTATACCCACCTCCACGACGGTGGTCGCAACCAGAACGGATATTTCGCCTGCGGCAAAAGCGCTCATTGTGCGGTTTTTGACGGAATCTTTTTGTCTGCCGTGCAACAAGCCTATTTTGTCCCCGAATCTCTTTTTATATTTTTCGTAAACGGCCTCGGCGCTCAGCTTGTCCTCCTCATCGTCGGAAATCCGCGGTACCACCACATAAGTCTGCTCTCCGCTTTCGGCTTTTTTCATTATATAATCCCACATATCCGCTTCCTTGGCTTTAGGCACGCGTTTGGTAATAATTTCGGCTTTCCGAAGCGGCATCTCATCGATGACGATCCTTTCAAGGTCGCCGTAAAGGGTAAGCGCCAGCGTTCTTGGGATGGGAGTGGCGGACATGACTATACTGTCGGCGCCTTTACTTTTGTTTTCCAGCCCCGCGCGCTGCGCAACGCCGAATCTGTGCTGCTCGTCCACGATGACAAGCGCAAGTTTACGAAAGACCACATTGTCGTTAAGTACGGCGTGTGTGCAAAATATACAGTCTGCGTTGCCTACGGATATGTTGAATAGCGCCGTTTCACGCTCTTTTTTATTTAAAGAAGCGGAAACGTATTCACATTTCAATCCGAATTTTTCCAGAAATTCCACCCCGTTTCGATAGTGCTGAAAAGCGAGAATTTCGGTGGGCGCCATTAAAACGGACTGATAGCCGTTCAGCGCCGCATAATACATGCAAAGAAAAGCAACTACCGTCTTACCGCAGCCTACGTCACCTTCCAGCAGCACGTTTAAGCGCTCTTTGGCGGACAAACCTTTGAAGATTTTCGTAAGACTGTCCTGCTGCGCCTGAGTAAGCTTATACGGAAGTCCGTTTATCGCGCCTTCGATTTTGCTTAATCCGTTGCCGTACGTGAAAACGCGCCTTAAGTCGAACGAAGCTCTTATCAATGAGTACGCCGCAAGCATATATGTCAGCTTTTCCGTCGAAATCGCTCTTTTGGCCGCTTCGACGTCCGCCTGCGAGCGGGGAAAATGTATGTCGTTAAACGCCGCGTTAAGATCGGTAAGGCCGTATTTTACCGCCAGATAACGGGGAATAAAGCTGTCCACTCTTACTGCGTTCAAAGCAGTTTTAACGGCGTCCGATATCAGTTGAGATCCGATTTTGCCTATGCTTTTGTATATCGGAATAACATCGGGCTCGTTTCCCGTAAACCGGATAATTTTCGGGGCGACGATTTCGTAAGAAGACTTGTGTTTTTTTAATTTTCCGTAAATGTAATAATAGGTTTCCGGAATTATGTTTCTCGCCATAAAGGGCTGATTGAACCAACTGCACCACACGTTTTTGCCGTCATAAACAAACTTGACTTTGACTATAGACAACCTTTTTTTAAAATATGCCGCTTTGGGTTTATCCGACGTGCGCGCCAAAATTACGACGCGTTCCCCCTCCTCGGCTTTATTGAGGTCGTTAAGGCGGTTGAGAAAAAGATAATATGACGGAAAATGCATTATAAGATCGGCGGGCGAATTTATACCCGCTTCCTTCAGCATCGCTATGCGCTTTTCTCCGAATCCTTTAATGTCAGAAAATTCCATGTTTGAATGCAGTCCTTATGTTTATCCACAAAGTTATCCACAATTTATTCACTTTTATCCCTGATATTGTGGAAACTTTGTTTCACGGCGTTTCACGGAAAAGATGCGATAACAAAAAGTTATCCACAATTGTGGATAACTTTTCAAATTTAATGTGGAAAACATAACTATTCTTAAAGAGCAACGACTTTGTCGGTTACTCCAAAGATACTATATAATAGTAAAGCGGCTGTCCGCCGAAATGAATATCCACGTCGCAATTGGTGTATTTTTTCGCAAGCGTGGAAGCGATTTCGGACGCCTCCTCTTCCGTGACGTTGTTGCCGAAATACAGCGTAATGTTAGTCACGTCGTTGTCCATCATCTTGTCGATAAGCTGAGTCGTGACGAGATTTACGTTTTCGCCCTTTGCGACGATTGACTTGCTGTCGATACCTATGATGTCGCCTTCCTTGAGATCGAAGTTTTCAACCTGAGTGGACCGTACGGCGTAGGTAACAAGACCCGCTTTTACATACTGCATTGCGTCGATCATATTGGTCTCGTTGTTGGAAACGTTGTCTTCGGGGTTAAATGCAAGTACTGCGGCAAGTCCCTCGGGAATGTTGTGCGAAGGAATTATATGCAGTTTGCGTTTTGACAAGGCTTTTGCCTGCTCCGCCGCGAGAATGATGTTCTTGTTGTTGGGCAATACAAACACGTCTTTGGCAAGCACCTTATCGCACGCCTTGGCGATGTCGTCTGCGCTGGGGTTCATCGTCTGTCCGCCTTCGATAACGTTGTCTACCAGAAGATCCTTGAATATCGTGCTAAGCCCCTCACCCGCGCAAACGGAAACAAGTCCGTACTGCTTAAGCTCTTCTTTCTTCTGGCCGATAAGCGCACGGTTCTGCTCCAGCATATTCTCGATTTTAAGATGATCCAGCTCGCCGAGTTCCAAAGCGTAGGTAAGCGCAACGCCGGGCTCATTGGTGTGGACATGAACTTTTACCATGGAAAGATCGCCGATGACCAGCACGCAATCGCCGATGTTCATCAGATTTTCGCGGAATTTGTCTATATCCGCCTCTGTGGTCTTTTTGTAAAGATTTATGATGAAAAACTCGGTGCAGTAAGCAAATTCGATTTCGGCAAGGTCATTGTAATCGAAATGGGACTTTTCGCTGTACTTGTCGTCGTCCACCTGAACCTTGTCGTCAAAAGCCAAAGACACGTCCTCGGTACCCAGAAGAACATGATAAAACCCCTGAAATATTATAAGCAGTCCCCTGCCGCCTGCGTCCACGACGCCTGCTTTTTTAAGTACGGGAAGCATTTCAGGAGTCTTTTTAAGCATCTCTTCGCCCGCTTCTATGATGCGGTTGAAAAAGTCGTCGATTGCTATGCTCTTTTTAGTGATTTTTTCGGCATGCTCGCTCATCGCGCGTACGACCGTAAGTATGGTGCCTTCTTTGGGTTTGGTCACGGCTTTATACGCAACCTCTGTACCCTTTGCAAGGGCCTTTGCAAAATTCTTTGCCGTAATTTCGTTCTGACAAGTGCTGAGTACGTCTGAAACGCCTTTAAGAATCTGACTGGTGATAACGCCGCTGTTTCCTCTTGCGCCCCTTAACGCGCCTTTCGCCATCGCGCCGCACAGCGCGTCGATGTTGTTGCTGGGGCAAGCGGAAACTTCTTTCGCCGCCGAGAACATCGTAAGCGACATATTAGTACCCGTATCGCCGTCGGGGACGGGAAATACGTTCAAAGAGTCTACATGAGTTTTATTTATATCAAGCAGCTTTGCGCCGTTTAGAATCATTTTTCGAAGCATGGCTCCGTTAATTGATTTCTGCATTATTATCCTCCGGGATAAGATTTAGATTAAAATGTCAACCGCTTAAACGCGGACACCTATTACGTTTACGTTGACGGTATCGACCACCATTCCGGTGAATTTTTCAACGTCGTACTTGACCGTTTTTTTAAGAGTCTGCGCAACGGCGTCGATCGATACGCCGTATTTCATCACGACGTATAAGTCGATAAAAATTCTGTCTCCGTTTGTCAAAACGCGCACACCGCGCGATACCTTTTGTTTTCTCATTAAATCGGAGATACTGTCCGACAGTTTCTTTGGCACGAGGTCCACTATCCCGTAACACTCGAGGGCCGAACTTCCCGCAACCTCGGCAATCGCTTCCTCGGTAACGGTAATGCGACCGTAAGCGTTTACGGTGTTAACGCTCATAATACCTCCTCACAATAAACACATTTTATTGCTATTATATTTTAGCTGAAAAGATTACAAAAAGCAAGGAAATTGACATACTTTTAATAAAAATCTAATGTTTTAATAAATTTTATCCCGCAATTCGATGTCGCTTAGAGAAAAAAAATAAAATATTTTGTTAAAATCGTCGCTTTTTACTTGCCTAAAACAGATAAAAGTGATATCATATTCGGGTAAGTCTAATTACCTTTAACGGAGGTGTCACCATGAGCAAAGTTTGCGCGCTGTGCGGAAAAGGCAAAGTAAGCGGCAATAACGTCAGCCACAGTAACCGCAGGACCAAGCGTACTTTCAGCGCTAATCTTCATAAGGCTAACGGCGAAATCGAAGGACTTAAGCCCAACGATTACATTTGCACCCGCTGCCAGAGAACTCTTAACAAAAACGCTTAATCGGTTCTTTTTATCAAAAAGCGGAAGAGTCGCGTCCTTGCGGCTCTTTTTTGTGTTTTAAATTTAATAGACGCGTTCTTTCGGTTTTGCCCCCCTTCGTGCCCCCTTGCGAAAAAAGTTTGACTTTTTTGATATTATATGCTTGTCCGTCAATAAATATAAAAAGCCGCTTCCCGAGTTATGTATAACCTGTCGGAAAGCGACTTTACTTTTACTTTTTTACGAACAAGAGTTTAAGTATTCCCCTTAAAAAACGCGGGGCTTTGACGCATATGATCTTCATTTATCCGTTCTCCTTTGAATGTTTTCCGTAAAGAGCAACAGTTCCCCCTCCGATTCGACGGCGAAAGAATCAGCCAACGCAACGTTCGAAACGCTTAAACTTATGTGAAGCCTGTTAAGCGTGACGTTTTTCATCGGGTACTTAAGCCCTTTTGTTGATATTATATGCGCCCCTTCAAAGAATGGTGCCATGGACACGCACGCACCTTTATTTACCGATTTTTCAAAAGCTCCGTTTTCAAGAGTAACGGTGTATCCGCCGCCCCTTATCTCGGCTTTGGCGCCGCCCGTTTTCGCCTGATATAGCAGCGAAAGATTCGCATACGCCATGTCGGGCCTTCCGCCAAGCGCGCCGTAAATTACAATTTCAGTAGCTCCTTCGTCAAGCGCGTACTGCAATGCAAGATGTCCGTCGGTAAAATCCTTTTCGGGTTTAAAACGTATTTTTCTGCATCTTTTGTCGATTTTTTCAGCGGCTATGCTGTCAAAGTCCCCAAGCACAACGTCGGGAACGCATATCTTTTTAACGTATCTGTAAGCCCCGTCGGCACAGATTTTCAGCGAATCCGTCAGTTCCTCGCATTTGATTTCCGATTTGCGCGGCGGATCGCCGTTAAGAAAAATTACGGCTTTTTTCATTTTTTCGTCTTTATTCAGGCTTTCCTCAAAGCCTCTATGGCAGATTTGGCGTCGGCGGCGTTAAATACTGCGGAGCCCGCAACAATCGTATCGGCACCAGCTTCTTTGACAGCGGCGACGTTATTGATCCCTACGCCCCCGTCTATTT
>CALVUQ010000011.1 GCA_944363615.1 uncultured Clostridia bacterium | reverse complement strand
ACAGGCCCCACCGGTCCCACGGGTGCAACAGGGCCTGCGGGTGCAACAGGGCCTACGGGTGCTACGGGTGCAACAGGCCCCACGGGCGCTACGGGCCCCACGGGTGCAGCAGGCCCCACGGGTGCAACAGGGCCTACGGGTGCAGCAGGTGCTACGGGTCCGACAGGCCCCACCGGTCCTACGGGTGCAACAGGGCCTACGGGTGCTACGGGTGCAACAGGTCCCACGGGCGCTACGGGCCCCACGGGTGCAACAGGTGCTACGGGTCCCACCGGTCCTACGGGTGCAGCAGGCGCTACGGGTGCTACGGGTCCGACAGGCCCCACCGGTCCCACGGGTCCTGCAGGCGAATCTGCGACCATAACCGCCGCAGCTGCAGTTACCGACGCAACGGGTACGGGCGACATTGTGACGCAATTCAATGCGCTACTTGCCGCGTTGCGTGCAGCGGGACTGTTGTCTAATTAAAAAAAAGTAAAGCTGGAACCGAAGCTTTGCGCGGATAAACTTTTTTCAAATTATCGCCTTAGTGAGAAAAACGGAGAAACACGGTGCAAAATCCGTGTTTTTCTTTTTTTAACAATAACCCCCGAATTTTAAACAATAAAACCCCGAACGCAATTCCCGTTTCGAGGTTTTTTAAATATCGATTTATGAAATTTTATTTGGTTCTGGCCTTTTCGAAGAAGGCTTTGTTATCCTTAAGCCGCTGTTCGTCCGAAAGTTTGATCGCCTCGTCTACGTAGCGGAGCGCGTTGTCGTAATCGTAAGTAAAATAATACGCAAGCGAAATAAGGTCATAGGGAAGCGCGCCCCAGGAAGCGGGCTCGTTTATATAACTTACGGAGCGGTTCCTGATATCAAGCGCTTTTTTAAGAAAGAAAATCACGCCGTGCCAATCCTTACGGTCGTAAAGCAGGCGCGAATACTCCACATACCCTTCCCTGACGTAAGGCGCCTCCGCAATAGCGCGCAGGAACCAGCATTCGGCAAGCGCCGTCTGATTCAGCGCAAGCCTGCAACGCGCGATGTATCTCATGGAGGCGGCACGCTCGTCCGCCCAGGTGGCGGAGGGCAGCGATAAATGTCGCGTAAGCGTATCGATCGCCTTATCGTACATGCGATAAAACATGTATTCGCGCCCCAGATAATGCATGTTGCGGTCGTTTTCCGGGTTTTCTTTAACGGCAAGCTCCAGAAGCGGCAGATAAGACGCGCGGGACTTTTTGTCGTCGGGATAATGGTGAAGCGTAACGCCCTTTATCGTCACGGAGGAATAGTCCTTACCCGAATAAGCAAGAATTTCATGCACGGGATTCACCCACCTGAAGCCTTTCAGGACGTGCATCTTTTCGATATAGAACTCCACGCCCGGTGCGCCCGATTCAAGATGCGACCAGACATACCTGTATCTGGCCTGCTTGGCGTCAGACGTCCAGGAGCGTTCAAGCTTTTCCCGCCAGCCTTCCTCAAAGACCTCGTCAAGGTCGGTGCAGACGCAAACGTCGGTTTCGGGCGGAACCAGTTTCAAAGATTCGTTTCGCGCTTTGTCGAACCGCCAAGGGACTATTTCCGCGGATTTTACAGTGATACCCTCTTTTTTCAGCGCCTCCACCGTGCCGTCGGTGGAGCCCGTGTCCAGCACCACCACATGATCCGCCTCCCGCATGGACTTTGCCCAGCGCCCGACAAACTTTTCCTCGTTTTTGGAAATTGCATAAACCGTAACTATCATAATTTTTAATATGCCTTGAATAAAGCGTTCGTTACCGAAGGGAAAAAATAATTACGCGGCGGGCGCGGATTTTCGTCCGCCATGTTTTTCAGGCAAACGAGGAGTCCGTTTCGTCACCCGTCATAACCGATTAAATGTAGGGAATACGCCTATACCATTATACGGACCCCGCACCCTAATACAAAGCCGTATTAAAAAAACCGCGCTTTTAAGTGCGCGGTGTTAAAAAAAGCTGAATATTTTTAAAGCGTAATGCCGTTTTTCCAAATTGCGAAATCATGAAAGCCGTTTTGTTCCGAAAAAGTTTTTTTGCCTTCCGCCACCGAAAAAATAAGATTTAAAAGTTCAGCCGCGGCGGCATCGAATCCCGATTCTTTAACGGCGGTTTCCGCGTCGAAATCTATCCAGCGCGGTTTAGCCGAAGCAAGGCGCGAATTGGACGCGATTTTGATTACAGGTACGGGACTGCCCAAAGGTGTTCCTCTTCCCGTGGTGAAAAGAATAATCTGCGCCCCTGCCGCCGCAAGCGCCGAAACCGAGGCTATGTCGTTGCCGGGAGTGTATAATAAGGTTACTCCGCCGTTTTTTTGTACGGTTTTTCCGTACCCGATTACGTCGACGACGGGACCTGATCCCGCCTTAAGCACGCAACCCAGCGACTTTTCCTCAATCGTGGTAATGCCGCCCTCGCGGTTGCCGGGGGAAGGGTTTTCGCCGTAAGGAGCCTTATAAAAATCAAAGTAGTCCTTGAAAAACCGCATCATACGGATAAACTTTTCATAGACATCTTTACTTGAGCATTGCCTGCCGAGAACCTCCTCCGCCCCGAACATTTCAGGGACTTCACCCATAACCGCGCCGCCGCCCGCGCCTGCTAATTTATCGCAGACTTTACCCGCAAGCGGATTTGCCGTAAGCCCGCTCATAGCGTCGGACCCGCCGCACTTAAGCCCTATAGTGAGTTTTGTAATGGGGATATCCTGTCTTTTGTCCTTTTTTCGCAAGGCGATGAGCTGTTTTACAAGCTTTACCCCTTCTTTCATTTCCTGCAACGACGATTGAAGCACAAGCAGTCTGACTCTTCCGTCCTGTCTTTTAGCTAACTTAAAAAACTTTTCGGGAACATTGTTTTCGCACCCGAGGGAAACTATGAGAACGCCGCCCGCGTTGGGATGCTTTACCAGCCCTGCCAGCAATTTTTCGGTGTTTTCCCCGTCGGCTCCGCACTGGGAACAGCCCGCCTCGTGCAAAAAGGCAAAAACGTCCTTACCCACGAACTTAGCCGCAAGGTCGCGGCAGAACCCGTTAACGCAGCCCACGGTGGGGACAATCCAGATATCGTTTCTGACGCCCACTTTGCCATCGGCGCGGAGATAACCTTTGAAAGTCGGCGGATTCCCTTTTGGGTTTACGGCTTGCGTTTTAACGGAAAAATCGGGCACAGAGATAAAAGCGTCCTTTTGCGCGGCGCTTTTAAGATTATGCATATGCACCCACTCGCCTTTTGCGATATCCTTTTCGGCAGAACCTATCGCATGCCCGTACTTTATAATCGTTTCGCCTTTTTTTATGTCCGACAGCGCGAATTTGTGAAGAGCGGGCACGTCGTTAACAAGCAAGACGCCCGCTACCGACACTCCCGCCGACAGATTCTGTAACGCTACGGCAACGTTATCCGAAGGATTTATTTTTATAAAAGCTTCAGCCATAATACTCCTTTACAATCGCATTCATCGCGCTTCTCACCCCTACAGAAGCAATGAGTTTATATGCTTTTACCGTCTTATCGTAAAGGTCGTAAATTTCGGTAAGGTCTTCTTTCCAAAGGGATTTTTCCCTTAAAACGGCTGCGATCTTTTCTTCCGCGGAACCCGAGGACGAAAGTGCTTTAAGCAATTTTTCGACGGAAACGGGGTCGTCGGCTACTCCTTCGCCTTTTTCGTAAAAAGCGATGAGCGCGGCAAGCGAAAGACTGAGTAAAGGCGGCGCACAACCGAATTTTTGCACGTAATCCTTTACGGAAACCAAATCGCGCGTAACGAATTTTGAAATGGAATTAAGCGCAATGGAAGCAAGTCTGTGATTAAGAAACGGATTGAAAAAGCGCTTTAATACGTCGGCGGCGTACTCTTTTAATCCGACGCCCGTAAACGAAGGAATGATTTCTTTACTCAGCGCAAGATTTAAAAAACGATAGAAATCCGAATCGCAGACAACCTCCTCCACCGTAGAAAGTCCCGCCGAAAGTCCCAGAGCCACAACCGCCGTATGCGCGCCGTTGAGTATGCGCACCTTTCTGTCGCGATACGGCTTAAGATTATCGGTAAAGACAACGCTTAAACCGCAATATTCCGCAGGCAGATATTTTTTCACGATTTCGTCGCCCTCGACGACCAGCAGGAAAAAGGGCTCGCACACGTCGAGATTGGGATCGAACGCGCGCGCTTTTTTCATAAGTTCTTCGTCCCGGACAAAGCCCGATACTATGCGGTCCACAAGAGTGTCGTAAAACCTGCATTTATCCAGCCAGCACAAAAAATCCGCCCCAAGGTCCCATTCTTTTGCCACTTTAACGACGATTTCCTTAAGCTTTTTGCCGTTGTTTTCTATAAGTTCCAGCGGAAGCACGAACAAAGCGTGCTTTTCGTCACCGCCGAAATATTTAAAGCGCTCGAATAAAAACCTGGTAAGTTTGTTGGGAAAATTGCGATGAACGGGCGCCGAAAACTCCTCTTTTTCGTAACATATTCCGAATTCAGTGGTGTTGGAAAAAACGAATTTCAGCTCTTCACCGCGGGCAATGCCGAGAAATGCCGAATAATCGGCGTAAGGGTTTACGCAGTCTTTGACCGAAGTAATCAGCGTAAAATTTTCCACGGGATCAGATTTCGTTCCGCCCCGCTCTACGACGGTATACAGTCCGTCGGCGGCGTTAATGCTTTCCGCCCTGCCTTTATCCAGCCCCTGTAAAAGCCTGATTGCCCCGTTAAAGCCGCACCTGTCGTTTAAACGCTGAATTAAAAAACCCAGAAACGCCCTTACAAAGTTGCCCTCCCCAAAGCAGACCGCCTTTACCTTATAATCGGCGCGCGCCTTCTTTTCCTCCGCGCTTAACAGGTCGGAATTTAAAGTAATTTCTTTGTCCGCAGTCATTTTCTACTCCTTAAACAACATAAAAAAACCATATGTAAACGTTTACATCAGCATTATTATAATATCGCGGCGCATAAATGTCAACGACTTTTGACCGCAAGAAAAACAGGTGTCCGAAACTTAATAAGTCGACGGAAAGCGGAAAATATCACTCTTTATAGATTACGGAAGCGGAAATTTTGTTTATTGTAACGGAATAATGCCGTAACGAAAGAATAAAACCTAAGAAAAAATGCGCGCGGAAAAAAACAGATTTTCCGTGCGCAAGGTTTTTTAATTATCAACAGAACAACAGCGTGCAGAATTCAGACCGGCAAGGTGAGCACGCACAAGGGGTTTTTGACGCCCGTAACTGCGTAAAAGAATTCGGGATTGCCCTCTTTAAGCGAGAATACGGTCAGATTGTTTGAAATCTGATTGCAGCAAATGATAAAATTCTCCTCCGGCGTAAAATCGAAATCGCGCGGGAAATTGCCCATGCAACCGATTTTTTGTCTGAATTTAAGCTTGGCGCCCTCTACGTCGAAGAAAGCGAGAGTGTTTTCGCCGCGGTTGGAGATGCACAGCAGATTGCCCGCTTTGTTGAGTCTGATTGCGGCTGCGGTGTTTACGCCTTCGTATTCGATCGGGCACATAAAAGTATCGAGAGGCTCCAGCACGCCGCGTTCGTAGGCAAACACGGTGACGGAAGAAACCAGCTCGTTAACGCAATAGACGTATTTACCGTCGGGCGAAAGCGCAAGGTGACGGGCACCGTAGCCGTCGGGAACGCGCGCTTTGGAAACGTAATCGAGATTGCGGTCGTAAACAAAAACGGTGTCCAGTCCAAGATCGGTTACAAAAACCCTGCGTTTACGCGGCGAAAAGCAGGCCATGTGCGTGTGAGCCTTATCCTGGCGGACCAAGTTAACGCCTTTACCCTCATGGCAGACTACTTTGCCGTCGGGAAATTTTACGACGTTGCCCGAAATGTAATTTACGACGTACGTTTCGCCCTTGTCGGAGCAAAGGTGACAGGGCACCAATCCCAAAGACGAAACGGGCGAAGTTGGATTTACCAGGCGGCCGTCCGCAACGTCGTAGACAAGATAGCTGCCTTGTTTGCCCTTTTCTCCCTCGGTAATGACGTGCATTTTGCCTTCGCTGTACGCCATATACATGGGGCGCGGAATTTTGACGACTTCGTCAAGCGTAAGATGTCCGTCCTCAAGATCGTAGCAATAAATGCCGCCGTCTTCATCGCATGAGGCGATATAAGTTTTGAATTTCATGTCAGTACTCCTGTTTTTATATTAAAGCTTAACCGATAAGCTTAGGGATGCCGTTTACAAACTCTATTTTACGATAGCTTAAATACCAGTTTTTTCCTTTGTCGCAAGTGCCCTGGTGAAAAAGGTAAACCTTGCCGTCGTCGTCGCGGAATACGTAAGGATGACCCGTGTCGTCGCTGTTCCACTCGCCGACTTTGCCGTGGTCGAGGAAAGGAATGTCGAAAATCCGTTTGAAATGAATGCCGTCGTCCGACACCGCAACGCCCACGGTCTGAGGCGAACAGTTGTAGGCCGCGGCGTAAAACATATACATTTTTCCGTTTTCCTTAATCACGGCGGGCGCCTCGATGCACTCCCCTTCAAAGTCGAGCACGGGCTCCATGACCGCGCCGTCGTAAGCCTGCACGAACTTGGGATTTTCTATATCGTCGGATACAGCCACTGCTATTTTCTGGATTTTCATTTCCTTATCGCGCGTGGCGACGTAAAGAAAGAGTTTACCGCCGAAAATTTCCACGTCGGCGTCGATTGCCCTTCCCACGGTCCAGTCGCCGTGCGGCGCGAAAACGGGATTGGACGGGTCTTTCTGAAAGTGAACCCCGTCTTCCGACACGGCATGCATGATCTTGTCGTTTTCCCAATTACCGTAAGACTGGTAGTAAAGATGAACCTTATCGCCGATGACGATCGCGGCGGGCGCACCCACTTCCTTGGTTTCGGCCGGCGTGGTGGGCAGCAGATAATCCGTAAACTCAAACGACTCGAAGTCGTTGCCTACGGCTATGCCGACAGAAAGCTTGCCGTCTTTGATTGCCGAAAAATACAAATAGTATTTACCTTTGAATTTTACCACGGCGGGGTCTTTTGCAAAATTTCTGCCCTCGCCTATCGGCATGGAAAATTTCATTTGCTTATTCCTCCTATAAATCCTTTCATTATGATTTACTTTACGTTAAACGGCGTGTTTCCTTTGCCTTTCCCCGTCGAAAGCGTCGCCGAGGCGGGGGAAAGGCATATCCGCCTTAAAACCTTAAATTTGCAAGTTCCCGCGAAAAGAATATGTTCAATCGATTTCGCTGCGCGCGGGCATACAGTAACTGCGGAAAGTCTGCTCGTTGATGTTCGGGTAATATTCGGTAAGCGTAAAAACGTCGTTTTGCGTTTGCGCCGCGTAGATAATACCGTATCCGTCCAGAACCCAGTATGACTCGCCCGTATCAAAGTCAGAATATTCGCTGACGGACTTGCCTTCGAAAGCCCCCGAGGCGAGTTTGGAAGAAGTTTCGCCCGTTTTTTTGGCCGTACCGGAATTTATCTTTTCCGTTCCCTGCACGACGGGATTGAGTATGGCGGAAATCGCGTTGTCGAGATTTTCTTCCGTGCCGTAGTTAAGCCACATATCGCCATTTTTGAGAAAGACCTCCCACCCCGAATCGGTCGGATAATACGCCTTTTCAAGGTAAGTGTTGGGCTGGGACAAAGAAACCTTTGTAAAAAGCTCGTCTTCAAAGCGCGCTACTATGAAAATCGTGCCGTTTCTGTCGGCGTAGGTTACGAAATAATTGCCGGACAAACCCGTTTTCTGATTTTCATAGGGCTCTCTACACGCGGAAAGCGCGCCGGAAATCAGCACGCATAAGTAAACGATTAAGATTAAGAGATATTTCGGCTTTTTGTTCATGAGACGCGTTCTCCGTAAACCTGACTTTTTCGGAAAAAAGATTTATAAAGCAGGTAAAAGACAATCTTTACAAAAGGGTGAAATTCATTACCGCGGGATTGTGGTCCGAATAGGCAAATCCCGTATCCGCGTTTTCCACGCTGTCGACGCGGATGTTGTCCGACACTATGAATCCGTCGATGACGACGGTATAATTCACGCCCTTTTCATAGGGCATGTCCGTGCTTCGGCAAGTGGGTGCGTTTAACGCCGCCGCGAACGAATAGCCCTCGGAAAGGTTTTCGTTTTTAAGCGTATAAACCCACTCGGGTACGTTCTGATTGCTTTCAAAAAGCGTAAGGCTGTCTTTACCTTCCGCCGAAGCCGCTTCGAAAGCGATATCGTGGTTAAAGTCGCCGCCCGCCACCACGTAATTGCCCTTATCCCGCTCCTCTTTCAGTACGCCGTTAAGCATTTCAAGCTGCTTTGCGCGTATTAAGCCGCCCTCGTCGTAAGCGGACATGTGGACGTTGATAAGCACAAGCTGTTTACCCGCTTTGTCGCCGTCAAGATTTACGCGCGACACCGAAAAGCACCTGTCAAGGTCGAAAAATCTGGTGGGAAAGCTTTCGTCCACGGGAAAAGACCTGCGCACGGACTCGCCGAGTTTATAGCGCGACAAAGTAACTATTCCCGCGTTGGTTTTGCCGTGCGGATCCGAAAAAGGATAAAACAGGTATGCGGAATGAAAATTTTCGGCGTAGACGTAAGCGGACGAGGGAAAAGCCGAAGTAAATTTTTCAAGCTGGTTGACGCCCCTTGCGCGCGTTGATTTCACGTCCGTTTCCTGCAAGAAGAGGAAATCGGGATTGACCGCGGCAACCGCGGCGATCGCACCGTCTGTGTTTTTGATTACCGTTTCCTTGTCTTTGGCTTTGGAGCCTGTGCCGTGAACCTTAGTACCGTCCTTCATGGTACCGCTGTCCATGAAAAACGAAAAGTCGGTCGAGTACGCCCCGAAACCGATGTTGTACGTCATGATGCTGAAAGCGGATTTATCGACCTTAGAGGCGGCTTCGTTGTTTTTGATTTCCAGCTTGAGGTTATCCTCTATCCTGCTGTACTGCAGCACCACGTACAGTACATATCCGCCCACGACCAAAAGTAACGCAAGCAGCACGCATCCGACAGAAATAAGCGTGATTTTAAAAGCTTTCATTTTTCCGCCTTCCCCCCCTTATCTTATTCTGAAAAAATTTCCTTTGCGATACGCACCGACGCGTTTGCGTCTTTAGCGTAATAATCGGCGCCTATTTTTTTGGCGTAATCGGGCGTAAGCACCGCGCCGCCGACCATGATTTTACAGTCCGGCGCTACTTTTCTGACCTCTTTGATGGTTTTTTCCATGTTGACTACGGTAGTGGTCATAAGCGCGCTGAGGCCCAGAAGCCGAATTTTATTTTTGACCACGGCGTCGGTAACGGCGGATATTTCCACGTTCTTTCCTAAGTCTATCACGCGGTAACCGTAATTTTCCAGCACGACTTTTACTATGTTTTTGCCGATGTCGTGAACGTCGCCTTTGACGGTGGCAAGCACGATTGTACCGCTTTCGACGGCGGACGAACCGCTTTTTTCGATGGCTTTTTTGACCTCGTCAAAGCCGAGCTTTGCCGTTTCAGCGGCGGTAATTAACTGCGGAAGGAAAAGTCTGCCGCTTTCGAAGCGCTTACCCACCTCGTCAAGAGCGGGAATGAGATATTCGTTGACCACTTCAAGCGGCGAATGTACGGTCAACAGAGCCGCGGTTTCGGCGCGCACCGAATCCAACCCTTTCAGGATAAGACGCGTAAACGCGCTTTTTTCGTCGGTGCCTTCTTTTACGTCCGGGGAAAGGGCGCCCGATGAGACGGAAACCGTCTTAGGCGCGCTTGCCTTGCCGAAAGCGGCCGTCTTTTCGGGATTAACGCACGCATCTATATATTCGGTAGCGCCTTTGTCGAACCCGAACAGTACGGCATGCGCCCTGAACGCGTACGCCATGGCGGCGGAATTGGGATTGATTATCGCAAAATCCAGCCCCGCGCACAAAGCGCTTATCAAAAATGCGGAATTAAGGTTGTCCCTGTCGGGAAGTCCGAAGGAAATATTGGACACGCCCAATACCGTTCTGACTTTCAGCTTGCGTTTTACCGCCTTTATCGCATTAAGCGTGCGGACCGCCTGGCTTTGTTCTGCGCTGACGGTAAGGGTAAGACAGTCGATGACGATGTCCTCGCGCGGAATGCCTTCTTTAAGTGCGGCGTCAACGATTTTTGCAGCGATACGGAATCTTGATTCCGCGTCTTTGGGCACGCCTTTTTCGTCAAGGCATAATCCCACTACCGCCGCGCCGTACTTTTTGACCAGCGGAAGCACGGCTTTTAAAGAAGCGTCCTCGCCGTTAACCGAATTGACCAGCGCTTTCCCCGGGAAATTTCTGAGCCCTGCCTCCAAAGCGGCGATATCCGACGAGTCCACCGATATCGGAAGATTGGTTACTGACGTGACCAGTTTTACCGCGGTCGTCATAAGTTCTTTTTCGTCCGCACCGGGAACGCCCGTGTTGATGTCCAGAATGTCCGCGCCCGCCTCTTCCTGCTCCACCGCGCGTGCGGAGATATAACCGCCGTCGCCGTTTAAATACGCTTCCTTAAGCGCTTTTTTGCCCGTAGGGTTAAGACGCTCGCCTATAATCAGCGGACGGACGGCGTTAACCGTTTTTCTTTCGGAGCATAATACGGTACAGCCCGTACGCGCGGGTCTTTTGCCGGGTTTTACGCCCTTGAGCGCCGCGCTCAGCTTTTTTATGAAATCGGGAGTAGTCCCGCAGCAGCCGCCCACTACCGATGCGCCCGCCTTTACCAGTAAAAGCGTTTCTTTTACGAAATCCTCCGCGCTCAAATCGTAGTTGCCGAAGCTGTCGGGAAGCCCTGCGTTGGGTTTGACCACTATGGGCAAAGATGTGTATTTTGCGATTTCACGCACAACGGGCAGCATTTCCTTCGGACCCGTAGAGCAGTTTACGCCTATTGCGTCCGCCCCCAGCCCGCTTATCGTGACGGCGAAAGCCGAAGCGGGAGTACCCGTAAAAGTGCGGCCGTCTTTTTCGAAAGTCATGGTTGCCATGACGGGCAAAGAGGTGTTTTCCTTGACGGCAAGCACGGCGGCGCGAAGCTCGCTTAGCGACGAAAACGTTTCCAGTACGACAAGGTCGCAGCCCGCTTTTTCGCCCGCAACCGCCTGCGTTCTGAAACTTTCGTAAGCCTCGTCGAAACTTAGCGTGCCCGAAGGCTGCATAAGTCTTCCCGTGGGGCCGAGATCCAGCGCGACAAGGGCTTTTTCGCCCGCCGCGTCCAAGGCGATTTTAACGGCGGCTTCGATAACCTTTCCGGGATCGGCTTTGCCGCACAGTTTTTCGGCATTGGCGCCGAAAGTATCGGTATAGACGATCTCGGCACCCGCGTCGACGTAATCGGCATGAACCGAATGCACAAGCCCGGGATCGTTTAAGTTCAGCATTTCGGGAAGTTCGCCCGTTTTAAGTCCGCGGGAAAACAGCACGGTGCCCATGGCTCCGTCCGCTATAACCGCGGTGCCGCGGCTTAACAATTGATGAAAACTCTTTTTCATGATGCGATTACTTCCTTGCGTAAGTATTGCTTTTGCCTGCGTCCACGATGCCTATCACCGCTGTAACCGATTTGGAGGGGACAAGCATGTCGCCTTCGGTAACGGTAACGCCCGTACGCCGTTGCGCGTCCGTGGCCGAAGCTATCGCGCGGCTTAGAGACAAAGGCATATCGCCGTAGCCGGGCGAAAAACGCATGGTCAGTTTTTCCCCGATCGCGGTGTTAAGGCGAACGGTTTCTTCCGCCTCGTCCGCGACGCATTCCACGGCGGCGACGCCCGCTGCGTCCAGCGCGAACGCGTTTTTCATGTCGGAAACGGAAAGTCTGTTAATCTCCGCGTCCAAAGCGTGCCCCGCCGTAACCGTCATAAGCGCGGCGCGGGAACAGTTTTCAAACAGTTTTTCGGCGCATTTACCCGTAAACGTCACTCCGCCCGCGCAGTAACCCTCTTTTGTCCTTGTAACGTCGAAAATCCTTACGGACTGCCGGGGAGTAATTATTTTTTCCGCTTTTTCGGCGGCTTTACGGGCAAGCCGAAGCGTATCGGGGTCGGGCTCTCCCTTCACTCCCATGTATAACAATACGTCTTTAAGCGGTATTTTCATTGTCCCTCGTTTACGCGCGCGATAAGCGACTTTACGTTGTTGGCGATTCTGGTTGCCGTTGTGACGTTGTTCATCACATAGACGTGTATGCCGTCGACGCCGCCCGCAATAAGGTCCGCGATCTGCTCCGTGGCGTAGGCTATCCCCGCGTCGGCAATGGCGACGGGGTCGGAGCCGTACTTAGACAGCAGCCTTGACAGTTTGGACGGAATTTTAACGCCCGCAAGCGAAATTATGCGGTCCACCTGACTGACCTTGACGACGGGCATGATTCCCGCCTGAACGGGTACGTCGATGCCCGCAAGCCGAATGAGCTGAATAAACTCGAAAAAGTCCTCGTTGTCGAAAAACAGCTGGGAATTGAGGTGAGTGACGCCCGCCTTCACCTTAAGGCGCAGGTTTTTAATGTCCTCGAAGCGGTTTTTCGCCTCCACGTGGCCTTCGGGATAACACGCCCCGGCAATGTTGAGCGCGGGATTGACTTTTTTAATATATTCGACAAGCTGGGAAGCGTAACTGAAACTGCCTTCCTTAATCCCTTCGACGCGGTCGCCGCGCAGCGCCATGACGTTTTCCACGCCGCAGTCGGTAAGGTTTTTAAGCGCGTCGTCGATATCCGCCTCGTCGCTGCCCATGCAGGTGATGTGCGCCAAGGGCTCCACCCCCGCGGCTTTGACGGCGCTTGCAAGCATAGCGGTGTTTTTTCCTCCATTGCCGCCCGCACCGTAAGTAATGGATATATAATCGGGCGAAAGCTCCTTAAGCCCGTTTACCGTATCCAGCATTGCGCCCATATCCCCCGATTCCTTTTTGGGAGGGAACATCTCGAAGGAGAACACGCATTTTTTCTTGTCGAACAATTTTCTTATATTCATGGTTTCACCTTTTGGTCAGAGTATCGTCTTTTTCCCGCTCAGACGGTATAATTGCCGTCCACGGTAAGAATGACGTAACCTTCCTTGACGGCAAGGTTAATCGCCTTTTCGGTCCACTCGACCGCTTTGACGGTTTTTCTTCCCGCGTTCATAAGCGTCATTATCTGTTTTACAAGGCCGTCCTTATCGGCGGGGCCGTTAAGCTCCAGAGCGCAGCGGGCGGCGGCGACCAACTCGTACGGGCAGACAAGAGCATAGTCGCGCTTGTTCTTTTCGTCCAGCGGGCGGAAAGTATCCACGTCCTTATCCGCATAATAGACGTATCCGTCCGTTTCTTTTCTGAGTTCGGCTTCCCCCTGCATGATTTCGGAAAGTCTTTGCACGGCCTTTTTGGCGGTTTTCGGAACGGAATACACGGTCATGAGGTAAGAGGCAAGCGTACTTTCCTCCACGGGGCCTTCCGCGCTTACGACAGTCTTTATCTTTTGTTTTATCGCGGCGAAATTGTTTTCGTTCAAGACGTAGTCGGGACCTGCTTTTGCAAGCGGTTTGAGATTTGCGCTGCGATAAGCGCGCTTATACCGCGCCGTAATTTCCTTTGCGTTCTTTTTGCCGACGGCGCCCGCTTTGGTAAGAGACGCCACTATGTCCTTGATTTTGTTGATTTCGCGTTTGGGATTGCCCAGGTAATTGATCGTCCAGAGGAAATGCACGTTCCAGCCCAAAGTCTTGAGGATTTTGGTGTGCATCGCCACTCTGTCGCGCACGCTTTTTATCCTGTATTCGTTGCCGCTGTCGCAAATTATCGCAAGCACGTATTTATCGGGGTCGCGCGGATCGACTACGGCGACGTCTATCTTAAAGTCGGACACGCCCAGATCATAAACGCATTTAAGCCCCTTTTCGGCAAGCTCGCGCGCGATGTATTCGCCTATTCCCTTCTCCCTTATGCCTACGCTGCGGGAGTTGAATACCAGCATTTCCCTGCCGCGCTCGGCATACTCGAGAAAAGCCTTAAGTCCGCGGACTCCCTGTGAGGAGGTGCGCTGCAAATCTATCATGTTGCCGCGTATGGAGGAAAACACCTTCATTTCCATACGGGCGCGGGTGGCGGCAACGTTAAGCCTCCTGTAGCCGCCCGCCTGGTTAAGCGGCCCGAAGTTAAGCGAAAGTTTTCCGTCGCGGTCGGGGCCGTACCCCACCGAAAACAGTATTACGTCGCGCTCGTCACCCTGAACGTTTTCAAGGTTCTTGACGAAAACGGGCTCGTCCCGCTCGAACGCCTCTTCCTCCAGCTTAGCCTCTCTCAACGCTTTTATAAGGTTGTCCTCGATATACGCCTGTTGCGCGCTGTTGAAAGTCACCACGCCTATCGACTGGTTCTTAAGCGCGGGATTGCGTAGACGGACCAGTATGTTTTTGATAAGCTCCTGCGCCTCTTTTTTGTTGCACTTGCTGCCGCCGCGGTCGTAAACGCCGTCCACGTATTCAAACGTGACCTTACTGTTCATCTCCCCGGGCGACGGGAATGTAAGAAGCTGATTGTCGTAATACATGGCGTTGGAAAACGCGATAAGACTTTCGTGGTGAGAACGGTAATGCCACAGCAAATGCCGCTCCGGCATGCCGATTGCAAGGCAGTCGTCCAGTATGCTTTCAAGGTCCTCGACGTCGAGATGCTCCTCGTCTTTGAATTCCGCGCCGAAAAACGTCGTGGGCGGAAGCTGTTTGGGATCGCCCACCACGATAACCTGATTGGCGCGGGCAATAGTCCCCACGGCTTTGCATGTGGGCACCTGAGACGCCTCGTCGAAAATGACCAGGTCGAATTTATCGAGGTCAAGGTCGAGGAACTGCGTGGCCGAGGCGGGACTCATAAGCATGCACGGGCAGGCGTACTTCATTATAGAAGGAATCTGGGTGAACAGTTTCCTTAAAGTCACGCCCTTGACGCCGTTTTTCTGGGCGCGCAGCAGCACTACTTTTTCAAGATTGTGGTCGCCGTCGTCGCGAGGCGTGGGTATGTTTTCTATAAGGCGTGCGTAAAGCTCCGCCCTGGTAAGACGCTCGTACTCCTCGGAAACGGTTCTGAACCTTTCGATAGCCTCTTCCAGCGTGAGCCCCGAGAACTGGCAAAGCCTGTCGTCCAGCGAAATCTCGCTGCGCACGAAGTTGTAATAAACGCACTTTTTGAAGCAACTGAGAATATCGTCGGGCGTAATCTCCCCAACGTTAAGCGGCTCCAGCACGAATTCGAAACCGCTTTTGCGGCACTCTTCCACGATTTCCTGATATTTGCTCCAGCCGGAAATGAGGTCGAGGTTTTTCATAAGCTGCAAGACGTATTCAGTTTCCCTGTCGATGTCGGGAATCCTGCGGTTTTCGTTTAAGGCGAAAATCTCCGTGAACTGCGCTCTTGCCTTTTCGGCGCTTTCATAGGCGGAGGCGAAATACTCCAGATACAGAAAGGGCGAATTTGCCGCGATGTAACGGCAGGATTCGAAGAACACGTTGACGTCGAAATCGGCGTACACGTTTTTCGCGGCTTTTGTAAGCGCACGCAAATCCTCCGCCGCGGAAATCAAAGCCGCCTCTCCGTCGCCGAAGTCGGGTTTTTTAAGCTTTTCGGCGCGTTTTTCAATCTCCAGACGGTTTTGCGCGATTTTCAAAAGTTCGGCGTAATAATCGGCGCGGTAATCCTTTTCAAGGTCCGACTTTACGCTTGCGGCGTATTTTTTGGCAAGCCGCGCCATGGAAGAATCCTTTTTGCGCGCGTTAAGCACTTCCGACGCCGAAAAGATCTTTTCGGGAAACTCGCCGTAACGCAGCGAAAACGCTTCCTTAAGACGACTCTCAAGTTCTATCAGCGACAGATAGCTTTCCGCTGCGGACAAAAGCGAAACGTTTTCCCGCCCGCCCGAAATGACTTTTCTGACGGCCGCCGACCCGTTGATCAAGCGCGAAACTTCGTAAAGCCCCTTTATTTTCTCGCGGGTAAGCGACACGGTGCGCATGTTAAAGACGGGTATGAGATTGCGCGCATAGCTTTTAAGCGTTTTAAGCTCTCGATAATAAATCTGGAGAATGCTTTCGCCGCGGACGCGCCAGCGCTCGTTATAGTCGAACCTGCCCACGTCGCGGAAAGGCGATTTTTCGATGTTGCCGCATTCTTTTGCGCGCAAAGAAAGCTCCGTAAGCAGGCCAAGATAACGGTTGAAGCTGTTTTTATTCAGTTTTTCGTAGAAAAGGCTGTCTATAGTCAAACAATCGGGCGCGTCCTTGTTGTCAAGATAGCCTAAAATACCCTCGTAAACCGAAAATCCCAGAGAGTGGACGGTATGCATGGCGTCCATTTCGCCCTGGATGTTTTGGATAAGAGAACTGAGCTCCTTCCTGTTGTCGACCGAAGCTTTGCTTTGAGCGGAGCCCGCAAGCGACATGGTGTTGACCAGCTTATCGACAACGTCCGTTTTTTTGGTCTTTTCGGAATACAGCTCCAGACAGAAGTCGCCCAACCCTATATCCTTGAGTCTTTTGTAAACGACGGAAAGCGCCGCCATTTTTTCCGCGACGAACAGTACCCGTCTGCCGTTTACGATATTGTTGGCGATCATGTTGGTAATCGTCTGCGATTTACCCGTTCCGGGCGGGCCGTGCAAAACGAAACTCTTGCTTAAAGAGTCGACGACAGCGGAATACTGCGACGAATCCGCGCTTATGGGCAGATAGATTCTGCCGCCCTCCAGATACGCCTCGTCCGACGAATACTGACCGTCAGTGGAGTCCGCGGCGGTGTATTCGCTGCGGTTTTCAAGCAGCGAACGTATCAGCTTGCTTTCGCGGAACTTGTCCATTCTGGTGCGGACGTCTTTCCACATGAGATAGCTTGAAAAGGACAAAGAGCAAAGGTACACGCTGTCGTATATCGCCCAGCCCTTTTGCCCGGAAACTTCCTTTTTGATACGGGCGAGAACGGGCGCGTAACCCGAAAGCGATTGCGCCTTGAACTCGCTTAACGCGCGCACGTCGATGTTAAACTGCTGATAAAGATACTCTAAAAGCGTGGTATTGACGTGCACTTCATCTTCGTTTACGGAAACGGAATACGTCTTTTCCAGTCCGCCGCGCCTTACCATGGTGACGGGATAAAGCAACACGGGCGCGTATTTATAATCCGTTTCGTCTACCGACCACTTTAAAAAACCGGCGGCCAGATAAAGCGAAGCGGTGCCCGACTCTTCCTGACGGCTTTTTTCCTTGCGGTAAACGCCGGTAAGCGCCTTTTCGAAATCCTTGCCCGAGAAAGGCACCCTTAAATGTTTGTTTTTGTATTCGTACAGCAGTAGGTCAGAAACGGGCTTAAGCGAAACGGTTTTGGTGAAATCCTCCTTAAACGCGCTGAGAAGCGTAACCTCGCCGGGATCCGTGGGCCGCAGCTCTAAATCCGTAAAAGAAGACACCGACGCAATAAAATCGTCCAGTTTTGCGGTAAGAATCTTAACGGTATAAGCGGAAACCTTGAAGTTTAAAAGAGGGTTGCGCATGTCAAGGTCCAAAAGGCGCCTTTCCCACTGCTTTTCGCGCGTGACAAGCGTGCCGCCGCTTAAATTGCCCTTGATTTCCTCTATCCTGCGCGGCAAAGCGGTATCCGAATAATCCGCCGCCGTCTTAAGGTCGTATCCGCCCGCCGTCTTAACGCGCTCCGGCAGCGGCAGAACGTTCATCATGCGCGCGTACTTAAGGTCGACGAAGAATTCTATACCCTGTTTTTTTATGGCCGAAACGGTGCGCTTTTCGTTGCTTTCGAAGTTAAGCCCTTCGAAAATGCCCGCAACGGACACCATGGAAATTTCGTTTACGCCGCGTTCTATCTTGTTTTCTATCAAAGACGAGTCGTCGATAACCGTGTCGCCGAAACACTCGTCGGACAGAAACGCACCCACGTACCAACCGTCGCCCGAACGCCCGAATACGCAGTTGATCCCCGCGTTTTCCAATACGGATGCAAACAGAAGGGCAAGCTCGCACGAAGAGGCGGTCTTGTTCTTAATAAGCTCCTGCGCGTCCGCCACGATGATATCGTTGCCGCTTTGCTCGGCGCGGACGAAGGAAATTTCGCTTAATACGGCGTATGCCGCCGCAAAATAAAATCTTACGTCGTTTTTACCGGCGTCGCCGTAAAATCCGCCCGTATATTTCTGCTTCCAGGAAGCAAGCTTTTTCTCGATCATCGCGCTGACGGGTTTAAGGGCGGACGACTTGCGCACAAAGGCGGCAAGGCTTTCGGGCCGCGCGGAAAAATCGCATTCGTTGAACGCCAGCAAAGTGACTTGGGAAACTTTATCGCAAAGCGTTTTGCCCCCGCGGCTTACCCTTACGGTAATTTCCCCTTCGCTGCGCTCCGACAAAGCGACGGTGAACACGGGAGAAATCAGGTTTTCCGCCTCAAAGTTAAGCACGGATTTTCGCGGCAAAGTCACGGTCTTGGAGAAAGGCAGCAAAAAGCCCGGCCGCGACGTTATCTCCACGGTAACGCCGTCCAGTTCCTCGTCCGTATAGTTTTTAACGTAAAGTCTGTTGAAAGGGCTTGTGCCCGTTTGCAACATGTAATAACTTATTACGGGACTGAGCTCTAATTCCAGTCCGACGGTGACGGTTTCTTTTTCCGATGACATCTGATACCTCGTTAACGGCACGCGCCGTCTTACTGATTATAACATATAACAAATCAAAAATCAATCCGAAGTCGGCAAAACGGGCATAAAATTAAAAAGAACGGTGTATTTTCAACCGTTCTTTGACGAATTTTGTATATGATTTTGCTTTTCAGTAGCCGATGTCCTGAAGCGCCACCGGAGTAAGCTCGCTGTCCTTTTTGCCCACTTTAAGCGCCTCGACAAACGCGGAAACGGTATCAAGCGAGGTGAAAACGGTAACTCCGCTTTCCACGGCAAGCCTTCTTATCCTGAAGCCGTCGCGGCGGGTGTTTCTGCCCTTTGTGGGAGTGTTGACGATGAGCTTGACGCTGCCCGACTTTATCATGCGTTCAATGTCGTCGCACTCGTGCAGCTTGCCCACTTCCTCGGCGACGATGCCGCTTTCTCTCAGCGCCGCGGCCGTACCCGACGTTGCGTACAGCTTGTACCCGAGGTCGAAAAGGTCTTTGGCCAAAGGAAGCGCCTCCTGCTTGCTCTTGTTGGAAACGGATATGAATATTCCGCCCTTGCTCATGTTGATTCCGCTGGCGTAAAGGCCTTTAAGGATTGCCTCGCCCACCGTGGGAGCAATGCCCAGAACTTCGCCCGTGGATTTCATTTCGGGGCTGAGGGAAATTTCCAGCTCGGGAATCTTATCGTTGGAAAATACGGGCACTTTTACGGCGTAATAATCGGATTTTTTGTAAAGTCCTGTGCCGTAACCCATGTTTTCCAGCTTTTCTCCCAGACAGCAACGCGTGGCAAGCCCCACCATGGGAATGCCCGTGACCTTGCTGATGTAAGGCACCGTACGGCTGGAACGGGGATTTACCTCTATGATGTAAATATCCTCGCCTTTCAGAATGAACTGAATGTTTATAAGTCCCACGGTTTTTGTGCCCAGCGCGAGTTTTTTGGTGATGTCGATAATGTTATCCACGGTTTTGCCGAGGAAAGAAGACGGATAGCGCGAAATACTGTCGCCGCTGTGTACGCCGGTGCGCTCGATATGCTCCATAATTCCGGGGATAAGCACGTCTTTGCCGTCGCAAACGGCGTCTACTTCCAGCTCCTTACCCGCGATGTACTGGTCTACAAGCACGGGGTGGTCCTGAATGTTGACGTTTATGATGTCCATGTACTCGCGGATTTCGGTATCGGTGTACGCAATTTCCATGCCCTGCCCGCCCAGAACGTAACTCGGGCGCACCAGCACGGGATATCCCAGCTCGTGAGCGGCGTCCAGCGCCTGTTCGCGTGTGTAGACGGTTTTTCCCTTCGGCCGCAGTATGTGCAGCTTTTCAAGCAGCTTATCGAATTCCTCGCGGTCTTCGGCGTCGTTTATGGATTCCACGGTAGTGCCGAGAATTTTATAGCCCGCGTCGGACACGGATTTAGCAAGCTTGATAGCGGTCTGCCCGCCGAACTGCACGACGACTCCTTCGGGTTTTTCCAACTCCAGCACGTTGACGACGTCCTCGGGGGTAAGCGGCTCGAAATACAGTTTGTCGCTGACGTCGAAGTCGGTGGAAACGGTTTCGGGATTGTTGTTTACTATTATAGCCTCATACCCCGCGGCCTTGATGGCTTTTATGCACTGAACGGAACAGTAATCGAATTCCACGCCCTGCCCTATGCGGATAGGACCGCTGCCCAGTACCACGATGGACCTTTTGCCCGTTGCTGCGGCCTCGTTTTCCTGCTCGTAAGTGGAGTAATAATAAGGGGAAACCGCCTCGAACTCCGCGCCGCAGGTGTCAACCATCTTATAGGCGGGAAGTATTCCCATGCCTTCGCGAAGCGCCCTTATTTCCGATTCGCTGACTCCGCACCAGTCGGCTATGGCGCGGTCGGAAAAGCCCTTGCGCTTGATTTTTCTGAAAAATTCCTTGTTTAAACAAGCCTTCTTTTCGCGCTTGATTTTCTCTTCAAGCTCCACTATTCCCTTAAGCTTTACCAGGAACCACTTGTCTATGGTGGTAATTTCACTTATCGCGTCAACGGATATTCCCTTTCTTAAAGCGGCGCAGACGCAGAAAAGACGCTCGTCGTCCTTAACGGTAAGCTGTGCGTACAGCTTGTCCTTAGTCATTTTGTTGAACTTTGCGCTGTCCAGCGAATAGTGATTAAGCTCCAGCGAGCGCACCGCCTTAAGCAAAGCCGCCTCGAAATTGGCGCCGATGCTCATCACTTCGCCCGTAGCTTTCATGCGCGTGCCCAAAGTCCTGTTTGCCTCCGTAAACTTATCGAAAGGCCAGCGCGGAAACTTGCAGACGACGTAATCCAAAGTGGGCTCGAAACAAGCGTATGTTTTGCCCGTAACCCCGTTTACTATCTCGTCGAGGTTGTAGCCTATCGCTATAAGCGCGGCGACTTTCGCGATGGGATATCCCGTAGCCTTGCTTGCAAGCGCGGAAGAACGCGACACCCTGGGATTGACCTCTATCACCGCGTATTTCATGGACTTGGTGTCCAGCGCGAACTGCACGTTGCAGCCGCCGCATATTTTAAGCGCGGAAATAATGTTCAGCGCGGCGGAACGAAGCATCTGATATTCCTCGTCGCGCAAAGTCTGCGAAGGGGCAAGCACTATGCTGTCGCCCGTATGAATACCCACGGGGTCCAGATTTTCCATGTTGCAGATGGTGATGACGTTGCCGTTCTGGTCGCGCATGACCTCGTACTCGATTTCCTTCCAGCCCGAAACACATTTTTCGATAAGGCACTGATGTACGCGCGACGCCTGAAGTCCCGTCTTGCATATAGTCTTAAGCGATGTTTCGTCGTCAGCGATGCCGCCGCCCGTACCGCCCAGCGTGTATGCGGGACGCACTATCACGGGATAACCTTTCTCGTCCGCAAAATTCACGGCGTCTTCCACGTTGTGCGCAATCACGGAGTCTATGCACGGCTCGCCTATCTCCTCCATGGTCTGTTTGAAAAGCTCGCGGTCCTCGGATTTCTTTATAGACTCGACGGTGGTGCCTAAAAGGCGTACGCCGGCCTCCTCCAGAAACCCGCTTTCGGCAAGCTCGCACGCAAGGTTAAGCCCCGTTTGGCCGCCCAGCGTGGGAAGAATACTGTCGGGTTTTTCCTTGCGGATGATGTTTTTCAATACCTCGGGGGTAAGCGGCTCCAGATAAACTCTCGACGCCATTTCCTTGTCGGTCATTATGGTGGCGGGATTGGAGTTGACCAGAATAGTGTAAATCCCCTCGGATTTAAGCGCGCGGCACGCCTGGGTGCCTGCGTAATCGAACTCGGCGGCCTGGCCTATGGCAATGGGCCCGCTGCCTATTATGAGAACTCTTTTAATACTTTTGTCTTTGGGCATAATCGAAACCTCTCAAAGCATTTTGGCGAACTTTTCGAACAAAAAGGACGTATCCTTGGGTCCGGGGCTTGCCTCGGGATGGAACTGGACGGAAAAAGTCCTGCCGTCGTCGTATTCCATACCCTCGCAGGTGCGGTCGTTCCAGTTGACGTGGGAAAGCCGCCCCACACCTTTAAGCGAATCCGCGTCCACGCAGTAGCCGTGATTCTGACTGGTGATGTATATCCTTCCGGATTCAAGGTCTTTTACCGGCTGGTTGGAGCCGCGATGACCGTAAGGCATTTTTACGGTGTTGCCGCCTTTGGCAAGCGCCAGCAGCTGATGGCCGAGGCAAATGCCGAATATGGGCTTTTTACCTATAAGCTTTTTAAGCTGAGCAATCTCAAAAACGTTGTCTTTGGGGTCGCCGGGGCCGTTAGTAAGCATTATTCCGTCGGGATTGTAATCAAGCACCGTTTCCGCCGTGACGGAAGCAGGAAATACCCTGACGGTAAGACCGCATTTTACCAGCGAATCCACTATATTGCGCTTAAGCCCGTAATCGATGACCGCAACCCTTTTGGCGCCGCCGATTATTTCGTAACTTTTGCTTGCGGTGACCTGTTCCACGGGGTTTTCGATGCGGTAATTCTGCACCGCTTTAATCTGTTCGGGCGTGGGATAGTTTTGACAGATAATGCCGTTCATGGTGCCGATGCTGCGCAGCTTTTTGGTAAGCGCGCGGGTGTCGATGCCCTGAATTCCCGCTATTTTATGGTCTTTGAGATATTTGTCCAAAGTCTCTTCCGACCGCCAGTTGGAAGGATATTCGCAGTAATCGCGCACCACGAAACCGCGCACTTTGGGCCCGTCCGACTCGTCGTCAAAGGAGTTTATGCCGTAGTTTCCGATAAGCGGATAAGTCATAGTGACTATCTGCCCCGCGTAAGAGGGATCGGTCAGAAGCTCCTGATAGCCCGTCATGCCCGTGTTGAACACCACCTCGCCCATTGCGTCGGCGGCGTAACCGAAGCTTTCGCCCTCGAACACCGTTCCGTCTATTAAATAAAGATATGCCATTGTTCCTCCTTACAGCGAGTTGCGGAAGGAAAGCACTTCCGACTTCTGCGCCACCGTGATGTAACCCGTTTTCACCGCTACGTCCAAAAGAGTTTCAAGATCGCAAAGCGACTTGTAAACGCAGTCGTGACTTTTGAAATTGTCGAAGCCGCGCTGTATGTTGTAGGTGAATATGGACACGACTCCCAGAACTTCCGCGCCCGCCTCGCGCAAGGCTTCCACCGCCTCAAGACAGCTGCCGCCCGTGGAAATAAGGTCTTCGATAAGCACTACCTTTTCACCGACGTCCAGCCTGCCTTCTATCCTGTTTTGTCTGCCGTGGCTCTTGTTTTCGCCGCGGACGTAACCCGTGGGAAGGTTAAGACGCTCGGCAACCATGGCGGCATGAGCAATCCCCGCCGTAGCCGTACCGAAAACCGCCTGAGCGTCCCCGAACTCTTTGCGCACAAGCGCCGCAAGGCCGTCCTCTATGACGCCGCGCTCCGCGGGATAGCTTAAAACTATGCGGTTGTCGCAGTAAATGGGCGATTTAATTCCGCTTGCCCAGGTAAAGGGCTGCTCGGGGCGAAGGTAAACCGCCTTGATCTTAAGCAAACATTCGGCTGCTTTCTTGTCCATGATATATCTCCTTGAAAATTGATTTCCTTGTAACGTGACCCTTTTGACGCGGCCTGACCGATATCGCATGCGCTTTACGAAGCTTTTTGCCATACTTAATGCAGCGCGTTTACCGGTTTTTCAATGCGGTTTTTTGGGTCACCGTGCTTTTACCGAACCTTTTTACCGGTTTTTCCGATTCCGCTTCTGCTTTTAACGAAAGCGCCGCGGATTTAACCGTATTTCAGGTCTTAAATTATGTCAGGTCGCAAACTATTCGGCTTTTTCCGGCTTTATAAAGGGCGGCGCGGAAGCCTTACGACGCCGCAACAAACCTAAGGTGCGGTCAAGCCGAATTTAATGCCGGCCTTTCACAAGCAAAATTCGCTTACCGCTCTGCGATAAGCCTTAAGCCTGTCCTCGGCGCCAGTTATCGCCCTGCCCATAACGATGTAGTCGCTTCCCAGCTCTCTGGCTTTTTCGGGCGTGACTACGCGTTTCTGGTCGTCCGCGCTGCCGCCCGCAAATCTTATGCCGGGAGTTACGGAAATAAGCCCCAGTTCTTTTATGACGGGCGCTTCAAGGGCGGAACAAACCACTCCGTCCAGGCCCGCCGCGGCGGCGTTCTGCGCGTAATGTCTGACCGTTTCGGTCATGGGGACATCTATTAAAAGCTCGTTTTTCAGCATTTCGGGCGAGGTGGAAGTAAGCTGGGTCACCGCGATGACCTTTGTGGAAGGCGAAATTTCTTTGACGGCAAGCGCGGCTCTTTTCATCATTTCCTTCCCTCCCGCGGCATGCACGTTCATGATATCTGTCTTTAAAGACGCAATCACCCTTGCGGCGGCCTCCACCGTGTTTGGAATGTCGTGCAATTTAAGGTCGAGGAAAATTTTATAACCCTTGTCCTTGAGCTCCTTCACAAGGTCGTAGCCGTACCTGTAATACATTTCCATGCCTATCTTGAGATAAGGCCGTTCCTCTTTAAGTTCGCTTAAAAGAGCGTCCAGTCCCGCCCTGCCCTTGAAATCGCAGGCAATTATCACTTCGCGCATCTGTCTGTCCTCCCGATAACGGATTTTATGTCCTGTACCCCCGCTTCCGAAAGAACAGCGGGCAAATCTTCGATTATTTTTTTGCATATAAAGGGGTCCGTTAAGTTTTTTGACCCCACCATGACGGCGGAAGCGCCCACCGACATGAATTCCAGCACGTCTTTTGCCGACTCTATCCCGCCCATGCCGATGACGGGAACGCTTACGGCGGAGGCGACTTCGTGCACCATTCTTAGCGCAACGGGCTTGACCGCCGCGCCCGACAGTCCCGCATGCGGAACGGCTGTTATCGCGCGGCCCGTTTTCCAGTCCACAGCCATGCCTAAAAGCGTGTTTATAAGCGTAATTCCGTCCGCGCCCGCGTCCACGACCTTAAGCGCGATGTCTTTTACGGAAGTGACGTTGGGCGAAAGCTTGACGAACAGCGGCTTTCGGCAAACCTTTTTTACCGCCGCCGTTATCGCCGCCGCCTTGTCGGGGTCGGTGCCGAACGCCATGCCGCCCGCTTTGACGTTGGGACAGCTGATGTTAAGCTCCACCGCGCAGACGATGTCTTCTTTTGAAAGTATTTCCGCCGCGGCAACATAACTTTCCTCGTCATGTCCGCCCACGTTTGCAAACACTTTTTTGCGATATACCTTTTTAAGCCGCGGAAAATATTCCTTTACCACAGCTTCCGCCCCGGGGTTCTGAAGTCCCACCGAATTAAGCATGCCCGAAGGCGTTTCCGCAATTCTGGGCAAAGGATTTCCGAAACGCGGCTCCAGCGTGGTGCCCTTTATAGAAAAGGAACCCAGGATATTTATGTCGTAAAGCTCGGCAAACTCCAGTCCGTAGCCGAAAGTGCCCGACGCGGGAATCACGGGGTTGTCGAGTTTAATACCGCCTAAATTTACGCTAAGATCCATTATCGCATCTCCTTTGCGGTCATTACGGGTCCGTCTTTGCAAATGCGTTTTGCGCCGAGTTTCGTTTTGCAGGAACAGCCCATGCACACGCCGAAGCCGCAGGCCATGCGCGCCTCGTAGGAAAGCTGACCGTCAAGGCCCGTTTTTAACAGAGCGTTAAGCATGGGTTCGGGCCCGCAGGCGTAAAAGTAGTCGAATTCGCCCTCATCCATAAGCGCGGTGACGAAGCCTTTCGTCCCGGCCGAGCCGTCCGCCGTGGCAACGCGCGTAGGGGCAAGCGAGGAAAACTCATTGATGTAATACATATCGGCGGCGGTGTTGAATCCCGCAAGAACTGTAATGTTTTTGCCTTGGCTTTTCAGTCTTTTGGCTAAGCCGTAAAGTGGCGGCAAGCCCACTCCTCCGCCCACAAGCGCGATTTTTTTCGCCGTGACGGAGTCGTCGAAACCGTTGCCGAGCGCGCACAGTGCGGAAAGCTTTTCGCCTTTTTGCATATTACTCATCTGCTTTGTGCCCTCGCCCACCACTTTATATATAATGGTAAGCCCGTTTTCGTCGTAATCGCATACGGATATGGGACGGCGGAGGTACTTGCCGGACAGAGCTATGTCGATGAACTGGCCGCTTTTATTGAGAGGAGCGGTGTCGCCGTCAAGGCGCATTTCGAACACCGAGGAGTTCAGCTGTAAGTTGGATGAAATTGTGTAAATAACGTCTTTTATCATATTAAACGAGTTGCCCGTCCGAAAGTTTTACTTTGCCGTCCACGACGACGTCGGTAACCTTGCCTGAAACCGTAAGTCCGTTGAAAGGAGTGTTTTTGCCCTTTGAAACGAATTTCGAGCTGTCCACGACGTACTGAGCGTCAAGATCGACAAGCGTCAGGTTTGCCTTTTCGCCCTCGCGCAGTCTGCCGCTTACTTCCATGATTTCGCGCGGACGCACCGACATTAAACGGTTAAGGTCCGTAAGGCTGATAAGTCCCGACTTGACCAGCACGGTGTAACTTATCGCGAAAGCCGTTTCCAGTCCGCTGATGCCGAACGCCGCATCTTCGTAAGTCGTGTTTTTATCCGCGGCGGAATGGGGCGCGTGGTCTGTGGCGATAACGTCTATCGTGCCGTCCATAAGCCCCTCTATTATCGCGGTGCGGTCGTCCTCCGTGCGGATGGGGGGATTGACTTTGGTAAACGTATCCAGATTAACTATGCAGTCGTCGTTAAGCGCAAAGTAATGCGGGCAGGTTTCGGCGGTTACGCGCACGCCTTTTTTCTTGAAAAAGCGGATAAGCTCCACCGCTCCGCGAGTGCTGACGTGGCAAAGATGCACGGGCACGGAAAGTGTCTCGGAAAGAATCATCTCTCTTGCGATTGCGGCTTCCTCCGCGGCGCGGGTAATGCCCTTAAGCCCGCAGATTTCGCTGTTTAACCCTTCGTTTGCCACCCCGTCGCCCGAAAGGCTTTTATCCTCGCTGTGGGAAAGTACCTTAAGCCCCAGAGAGTCCGCATACTCCAGAGCCAGCCGCATGACTCTTCCGTCGGACACGGGCTTGCCGTCGTCGCTGACGGCAGTGACGCCCGCCGCCTTCATTGACGCCATTTCGCTGAGTTCCGTCCCCAAAGAGCCTTTTGTTATCGCGCCCACGGGATAAACGTGAGCGTATCCCTCTTTTTCGGCATGGGTGAGTATATATTCGGTCACCACTTTATTGTCGTTAACGGGGTTTGTGTTGGGCATGCAGGCAATATCGGTAAATCCGCCCTTGACAGCCGCGCGTACGCCCGAAGCTATCGTTTCCTTACCCTCGAAGCCCGGCTCTCTCAGATGCGTGTGCATATCGAAAAAGCCGTAAAAGAGGTGTTTGCCCGTGCCGTCGATAACCGTATCGGCGCCGCGGTCCACTCTTCCTATCTTGGTGATAACGCCGTCCTTGATAAAGACGTCCGCTTCCTTGAGATTGTCGCGCACAAGCGTCGCGTTTTTTATGAGAACGGTTGACATTTATCCTAACTCCTTGCCGATAAGGCTTAACACCGCCATTCTTACCGCCAGTCCGTTGGTAACCTGCGTGTTTACAAAGCTTTTTTCGCCGTTTAATACGTCGGAATTTATTTCCACGCCGCGGTTTACGGGACCGGGGTGCAGCACAATTGCGTCGGGCTTTGCGTAAGAAAGCAGTTTTTCGCTTATGCCCCACATCGCGTTGTATTCCTTAAGAGAGGGGAACATTCCCTGTTTTTGCCGCTCCAGCTGAATCCTGAGTCCCATGACGACGTCGGCGTCGTAAACCGCGGCGACGGGATCGGTCGTAACCGTGCAAAGCGAACCCATATCTAAGGGAAGCAACGTCTTCGGGCCGCAGAAGACCACTTCCGCCCCCAGAGTTTTAAGTCCCCAAAGGTTGCTGCGCGCGACGCGGGAATGTTTTACGTCGCCGATGATCGCGACTTTAAGTCCCTCGATTCTGCCGAAATGCTGCCGCATTGTAAAGAAGTCCAGAAGCGCCTGCGTGGGGTGCTCGTTGGCGCCGTCGCCCGCGTTGACCACGGCGGCAGAGATGTTTTTCGACAAAAATAAAGGCGCACCGCTTTTCGAATGACGGATGACGACGATATCCGACGACAATGCGTCCAACGTCTTTCCCGTATCGATAAGCGATTCGCCTTTCTGCACGCTTGAAGTGGAAACGTCAAGCGAATTGACGTAAGCGCCGACGTTTTCGGCCGCCAATTCGAAACTCGTGCGAGTGCGGGTACTGTTTTCGTAAAACAAAGTAGTCACGCGCCTGCCCCGCAAAAAGGAACACTTTTCCCTTTTCAGTATAAGCTTTTTCATGTCTTCCGCAAAATCCAGTATTTCGTAAATCTCGTTTGCGGAAAGTTGTTTTATGCCCAGTAATTCTTTCAACGCCGTCCTCCGTTTTGAAAAAAAGCCGCCCTTTAAGGGCAGCTGTCAAAACAACTTTATGTCGGTTTGTCAATGAGTTAGTTATCTCTGCCCAAAGACCTTATCAATATTATCATAAATCGGCAAAATTGTAAAGCGTTTTTTACGCAGGGGAAAACATTATTTTTTTCGCGGATTTTGCGCGTATTTTTGCCTGAGCATTTCCGTAAGCGCGCGGCAGCCGGCCTCTATTTCATCGTAGGCGATATCGAACCTTCTCGTGTACCACGGGTCGGCTACGTCGCCGCCGGACGTAAAATCTTTCAGCTTGACGATTTTGTTTAGGGGGTCTTTTCCGAAAATTTCCAGCATGCCCCTTATATTGCTTTCGTCCATTCCGATAAACAGGTCGTACTTACCGTAATCCTCTTTTTTTAAACGCACGGCGCGCCTTTCCTTAAAGGATACGCCGCGCCTTGTAAGCTCCGATTTTGCGGGCGGATATACGGGATTGCCGACGCCGCCGACAATTTCCTCGTCGCTGACTGCGGAAGACGAAACCGTTACGAAATCGGAAATCCCGTTTTTGTCAAGAAGCGATTTAAGGCAGAATTCCGCCATGGGTGAGCGGCAGATATTGCCGTAACAAACGAACATAATTGCCGTTTTATCAACCAAACTTTTACGCTCCTTATTTAAAGTATTTTACGCCCGCGCGGAAAACGTTCATGTCGAAGTTTCCCGGAACGTTTTGATAAATTCCCGCCTGATAGCGCTCGGTATGGCCCATCTTTCCGAAAATCTTGCCGTCGGGCGAAATTATGCCCTCCACCGCCATCACGGAACCGTTGGGGTTAAAGGGCGAAACCATGGTAACGCGCCCCTCGTCGTCCACGTACTGGGTGGCAATCTGACCGTTTTTGCAGAGCTTGTCAAACACCTGCGGTTCGCATACGAACTTGCCCTCGCCGTGGCTGACTGGCACGGAGAATATATCGCCGGGTCTGAAGTCTGTAAGCCAGGGGGACTTGTTTGTGCCCACGCGCACGCGCACTATCGTGGAGACGTGGCGGCCGATGTTGTTGTAAGTAAGCGTGGGGCTGTGCTCGTCGCGGTCCTCGATGCGGCCGAAAGGCAGCAACCCAAGCTTGATAAGCGCCTGGAAGCCGTTGCAGATGCCTAAGATAAGCCCGTCGCGCTTATACAACAGGTCCTCCACCGCCTCTTTAAGCGCCTCGTTTTTGAAAGTGTTGACTATGAATTTACCGCTGCCGTCCGGCTCGTCCCCGCCCGAAAAGCCGCCGGGGAACGCAATAATCTGGGCGTTGTCTATACGGCGCTTCATCTCGGCGATCGAGTCCTCGATATCGGCGCGGGTAAGGTTGCGCATGACGAAAATGTCCGCCTCCGCCCCCTCGCGGGTAAAGGCGCGCGCCATGTCGTATTCGCAGTTGGTGCCGGGGAAAACGGGAATGAACACCCTGGGTTTTGCGGATTTAGTCTTGCTTTTATAAACGGTGTCTATCGAGTAATCGGACGCAACCGCTCTTCCCGCGGCGGGCGCAACGGTGGGATAAACGCCTTCCAGTTTAGAAGTGAACGCTTTTACGAGATTTAAAACCGATACGGTCTGATCCGCAACAGTGACGATTCCGCTTGCGTCGACTTTACCTATAAGCCGCGCGTATGGCGAGTTAATTTCCTCGGGGCAAAGCGCGACAATGTCGCCGTACAGCGGACGGAAAAGGTCGTCGCTTTTAAATAGGACAAGACCGTTTCCGCAGCCGAGAACGGATTTAGCGGCGGCGACGGCGTAACCGCCCTCCTCCGTAACGCAGGAGCGCGCTATTTTTTTGCCCTTTACGAGTTTTGTGATTTCGTCGAACATGTCGAGCGAATATCCGAAGTCGGGATAGCCGAATTCGTCGCGCTTATGGCTGAAAAGGTAAAGGTTTCCTTTAACGTCGAACACGTCGTGTATTATCGTTTCGTCGTCGGTGACGCCCATTGCAAAAGCGATGACGGTGGGAGGAACGTCGATGTTTTCGAACGTGCCGCTCATGCTGTCCTTGCCGCCGATTGCGCCCGTCTTAAGCCCCAGCTGCGCGCAAAGAGCGCCCAGAAGCGCGCTTAAAGGCTGTCCCCAGCGTTCGGGAACGTCATTAAGGCGTTTGAAAAATTCCTGCAAAGAAAGTCTTACGGTTTTACGGTCCACGCCCGCCGAAATCAGTTTGCTTACCGCCGCCAGCACCGAGTGAATCGCGCCCGTAAACGGCGATTTTATCATAAGCCGCGGATAGCAGGCATAAGACGACGCCGTGACGCAATGCGTGAATCCGTCGACGGGAGGTTTTGCCGCCATTACCGTAGAAGGGGTAAGCTGATATTTGCCGCCGAAAGGCATGAACACCGACGCCGCGCCTATGCTGCCGTCGAAAGTTTCGCCCATGCCCTTCTGAGAGCATACGTCAAGACGGTTTAACTCTGCAGTCAAAGCGCCCGCGTAATCGCCTTTTCCGATATAATCTTTTATAAACTCGTCCGCGGCGGGGAAACAATCTTCGCCGTTATCGTTTATCACGGCGGTTGCTGTCTGTTTTACACCGTTCGTGTCCAGGAATTCCCTTTTGATGTCCACAATCGTTTCGTCGCCGTAGAACATGCGAAGGCGCTCGTTATCCGTTACGACAGCCACTTTTACCGCCTTAAGGTTTTCCTCTTTTGCAATCGCAATGAATCTGTCCGCGTCGCAGGGCTTAACCATGACCGCCATGCGCTCCTGACTTTCGGAAATGGCAAGCTCGGTCGCGGTAAGGCCGTCGTACTTCTTTTCCACGCGGTCGAGGAATATGTCCAGCCCGTCGCTGAGTTCGCCTATGGCGACGCATACGCCGCCCGCGCCGAAGTCGTTGCATTTTATGATAAGCCGCGCCGCCTCGCGGTTGCGGAAAAGCCGCTGAAGCTTGCGCTCCTCGGGCGGGTTGCCCTTCTGCACTTCCGCGCCGCAGGTTTCCACGGATTTCGCCGTATGGGATTTACTGCTGCCCGTGGCGCCGCCGCAACCGTCCCTGCCGGTATCGCCGCCGACAAGAATAATAACGTCGCCCTTTTCGGGTTTTTCGCGCCTTATGTTTGCCGCGGGCGCACCGCCGATGACGTAGCCCGTTTCCAATCTTTTTGCCTTGTAGCCATCGCTGAAAAGCTCGTGCACGCCGCCGGTCGCAAGGCCTATCTGGTTGCCATAGGAAGAAAATCCCGCCAAAGCCGTGCGGGAAATCACGCGCTGCGGAAGCTTTCCTTTAAGCGTTTTGCCGAAGTCCTCGGTAATATCCGCCGCGCCCGTCACGCGCATCGCCTGGTAAACGTACGTACGGCCCGAAAGCGGGTCGCGAATGGCGCCGCCGAGACACGTAGCCGCGCCGCCGAAAGGCTCGATTTCCGTGGGATGGTTGTGCGTTTCGTTCTTGAACATGATAAGCCAGTCCTCGTCCTTGCCGTCCACGTCCAGCGTTACGCGTACCGAGCAGGCGTTTATCTCGTCCGAAACGTCGAGGTTGTCGAGATATCCTTCCTTTTTCAGTTTTTTGACCGCAATGGTCGCAACGTCCATAAGGCAGGCGTATTTGTCCTTGCGCGCGGAATACAGCTCCTTAAACAACTTGCGGTACTCGTTAAGCGCGTCCTTTATGTGATAATCGGGCGAATTTATTTCTATGCTTTTAAGCTCGGTAAGGAAGGTCGTGTGGCGGCAGTGATCCGACCAGTAGGTGTCGATAACCTTGATTTCCGTAAGCGTGGGCTGACGGTTTTCCGCCTTGAAATAGTCCTGCACGAATTTAAGGTCGGCAAAAGTCATGGCAAAACCGAATCCGTCGTAAAACTTTTTAAGCTCCGCCTCGTTAAGCCACGTAAAGTCCAGCTCCACGCGCATTTTCTGTTTTTTCGCCGCCGCGCGCTTAAGAGTGGCGGGAATCTCTTTACCGCCTTCCTTGCTGTCCACGGGGTTTATGAGGTATTTTTTAATGCGGTCGAACTCCTCTTCCGTCACGCCCGTAATGTCGTAAACGGTGGCGCAGCGCACCTCGGGACGCACGCCTCCCGTAAGGAACTGCACGCACTGAGCCGCCGAATCGGCGCGCTGGTCGTACTGTCCGTCCAAGTATTCGACGACAAGCACGTCGCCCGCAAAATCGGGTTTTTCATAGACGTTGTCCACGCCGGGTTCCGAAAACACGGAAACGACCGCCTTGTCCATTTCCTCGCGCGTGAGCCCCTCTACGTCGTAACGAATGTATTTTCTTATGCCCGCGGGCGAAACGCCCAAAAGATTTTTCAGCTCTTCCTTAAGCTTTCCCGTGTTGTCGAACTCGGGCTTTTTTTCGGTATAAATTCTGTAAACCATAATGTTTTTCCTTATTTAGCCGATTGAAAACAAATCGGCGTCAGCCGTTTTTCAGCCGTTATTTTACTGTTTTTCTTAACCCGACTTTGGGTTAAACCTTGCCGATATCGCTTCTGAAACGCGATTCGTAAAAGCTTACCTTGCCGATCTCGCGATAGACGATCCTGCGCGCGTCTTCGATGTTGTCCGCAACCGCCGTCATGTCGAAAACTCTGCCGCCGTTGGTGACGAGAGTGCCGTCTTTAATCGCCGTGCCCGCGTGGTAAAGAGTAACGCCCTCAAGCTTTCCTATGGTTATGGGGTAACCTTTTACGACGTTGTCGGGATAGCCGCCCGACGCGATAACCACCGTAAAGCCCGTCTTATCCAGCCATTCGATGTCGATTTTGTCGAGTGTGCCGTCGATGCACGCGTCGATTATTTCCGTAAAATCCGTTTTTAACAGCGGCAGAATCGCCTGAGTCTCGGGGTCGCCGAAACGCGAATTGTATTCGATGACCTTTATTCCCTTTTCCGTCATCATAAGTCCGAAGTATATGACGCCTTTATATACGATTCCGTCCGCTTTAAGCCCTTCTATCGTGGGCAGGAAAATCGTGCGCATCGCCTCCGCCTGCTTATCGGGCGTGAAGTAAGGCGAAGGTGCAAACGCGCCCATGCCGCCCGTATTGGGGCCGCGGTCGCCGTCAAAAGCGCGCTTGTGGTCCTGGCTTGAGGGCATACATTTAACCGTGTTACCGTCGGTAAAGGCAAGCACGGTCACTTCCCTGCCCGTCAGGAATTCCTCTATAACCACGGTGGAGCCGCTTGCGCCGAACGCGCGATCCAGCATCAGTTTTTTAAGGCCTTCCTCCGCTTCGTCAAGGTTTTTACAGATAAGCACGCCCTTGCCTAAAGCAAGACCGTCCGCCTTAAGTACCAGCGGAAAGTCGGATTGACGCACGTAATCCAAAGCCGTGTCGTAATCGGAAAAGCACTCGTAACGCGCGGTGGGAATACCATGGCGCATCATAAAATCCTTGGAAAAAGCCTTGCTGCCCTCCAGCCTTGCCGCCGCCTTTACGGGCCCGAACGCACGGATACCCGCCGCGTTAAGGGCGTCCACCATACCCAGACTTAAAGGGTCGTCGGGCGCGACGAACACAAGGTCGATTTTATTTTCGCGCGCAAAAGAAACCGCTTTTTCGATATCGGTGGCTTTTCCGTCCACGCATACGGCGTCCGAAGCAATACCCGCGTTACCGGGCATGCAGTAAAGCGCCTCCACGCGCTTGCTTTCCTTAAGTTTTTTGACGATTGCGTGCTCTCTGCCGCCGCCGCCTATTACGAGAATTTTCATATTCCGTTCCTTTTTACGTTTTTTACGGGCGCCGACTGAGTTTACAAGACTTTTATAAACCGTCGAACGCGCCCTTTTTATGAGTAATTATATGTAAAACCAGTGCAATCTGCGTTTGCCGCACATAATGCTTTTTATGCTGAACCGCATAAAGCGGCTTAGTCCGGTTTTTCAGTCGGATTGAAACTTAATCCGTTTTGAAACTTAAACCGTTTTCGTCAAAGCAAAAGACGGGTAAACGAACTTTTTTAGATTCAACCGACAAACGCGGCGCTCAGGAATAAATCAATGCTTGAAGTGTCTTACGCCCGTAAAGCACATGGCAATGCCGTGTTCGTCGCAGGCTTTGATGCTTTCCTCGTCGCGGATGCTGCCGCCGGGCTGAACGATGGCTTTTACGCCCGCTTTAGCCGCTTCCTCCACGCAGTCGGAGAAGGGGAAGAACGCGTCGGACGCCATGACCGCGCCCTGCGCTCCGCCGATGCTGTGCTCGACAGCCTGGCAAGCCGCCCAGATGCGGTTGGTCTGTCCCACGCCGATGCCCAGAGTGTGTTTGCCGCGCGCAAGCACTATGGCGTTGGATTTACAATGCTTGACGACTGTCATGGCAAACTTCATGGACTCGAGGTCCTGCTTGTCGGGCTGAGCCTTCGTGACGGTCTTTATCTCGTCGTAAACCCCGTTGTCCGCCTCCTGCACGATAAGTCCGCCGTAAACTTTTTTGAACTCCATGGTTCCCGCGGGGTTTTTCCTGGCGACGTCCTTTATTTTAAGCACTCTTAAATTGGGTTTTCTTTTAAGAACTTCCACCGCCTCGTCGGTAAAATCGGGCGCAATTACTATCTCGAGGAAGATTTTGACCATTTCTTCCGCGGTAGCCTTGTCCACGCACTCGTTTACCGCGACAATTCCGCCAAAAATGGAAACGGGATCGGCTTCGTAAGCCGCTTTATACGCGTCCAGAACGGTGTCCGCGCACGCGACTCCGCAGGGGTTGGCGTGTTTTACCGCAACTACCGCCGTTTCGTCGAACTCTTTCAGAAGCTCGATTGCGCCGTTTGCGTCGTTGATGTTGTTGTAGGAAAGCTGTTTGCCGTTAAGCTGCACCGCGTTGATAAGCGAGTTGTATACGGGAATGGCCTCTCCGTACACGGCGGCTTTCTGGTGCGGGTTTTCGCCGTAACGCATTTGCTCCTTCTTTTCGTAAGCAAGCGTAAGCTGGTCGGGAAACTCGATGCCTATCTGGCTTCTTAAATAGCCCGAAATAAGCGTGTCGTAAACCGCGGTATGCTGATAAACCTTGTACATGAGGTATTTGCGCGTTTCGATACTTACGTTACCGCTTTCAAGCTCCGACAGCGCTTTTTCGTAGTCGGCGGGGTCCACGATCACCACGACGTCCTGATAGTTCTTTGCCGCGCTTCTCAGCATGGTGGGGCCGCCGATGTCGATGTTTTCCACAGCCTCTGCGAAAGAGCAGCCTTTCATCACCGTCTGCTTGAAAGGATAAAGGTTGACGATGACCACGTCTATGGTGTTTATCCCCAATTTCTCAAGCTGTTCCATGTGCGAGGGATTGGCGCGCATTGCCAGAAGCCCCGCGTGGACGGCGGGATGCAAAGTCTTGACCCTTCCGTCAAGGCATTCGGGAAATCCCGTGATGTCGCTGATGTTGACGGTTTTTACGCCCGCTTTTTTAAGCGCCGCCTCCGTCCCGCCCGTCGAAATAATCTCGTACCCGAGCTTTTCAAGGCGTTTTGCCGCCTCTTCCACTCCCGTTTTGTCCGATACGCTGATAAGTGCTCTTTTTTTCATAACCGTTCTCCTCGTATATCCGAATTTTTTTATCGTGTATGATTGTTTTTTTTGCCGCCTGACGCAAACAGCCTTTTTTCGGGAAGGCGCCGTTTCATCAAAGCGCAATAGACCTGTTAAAGCCCGTTTTACCGCAAAATGCCATAAAGCGCGCAATGCGGTTTTTTCAGTGTCGAAAACGTTTAAGATCCTGTTCCGCCGTTCCGCTTTAAAGCCGCATAGGTCCGCATTTACCCGTCAAGGTAAGGTTTTTAAGTAAAAATGCAAAAAGTGAACGCATGAAAGCAATATAGGTCAGTCGCGGCAAAGCTTTGCCACCGTTTCGGGCAGCAGTCTGTGCTCCAGCTCCAGCACGCGCGCCTGAAGCGATTCGGGCGTGTCGGAGGGATAAACTTCGACTTTTTCCTGAGCGATGATTTCGCCCGTATCGGTGCCCTCGTCCACATAGTGAACGGTTGCGCCCGAAAATTTTTCCTTGTTTTCGATGACGGCGCGGTGTACGCGCATGCCGTAAAAGCCGTTGCCGCAATACGCGGGAATAAGCGACGGGTGAATGTTGATTATTTTGCCGCGGAAAGCCGACACGATATTGGGCGTAAGCACGGTAAGGTAGCCCGCCAGCACGATGAGGTCGATTTTGTTTTCCTTCAGCAAAGGTATAAGCGCGTCGTACATTTTTTCCGTACTTTCGTAATCGGACTTACTGAACACGACGTAAGGGATACCCGCCTCTACAGCGCGCGTAATTGCGTAAATGTCGGGTTTGGACGCAACCAGAAGTTTTATTTCCGCGTTTATCAGCCCCTTTTTCACCCCGTCTATTATGCTTTGAAAGTCGGAGCCGGAGCCGCTTGCGAAAACGCAGACGTTTTTCATAGAATGACGCCCTCTCCCCCGACGACTTCGCCCAAGGACACGGGATCTTCGCCCAAAGACTTAAGCTTAGAAAGCACGGTTTTTTCGTCTTGTTTGCTTACGGCAAGCACAAGCCCTATGCCCATGTTGAAGGTGTTGCACATTTTTTCGTAAGGAATGTCCGCGCGGCGCTGAAGCTCCTTAAAAAGCGCGGGAATTTCATAGGAATCGCGGTCTATCCTGGCCGCCAGACCCTTCGGAAGAATTCTGGGAATGTTTTCGATAAAGCCGCCGCCCGTGATGTGAGCGATGCCCTTTATATCCGTCGTTTCGATAAGCGACAGCACGGTTTTGACGTAGATGCGCGTGGGCGTAAGCAGTATTTCCGCGGGCACGCCGCCGATGGCGTCGCAGTACTCGTAAGTCGCCTTGTCGGAAGCGGGGAACAGCTTTCTCACAAGCGAATAGCCGTTTGAATGTACGCCCGAGGAGCGCAATCCGATAAGACGGTCGCCTTTGACTATTCCGCTGCCGTTTATGACCTTGTTTTTCTTGACTATTCCTACCGAAAAGCCCGCAAGGTCGTACTCGTCCTCGGGGTAAAAGCCGGGCATTTCTGCAGTTTCGCCGCCGATAAGCGCGCAACCCGCCATGCGGCAACCCTCGCTGACGCCCTTGACGATAAGCGCGACTTTTTCGGGGATAAGCTTACCTAAAGCGATGTAGTCGAGGAAGATAAGCGGTTTTGCGCCCTGGCATACGATGTCGTTGACGCACATTGCAACGCAGTCGATGCCTATGGTATCGTGTTTGTTTAATGAAAACGCGTACTTGAGTTTTGTACCCACGCCGTCGGTACCCGCGACCAGAACGTCGCCGTCGGCTGCGTCCGAAAGGGCGTAAAATCCGCCGAAAGAGCCCAGATCGCCCACGACGTTTTTGTCGTAGGTGGACTTTACGTATTCCTTCATGAGTCTTACCGCGCTGTAGCCCGCCTCAACGTCCACTCCCGCGTTTTTGTAATCTATTGCCATATTTAATTCTCCCGTTGCGGTTAAATTTCCAGAACGAATTTACCGCAATTGTATTTGTCGATGGGTATAGGATAATCGCCGTCGAAGCACGCCGTGCAGAAATCCTCCTTCTTGCCGCCGCACGCCTTTACGAGGCAATCCATGGGAAGATAGTGCAAGCTGTCCGCGCCGATGGCTTTACATATTTCCTGCTCGTTTTTATATCCGCCGATAAGCTTGTCCTTGGACTCCATGTCCACGCCGAAAAAGCAGGGAAAGGCGACTACGGGCGACGCGATCAGCATATGAACTTCCTTGGCGCCGTTGTCGCGAAGCAGCTGAACGATTTTGCGGCTGGTGGTGCCGCGCACGATAGAATCGTCTATAAGGATAAGTCGCTTGTTTTTGATGTTGCCCCTTATGGCGTTAAGCTTGATTTTGACGCTGTTTTCGCGCAAGGACTGACTGGGCTGAATAAACGTCCTGCCGATGTAGCGGTTTTTGCTGAGCGCGTCGATGTACGGAACGCCCGACACTTCGCTGTAGCCGCGCGCCGACACGATTGCCGAGTCGGGCACGCCCGCCACCACGTCCGCGTCGATTTTAAAAAGCTGAGCCAGCATTTTGCCGCATTCGTAACGCGCGTCGTACACGTTAACCCCGTCGATTTTACTGTCGCTTCTCGCAAGATAGACGTACTCGAAAATACAGGAACGGCGGTTAACGCCCGAAATGAACGAGGAATGCATCTGTAAATTTTCGTCCACGACGACGATTTCGCCGGGTTTAAGATCGCGTATGACTGTGGCGTCCAGAGAGTCTATTGCGCAGGTCTCGCTTGCGAACAGAATATCGCCTTTTTTGTCGCCCAGGCATAACGGTTTAAGAGCCATGGGGTCGCGTACGGCGACAAGCTTGTTGTCCGCCATTATGACAAGCGCGTAGGCGCCGACAAGCTCCTCGCAGGCGCGTTTTACGCCCTCTTCCAGGCTGTTTTCGCTGTAAAGGTTGATAAGCGCGGCGATAACCTCGCTGTCGATGGAGCTTTGAAAAATATGTCCTTGCTTTATCAGTCTTGATTTGATTGCGTCGCAATTGATGATGTTGCCGTTATGGGCAACCGCCATTCTGCCCCATCTGCCGTAGAACACCACGGGCTGAGCGTTGACGACGTTGCTTGAACCCGTCGTGGAATAGCGGACGTGGCCGATCCCGCAGTTGGTATCGGGAAAAGCGGCAAGCTTGTCTTCGTTGAAAACCTCGTTGACAAGTCCCATTTTTTTGTAGTAGTAGACCTTACGCGGCTCGTAAGCGACGGCGATACCCGCGCTTTCCTGACCGCGATGCTGAAGAGCGAACAAGCCGAAATACAGGTCATGAGCCATCTCCTTTTTTTCCTTGGAGATGATACCGATTATACCACACTCCTCCTGTCTTTCAAATTCGTTTTGCGGTAAGAGAATTGACTTCATTTACACTCTCCGGTAAGTCTTCTCATGACTTCCTCGTAAGCCTCTTCCACTCCGCCGAGGTCTCTGCGGAAGCGGTCCTTGTCGAGTTTTTCGTGAGTAACGCTGTCCCAGAGGCGGCAGGTATCGGGGCTTATCTCGTCGGCGAGGATGATTTGTCCCTTGTATCTGCCGAACTCCAGCTTGAAATCAATAAGGTCCAGTCCGATTTTCTTAAAGAACCCGATGAGAAGGTCGTTTATCTTAAACGCCATGTCCTCAATCGTCTTTATTTCCTCTTTGGTGGCAAGCCCTAAGCTTAACGCGTAGAAATCGTTGATCATCGGGTCGCCGAGATCGTCATTCTTGTAGCTGAATTCAAAACCCGTGCTTTTAAGCGGGGTACCCTCCTCCACGCCGTAACGCTTGGAAAAAGAACCTGCGGCAACGTTCCTCACGATGACTTCGAGGGGAACGATCTGCACTTTTTTGACGAAAGTGTCCGTGGGGGATACTTCTTCTATGTAATGGGTGGGAATGCCGTGTTTTTCAAGCATTTTGAAAATGAGATTGGTGCAGCGGTTGTTAATGACGCCCTTGCCCGCAATCTGACCCTTTTTAAGGCCGTTGAAAGCGGTTGCGTCGTCCTTGTAGGAGACAAGCACCACGTCGGCATTGTCGGTTGCGAATACTTTTTTGGCTTTTCCTTCGTAAAGCTGCTCGCGTTTTTCCATTTTATATTTCCTCCGATAAATTGATATTCGAATTTATTACGTCCTGCGCGGCTTTGGCGCGGTATTCCTTAAGCGCGGCTTTAAGCTTGTCGTCGCCGATCGCCAGCATCTGAAGCGCCAGAATTCCCGCGTTAAGTCCGCCGTTTATGGCGACGGTGGCGACGGGCACGCCCGAGGGCATCTGAACGGTGGACAAAAGGCTGTCCAGTCCGTCCATAGTGGAACTTTTAACGGGTAATCCTATTACGGGACGGGTGGTGAAAGCCGCAATAAAGCCCGCAAGATGCGCGGCCTTGCCCGCGGCGGCGATAAACACGTCGAAGTCGCCGTTCTTTCCCGAGGCGTAATCGCGCACGACGTCGGGAGTGCGATGCGCGCTCATTACCTTAACCGTTACGTCGACGCCGAATGTTTTTAAAATCTGAACCGCGGGTTTTACCGCGTCGAGATCGCTTTTGGATCCCATTGCAACCAGAACATTTGCCATAATAAACGATACTCCTTCAAAAAAAAGAAACGCAACTTTACAAAAGTCACGTCCCTGCTATTTTACCGTAAAAGCCTGCTTTAAGAGGGTGCAATACTCCGATATGAATACACTGCCGCCGAATTTTAAGCCGCCGTAAGCGACCTGACGGGATATGAAGCGCACCGCGCTTAACTTCCTCTTAATGCAACTCATGAAAATATGATAGCATAAAAGTAAAGATTTTGCAACCGAAAAACGGGCTTGTTTGCAATCATATTTTACGGAAATTTTTTCAAAGCGGCTGCTGAACCAGTTTACCGTTTTCCATCACGGTTACGCTTGTAAACCCCAGACTTTTCAGGTATTTTTCGCCTTCGTCGAGTCCGAAAGCAATCAGATTGACGTCGTGGCAGTCTGTCGAAACGATAACCCTTCCGTTTTTTTCGCGTATTCTTTTAAGCAGAAATTCGTCGGGATAAGGCGACAAAGTTTTTCCCCGCGCCATTCCGCCGTAATTGACTTCCGCTATGACGTCATACTTAAGGCATTCGTCGATACAGGCGATTGCCGCGTCGATGTAGTCGTGCGAGGAAAAATCTATAATTCCGCCGCCGCACAACCTGATTAAGTCGAAGTGGCCCAGAATATCCGGCTTTCTGCGCGCGCACTCCGCCACGTTTTCGAAATACGCCCGATAAAAAGCCGCGGGGTCGGACGAAAAGCTTTCCTCTATGCAACGGCTTAAAACCTCAGCCGAAATATCCACGCCGTAAATTCTGCCGCCCTGCTTCACATAATGGACGGAGCCTATTATATAATCGTATTCCTCGCGGAAAGCGACTGGACAAAACAAGTCCTCCTCCGCCCCGAGATAAAGATTTACGGGTAAATCGTTGTTTTTTATCACGGATTTGATTCTTTCGATGTATTCGCGCTCGTTTTTCACGGACGCGCCCATGTCGAAACAGGCGTACGAATGGGACGAAAAGCCGAAATCCGTTATGCCCGCCTTAACCGCGGCGGCAATCATCTCTTCGGGAGTGTTTTTGCCGTCGCAAAGATTACAGTGATTGTGTAGCGAAGTCGTAATCACTTCATGGTCTCCTGTTTGACTTTTTTGTCCACGACGTGACGGCTGTCCAGCTCCTTGAGTATTTCGTCGGGAGTAATTCCGCGCGCCGTCATAAGCACCAGCAGGTGATAGGCAAGGTCGGATATCTCGAAAATCGTTTCGCGGTTATCCTGTTTCATCGCGGCGATTACCACTTCCGTACACTCCTCGCCCACTTTTTTAAGTATCTTTTCCTCGCCTTTTTCGAAAAGATAGGTGGTATAACTGTTTTGCGGCCGCTTTTCGTTGCGCTCGACCAAAAGCTTATACAGCTCCGTCAAAGAAAAGTCGTTCTTCTCGCCGTAAACGGGCGTCTCGAAACAGCTGTCCGTACCCTTGTGGCAGGCGGGACCGTCTTTTTTGACCACCGCAAGCAGCGCGTCGCCGTCGCAGTCCGCGGTAAGGGAAACAAGATGCTGATAGTTTCCGCTGGTTTCGCCCTTAAGCCACAGCTTTTTCCTGGAGCGCGAATAAAAACACGTCAGCTTTTTTTCCAGCGTAATCGCAATGCTTTCCGCGTTCATATAGGCAAGGGTAAGCACTTTTTTGGTCTCGTAATCCTGGACGATGCAGGGTATAAGGCCGTTTTCGTCAAATTTGAGATTCTGTATTTCCAACATGATATTTTATCCTCAGGTTTTTGTACGATTGTTTTTTTAAATAATTTTTACCCGGCAAATATAAAAGAACTCTTTATTATCTGTTTATATAAATAATTTCTTTGCCGTTATCGTTAAGTTACTTTATTATATGAAGCGACTTTACTTAAGAAATAATTTAACGATTATTTCCGCCTTTTTCTGGACTTATCGGGCAAAAGTAATCAGACAAGGCGCACGGGTACGCCGTTTTTGTCAAGCAACCTCTTAAGGTCCGCGATATCGACTTCCTTAAAGTGGAAAATGCTGGCGGCAAGCCCCGCGTCCACGCCCCTGATTTTGAAAAGGTCGATAAAATCTTCGGCTTTTCCCGCGCCGCCCGAGGCTATTACGGGCACCTTTACCGCGTCGCAGAAAACTTTCAGCATCTCAAGGTCAAAGCCGTTTTTCACTCCGTCGGTGTCGATGCTGTTAAGCACTATTTCGCCCGCGCCCGCATTTACGCCCCTAACCGCGAACTCCACCGCGTCCAGTCCCGTATCCACCCTGCCGCCTTTTGCGAACAGCCTGAAGCCGCCGCCTGCGCGCTTTACGTCCAGCGAAAGCACCACGCACTGACTGCCGTATTTTTCCGCCGCCTCCGCGATGAGGTCGGGATTTTTTATCGCGCCGGAATTTACGCTTACCTTGTCCGCCCCCGACTTCAGCACACGGTCGAAGTCTTCCACGGTGTTGATTCCTCCGCCCACCGTAAGCGGAATGAATATGCTTGAAGCGACGCGCTCCAGTACGTCGGTGAACAGTTTTCTGCCCTCCGAAGAAGCGGTTATGTCGTAAAAGACCAGCTCGTCCGCGCCCGCGTCGTTATATGCCGACGCAAGCTTTACGGGATCGTCGACGTCCGAGACGCCTGAAAAGTTGACGCCTTTGACCACGCGTCCGTCGCGTATGTCAAGGCAGGGAATTATGCGTTTGGTCAGCAATTTTCTCCTCCTTCCGCCGCGGCGATACACTCTTTAAGGTCGAGTTTACCCTCATATACCGCTTTGCCCACGATTGCGCCGTAAACGTTTTGCTCTTTTAACGCTTTGATCTCGCTTAAATAACTTATCCCGCCCGAAGCGATGACGTTTATCCCGCGTATTTCCTTAAGTTTACCGTAAATTTCAAGGTTGGTGCCCAAAAGCGTGCCGTCCTTGCTTATGTCCGTGTAAATAACCGTTTTCACGCCCTCCGAAGCCAGCGTACGCACAAAGTCGTAACCCGTTTTGTCGCTGAGTTTAGTCCAGCCGTCCACCGCGACGAACCCGTCTTTGACGTCCACGCCCACGGCTATTTTATCGCCGTACGCCTTTACTGCGCGCTTTAAAAAAAGCGGGTCCCTTACGGCGGCAGTGCCCAGTATAACCCTGCCCGCGCCCGAAGAAAGATAATATTCTATACGGCTTTCGTCGCGGATTCCGCCGCCCACCTCCACAAACATATCGGTGTTTTCGACAATACGGCGAATAACGTCGCCGTTTTCGGTTTTGCCCGATTTTGCGCCGTCAAGGTCCACGACGTGCAGGTTTTGCGCCCCGAAGCCCCTGAAAGAAGCCGCCTGACTTACGGGGTCGTCCGAATACGTTTTGGCGGTGGAGTAATCGCCTTTAGTCAGCCTTACCGCCTTGCCGCCGAGTAAATCTATTGCGGGAAAAATTTTCATGGTCACCTTTTTTAATCAGAATTGCCTTTTTTACGCAACCTTTCCGATACCTTTTGACTTAATCGGATTTTTTATGCCTTTTGCCTTCAGTTTTTTTAATCCCGACGCGTATTACAAAACGCTTTTCAGATTCGGTTACGACGGTTTTATCCGTCCGAAACGCATAATCCGAAACGTTTTTTACGGAAAAGTCATTTCCTCAGCCGAAATTTCCGCACGCCGTTTGCATGGATTTTTTATTTAAAGAGCGCAGAACGCCTTTAATATATCCAGCCCCACTTTGCCGCTTTTTTCGGGGTGAAACTGACAGCCGATTACGTTTTTTGCCGCCGCAACGCCCGTAACGGGCACGCCGTAATCGGAATATGCGACTGTATAATCGCCTTCGGGCGCGTAAAACGAGTGAACGTAATACACGAAATCGCCCTGTTTCAGTTTAAGATCGTTATTCTGCCCGTTAACGAGATTCAAAGCATTCCAGCCCATGTGCGGGACTTTGTAATCAAGCCCTTTTTGCCTAAGAGCGTCTTCAAGGGGCAGAACCTCACCGCGGATCAGGCCCAATCCTTCCGTCACGCCGAATTCGTAACTTCTGTCGAACAACAGCTGCATCCCCAGGCAAATGCCCATCACGCTTTTGCCAGTCGCCGCATAACGCTTTACGAAAGCGTCCAGATTTTTTTCCTTAAGCTTGTCCATCGCCGCCCTGAATGCGCCCACTCCCGGAAGAATAATCCTGTCGCAGCCGCTTAAAACCGAAGGGTCGGAGGATAAAACAGCCTTTTCCCCCACCGCTTTAAGCGAGCTCATCAGGGAAAAAAGGTTGCCCACGCCGTAATCGATAACGCCCGTCATTTACAGCACTCCTTTGGTGGAAGGAATTTCGTCGCGGTGTTTTTCGTCAAAAGACACGGCGGTTTTAAGCGCGCGTGCCATGCCTTTGAAAGACGCCTCTATGATGTGGTGGCTGTCGTCGCCCGCCAGCTGGTGAAAGTGGTACGCCCCGGGACACTCGCGCGAAAAGCCCGCCCAAAACTCGCGCGCAAGCTCCGTATCGAAGTCGCCCACCTTTTCGGCAGGGATTTTAAGCGAGTAGTTAAGCGCGCATCTGCCGCTTAAATCCACGGCGGCAAGCACCATGGTTAAATCCATCGGAAGCGCGAAAAAGCCGTAGCGCGTAATGCCGCGCTTGTCACCCAAAGCCTTTCTGAAAGCTTGCCCCATGGTTATACCCACGTCCTCGGTGGTGTGGTGAAAGTCCACCTTCGTGTCGCCCTTGGCTTTAACCGTAAGGTCAAATCCGCCGTGACGGGCAAACAGCTCCAGCATATGATTGAGAAAGCCGCAATCGGTGACGATGTCGTACTTGCCCTCGCCGTCGAGGTTAAGCGTAACTTCCACCTCGGTTTCGCCCGTTTTTCTTTTAACGTTTACTGTTCTCATTTTTCGTTTCTCCGAAATCTGCTTTTTCCGTTTCCCGGAAAGTTTGCGCACGGGGCGGTAAGACGCACCCGACTTTTATTTGTTTCCCGGCCCGCAGATATCCGCAGGGCGTTTATCTGCCGCATAAACATTATAACATACAACCCGGGATTTTTACAAAACCCTAACGCCCATAAATTTCTTCGGCGCACGCGATAAGCGTTCCGACTGCCTTTTCGTCGCCCACGGTAATGCGGCAGAACGCGCTTAAACGCCCCTCGTCCCAGTATCTTACCAGGACTCCGCGCTCCCTCAGCGAAGAGTAAAATCTTTTGCCGTCTTTGTCGGGCGGCGACGCGAAAATGAAGTTGGCGCGGCTGTCCAGCACTTTAAAGCCCAGTTTCTCCAGTCCCGCTGTCAATACTGCGCGGTTTTTTATGACCGTCTGCCGCGTCATTTCAAAGTATTTCCGGTCCTTAATTGCCGCCTCGCCCATGGCAAGCGTAACCGAATTGACGTTGTAAGGATTGAACGAATTTCTTACTTTTTCCAAATCCGCAATGATTTCCTCGGAGGAAATTACGAAACCCAGTCTGCCGCCCGCAAGCGAACGAGACTTGGAAAAAGTGCGCACCACCGCAACGTTGGGACGGTCTTTCAGAATTTTAACCGCGCTTTCCGCGCCGAAGTCCACGTAAGCTTCATCCACGACGACAAGGCGGGCAGGGTTTTGCAAAGACAGGGCGGCAATGCTTTCCGTGCCCAAAGCTATGCCCGTGGGAGCGTTGGGATTAGCGATAAAAACTGTGCCTTTTTTGTCCGCGTAATCCTCTACCGATACGGTAAAATCCTCTTTAAGCGGAACAACGGTCGTTTCCACGCCGTAAAACATTGCGAAAACCTTGTAAAAACCGTAAGTTATGTCGTTTATTACTGCGCCGTCGTCGCAAAAACCGGCAAAGAAAAACGCAAGCGCCTCGTCGCTGCCGTTGAATACCGCGACGTTTTCCCTGCCTACGTTAAGCGAATCCGCTATCGCCTTTTTTAAGGCGGAGGCGTCGGGATCGGAATAAAGATTCAGCTTTTTAAGCGCGGCTTTACCCGCTTTCACCGCTTCGGGAGAAGGCGGAAAAGGGTTTTCGTTGGTGTTGAGTTTAACAAGATTCCTGATGTTTTTAGGCTGCTCGCCGGGGACATAAGGCTTAAGCCCCGAAAGCCGCTTCGAAAAGAAATCGCTCATTTTTCTTCTCCGTCGATATCCTTAAGTCTTACCTCTATCGATTGGGCGTGTGCGTCCAGCCCCTCCCTGCGGGCGAAATCCGCCACTCTTTCGCCGTTTTTATAAAGCGCCTCGCGCGAATAGCAAATGTAGCTGGACCGCTTTACGAAGTCGTCCACGCCCAGCGGCGAGGAAAACCTGGCCGTACCCGAAGTGGGAAGCGTGTGATTGGGTCCGGCGAAGTAATCGCCTATGGGTTCGGGCGACCATCTTCCCAGAAAAACGCTGCCCGCGTTTCTGACTTTTCTCAGAACCGATTCAGGGTCGGCGGTCATAATCTCAAGGTGTTCGGGCGAAAGCGCGTCGGATATGTCCACCGCCTCGTCGATATCCCCGACTATTATTATCTTGCCGTTATTTTCCACGGATTGAGCGGCTATTTCGCGGCGGGGCAGTTTTTCCAGCCGTTTCCGAATACATTCGGCAGTTTTTTTCGCGACGCTTTCGTCGGTGCAGACAAGCACGGCGGAGGCAAGACGGTCGTGTTCCGCCTGGCTTAACAGATCGGCGGCAAGATAATCCGGGACGGCGGTTCCGTCCGCGATGATTAAAATTTCACTGGGACCTGCGAACATATCTATGCCCACGTCTCCCGAAACCGCTTTTTTCGCCGCCGCAACGTAAATGTTACCCGGTCCCACTATTTTATCGACGCGTTTTATGCTTTCGGTGCCGTAAGCAAGCGCGGCAACCGCCTGAGCGCCGCCTGCTTTATAGATTTCCTTAACGCCCGCAATGCGCGCCGCCGCTAAAATTTCGTCCTTAATCCTGCCGTTTTTATCGGGAGGCGTGACCATAACCACTTCCTCCACACCGGCAACTACGGCGGGAATGACGTCCATAAGCACCGTCGACGGATACGCCGCCGTGCCTCCCGGGACGTAAACGCCCGCGCGGCGGACGGGAAGAATGCGCTGCCCGAGTACCGTTCCGTCCGGTCTTTTTATTTCAAAGCCCGCGCGTTTCTGCTTGAGGTGATATTCGGAAATATTGGCAGCCGCCGCTTTAAGCGTATCGATAAAATAATCGCCGACCTTTACAAACGCTTCGTCGATTTCCTTTTCGGTCACGCGCATGTCTGAAATATCGCACCCGTCAAACCGAAGAGTGTAATCCTTTACTGCCACGTCGCCGCGCGCGCGCACGTCGCTTATAATCTCCCGCACGGTTTTTTCGGCTTTTTCAAGGTCGTTTTGACCGCTTCTTGAAAGAATTTCGCTTTTGTCTATCTCGGACGAATTATAAATTTTAATCATAATGCCTCCAGTTTTGCGGCAATCGAACGTATCATGTCGCCGCCCAGGTTGTATGCGCTTTTGTTGGCGATAAGCCGCGCGCTGGACTCGCCTATCACCGAATAAACGCAAAGGTCGTTTTCCTTAAGCGTCGCGCCCGTTTCCACAATGTCCACAATTACGTCGCTCATGTCCAGTATGGGCGCAAGCTCGATGGAGCCGTGAAGCTCGATAATATCGATTTTGCGGCCCAGCGAATCGTAATACTTCTTGGCGATGTGCGGGTATTTGGTGGCAACGCGTAAAGCAAGCGACGGGTCGTCCTTAAACCCCACTTTGCCCGCAACCGCTATACGGCACTTGCCGATATTGAGGTCCAGTATTTCGTAAACGTCGGGACGGGTTTCAAGCATCACGTCCTTACCCACAACGCCTATGTCCGCGGCGCCGCGCTCGACGTACACCGTGACGTCCGACGGCTTTACAAGCACGTAGCTTACTTCGCCGTTGTCGGAGCGGAACACAAGCTTACGGTTGTCCTCTTTTATTTCGCGGCAAGGATAGCCGATCGATTCGAACATCGCATAAACTTTATCGCCCATTCTGCCTTTTGGTAACGCTATTTTCAGCATATCATTCTCCTTTTACGAACACGCGCTTGTCTGCAATCAGGTCGGGACGGTCCTCATTAAGTACCAAAGTTCTCAGCCCCTGCGAAACGTATTTTTTCGCTTCCGCGTACAACCGCGCGGCGGGTGCGGATCCTATTACCAGTACGTCGTAACAAGGTTGCTCCTTGACAAGGTTTTCAGCGGCCTCGGCGTCGATGGCGAATCCTACGGCGCGCGCGGGCTTACCCATCCTACGCAGAATACTGTCATATCTTCCGCCGCTTACCACCGCGTTGGCAGCGCCGCGTACGTATCCGCAAAACACTATGCCGTCGTAATATCTTAAATCCTCTATGACCGAAAAATCGGGCTTGACTTTGTCCCCGAATCCGTTTGCGTCCAGTACGTCGAAAACCTCTTTAAGCTCCGCCACCGCCTTTTCGGCTTTCGTCCCCGCGGTTAGCTTTTCGGCATTATGAATTATATCTTCGGCATTTCCCTCAAGCGTAAGAAGGCTTATGAGTTTCTGCGCCGCTTCCTCGTCGGCGCCCGAATCGGCAAAAAGCTTTTTAAG
>CALVUQ010000010.1 GCA_944363615.1 uncultured Clostridia bacterium | reverse complement strand
GCGGCCGTAATTTTAAGGAAATAAAGGTGATTATAATAAATTTATTCCTTACAGCACAAAGTGCGTCCACCGATGCGCTTGTATTTGGTTTTGTGTTTTAACTTTTCGGTTAAAAAACGGCGCTAATAACATTTGCTTTATATAAGCAAATGTGTTATAATAACAGATATTATTTTTTCATGCGCGTGAAAAACGGATTTGTGTTTGTGCCGTTGCGCCATGAAACAATCAGATATAAATCGGAGGATGATGAGGATGAAAAGAAGAAGGCTGTTCGCCGTGTTTGCGGCCGTTTTGTTGCTGTCCGCGTGCATTTATTATTCCGTGCCGTCTTATTCCGGCGCTAACGCTCTTGCGGAGTCGATTTCGGGCTCGGATTTGTTTAAAGAAGCAAATGTGCAGGGCCAGACCATTGACATGTATCTCATAGGAGGGCAAAGCAACGCGTCCGGGAATTCGCTTAACATTCCTAACGGAGTCGCGGTAAACGAAGTGCTTTACATAGGCGAAAGAGAAGAAAACATCGGACAATCGGGAATGTTTTGCGCCAACAGCGTTACAACAGGCCTTGGAATAAATACGTTGTACATGGGACCCGAATACGGTATGGCTTTGAGGTTGAGAGAGCAGTATTCCGTCACCAATCCCGCCTGCATATTCAAAAGCGCGGAGGGCGGAACCAATCTTTTGGACGTGACCACGGGGAACCTTCCTTCACGTTTCGGCAACTGGTATCCGCGATCTTTGTGGGATTCGCCCGAGCATGACGGAGTAAGTCATACGGGTTATCTTTATTACAGATTTATAGAAAATTTCAAAGCCGCGTACAATCTACTGGTTTCCAAGGGATATACGCCCGTGGTAAAGGCTTTTTGCTGGATGCAGGGCGAATCGGACAGGGGAGCCGTTGCCGAATACGAAAAACTGATCAAGATATTCATCCGCGATATGCGTGAGGACATCGGTAAAATCACAAATACCGATCAAAGCGGACTGCTGTTTATAATGGGTGAAATTTCCACTACTTTCTCAAGTTACGACCAGCAGGCCGGCAATCAGATGTTTATCGACATGCAAAGGGAAGTCGCGGCATGCGGCGACCCCGTGAAAGTAGTTACCGTCGACACTTCCGACTTGCCCATTAACGGTCCCGGCGGAGCGATTATCGGGTCAGATAAATCGCATTGGAACGGTACCCAGATGAAGACTTTAGGCGAGCGTTTTGCCGAAAAGGCGCTTGAGTACGCGGACAAGAATTATATTTCTTTGCCCCAGGAATCGAAAGTTAAGGTTTCCGTCGATAAACTCATGTTCGATTACGGCGATCAGGTTAACATTACCTTTTCTCCCTTATCGGATTATTTTTACGAAAACGTTAAATTGAACGGTCAGGATATTACGTCCCAAATCACAAACAACATATATACCATTGCTTCCGCGTCCGGAAATTATGAGCTGACTTTGGACGTGCGTGAACGTACTTTTTACAACATTACGTATTCCTACGACAAAGAACGGGGCGATTACGACCGCAGAAAGTCAACCGCATTCAAACTTTACGAGGGGGAAGACCTTATTGTCGTGCCTAAGCCTAAGGACGGATATTATATAGGTTCCGTGACTTTCAACGGAACCGCACTTTCGGAGGGCGTAAACGGAAGGTATATTCTTGAAGGCGGCGTAACCGAAAGCGGAGAAGTTAAAATCGAATTTTACCGCGACGGAGAAACGGCGCAGGATAATGCGGCTCCCGTTGAGGAAAGCGGTTGCGGAAAAGGTGCCGACGCCGCAAAAGTATTGTCTATTGCTGCAGCGCTTGTCATGGCGGCTTTCGTGCTTAAAAAATTCTGAGCTTATTTGACGCTTTGTTCTTAAGACATACTGCCTTTAAGCTTGCACAAATCGTAAAAATTACTAAAAAGCACAGCGAACGTTCTGTTTTCCGCTGTGCTTTTGCTTTACGTGCCATGCAGTTTCCTTGAATTGATTTTCTCAAAACCACTTTTATTTTATAAGCATTTATCTGCGCAATTTAACAGTATTTATTTCGAACAAATTCAAAAACAAAAAGTTGTTTAATGTCGTCCGTTCTTTCCTTATTAAACAAAAAAACCGACTGAATTATCAAACTCAATCGGTTTAATTCTGGTACCACTAAGGGGAATCGAACCCCTGTTTTCGGCGTGAGAGGCCAACGTCCTAACCGCTAGACTATAGTGGCGCATGCTTTCGGTATCGCAAGCTTTATTATAATACTATATTTGCGGCATATTTGCAAGTGTTTTTAAGTCGGATTTTAAAAGTTTTTCTTGTATAGGTTGCGCTTAAGGTTAAAAAAACTTGACTAATTCGCCCCGAAAAGTTACAATATACAGGAAAGTTAATTATAAGGAGAAGGTCATGAACAAGAAAACCGTAAGAGACGTAGACGTCAAGGGTAAAAAGGTGCTTGTCCGTTGCGATTTCAACGTTCCTTTGGACGAAAACGGGCACATCACCGATGAAAACAGAATTATGGGTGCGCTTCCTACCATCAAATATCTCATGGAGCACGGCGCAAAAGTTATACTTTGCTCCCACATGGGCAAACCTCACAACATCTTTACCGAAGGATTCGGTCTTACCAAAAAAGAAAAGAAGGCTGTAGAGGCTCTGCCGCAGGAAGAGCAGGCTGCCGCTAAGGCCGCTTATATCGAAAAGGCAAAGAAAAACGATCCCAAGAAGTTTACGCTTAAACCCGTTGCCGATCGCCTTAACGAGCTTTTGGGCGGAAAAGTCGCGTTTGCTACGGATATCGTGGGGGAGGACGCTCATAAAAAGGTAGCCGCGCTTAAGGACGGCGAATGCGTGCTGCTGGAAAACACTCGTTTCGACGCAGGCGAGGAAAAGAACAGCGAAGAATTCTGCAAAAAGCTTTCCGATTTCTGCGACGTGTACGTAAACGACGCTTTCGGTACGGCTCATCGCGCGCACGCAACCACTGCGGGAATAGTGCAGTACGGATTTGCGCCCGTTGCCGTCAGCGGTTTTCTTATCGAAAAGGAGCTTAAGTTCCTCGGCGGAGCGGTGGAAAATCCCGTTCGTCCTTTCGTTGCCATCCTGGGCGGCGCAAAAGTAAGCGATAAGATAGAGGTTATCAAAAGCCTTATCGATAAATGCGATTGCCTGATCATCGGCGGCGGCATGGCTTATACTTTCCGTAAGGCCCTCGGCTTCAAAGTGGGCAATTCGCTTTTGGAAGAAGATAAAGTGGAGCTTGCAAAGGAGCTTATGGCAAAAGCTAAGGACAAGGGCATTAAACTGCTTTTGCCCGTAGACAACGTAATTGCGGACGCTTTCTCAAACGACGCCAACACTCAGGTCGTCGAGGGTGATATTCCCGACGGCTGGGAAGGCCTTGACATCGGTCCCAAAACGATTGCGCTTTATTCCGAAGAAATCAAAAAGGCCAAAACCGTCGTCTGGAACGGACCTATGGGCGTTTTCGAAATGGAGAAATTCGCAGTGGGCACCAAGGCTATCGCTCAGGCGCTTGCAGACAATAAGGATGCTATCACGATAATCGGCGGCGGCGATTCCGCTGCGGCGGTTACTCAGTTGGGATTTGCGGATAAAGTCACCCATATTTCCACCGGCGGAGGAGCGTCGCTCGAATATCTCGAGGGAAAAGTTCTTCCCGGCATTGCCTGCCTTAACGACAAAGACTGATCATATTTAAAAATTGTATTTACAGAAGGACCTTCGGCTATCCGCCGCGGGTCCTTTTTTTTCGGAATAAATTCTCTTTTTCGGCCGATACTAACAAAAAAACGAATTAAGGAGGGCATAACTGTGAATGCAATTATTCTTGCGGATTTCGGGCGTAAAATAAGACCGCTTACGGACGGGTGCCCAAAATCCATGCTTAAAATCGCAAACTTGCCTTTACTGGATTACACTTTTGCGCAGCTGAAGCATTACGGGCTTAACGACATTGCTTTCGTTTCGGCGGTTAAAAACGAAAAGGCGTTTAGTTATGTATCTGCTTATAAAGGACTGAACTGCCGTTTTTACGACGACGCGGCTTACGGCGGGGCGTCAGAAGCTATACAAGCGGCAAACCGAGGGAAGGAAGACATTGTCGTGGCAATAAATTGCGACTCGGTAAACGACATCAATTTGCAAGGCATGATTTATACTCATGCGGACTCGGGCGCAAAAGTAACCATGGCCGTAGTCCCGCAGAAAGCCGAAGAGTTTAAAGAGGCGGTTCTGTTGGACGAAAACAATTTTGTTTATGCTTTTTCACATCGGTTCGGCGTGTATTCGGCTAAAACTTTTTCTGACGCAGGCGTATATGTGATAAACAAAAGCACGTTAAATCGTTTTAAGAAGGGTTTAACGTATGAATCCATGCGTGAATTTTTGTCCGAATGCGTCCTTAATCGCACGCTGAAAGCCTTTGTGCACAACGGCAGCTATTGCGCGATTGAAGATGCGGAAGGATATTTCAATGCCAATTTTTACTTGAAAGACGGCGGATTTTTCCCCGAAGTGCCTTCCTACGAAAAGGAGTCCGTTGCGTCGGCGACGTTCGGCGGGAGTCTTGTAAGCACGGGTGCGGTTACCGTCGGCGGCTTTCGCGATTGCATTGTGGGAAAAGGCGCGCGAATTGCAAGCTGCGCGCTTATTTCGGATTGCGTGGTTATGGACGATACTCTGGTGACGGGAAAACACAGTTACGCCGTAATCGGCCCGAACTTTGTCGAAAATATCGCTTGTCCTATGAATAAAACCGAATTTAACCCCTTTTATTACGATAATTTATTGCAAACAGGCATTTAAACGATTGTTTTTTTCTTACAAATCCTGTATAATAAATACGGAAACTGAAATGAATACAATATCGTCTTACTAAGGCAGAGCAGCGCAATTCTTGCGTGTTTTTTCGCGCGGAATGTTTGCTTCCGCCTTAATGGTATGATATTGTTTCGAAATATTTATTATTCGGAGGTTGTTTTGCGACACAGTATTGACGAGTCCGCTCTCAAAGTGGTATTTTTGGGCGGCGTAGGCGAAATAGGAAAAAACATGACCGCCTTGGAGTATGAGGACGAAATTATCGTAATAGACAGCGGTTCCACATTCCCGGACGTGGATATGCCGGGCGTGGACCTTGTTATACCCGACATTACTTATCTTCTTGCCAACAAAAACAAGGTTAAGGGCATAGTGCTTACTCACGGTCATGAGGACCATATAGGCGCGTTGCCGTACATTCTTAAGGATCTTAACGTCCCCGTCTACGGGACGAAACTTACCCTGGCGCTTGTAGACGCGAAACTGCGCGAGCAGAAAGTGGAGGGGAATCTTAACGTAATAAAATCCAAAAGCGTCGTTACGCTCGGGGAGAATTTCCGTGTGGAATTCGTAAAAGTAAGTCATTCCATCGCGGGCAGTTGCGCGCTTTGCATAACAACTCCCGTAGGCGTGATTTTCCATACGGGCGACTTCAAGGTGGATTTTACCCCTATTGACGGAAATCTTATAGATTTAAGGCGAATATCCGAAATCGGCAGCAAGGGCGTATTGCTTATGCTTGCCGAAAGCACCAACATCGAAAGGCCCGGCTCTTCGATGAGCGAGTCGACTGTAGGTGCCTCGCTTAACCATATTTTTGCCGAAAATGCCGAACGCCGCATGTTCGTGGCTACTTTTGCGTCCAACGTGCACAGATTGCAGCAGATTGTGGACATAGCAAAAAAATACAAGCGTAAAGTCGCTTTCGGCGGCAGAAGCATGATTAACATAGTGGAAGTCGCCACCAAGATTGGCGAGCTTAAGCTGGATAAAAACAATATTATCGATATTGAACAGATCAACAAGGTTGAAGACAAAAACCTTTGCATCATCACCACGGGCAGCCAGGGAGAGCCCATGAGCGCTCTGACGCGCATCGCCTCCGACGAGTTCAATAAAATTACGATAGGTTACAACGACACCGTTATCATTTCCGCTTCGCCCATTCCCGGCAACGAACGCATGGTTTACAACGTCATCAACAATCTTTACCGTCACGGGGCAAAGGTAATATACCAAAGCCTTGCCGAGGTGCACGCTTCGGGACACGCCTGCCAGGATGAAATCAAACTTATTCACTCTCTCATCAAGCCTAAATTTTTCATACCCGTACACGGTGAAAGGCGTCATCTTCAGAAACATGCCGAACTTGCAATGAAAATGGGCATGCTTCCCACAAACATCGTAATTACAGATATAGGAAACGTTGCCGTCGTTACCAAAAACTCCATCAGGATAGGGGATAACGTTCCTTCGGGCTGTCTGCTTGTAGACGGACTGGGCGTGGGCGACGTGGGCAGCGTGGTATTAAGGGATCGCAAGCACTTGTCGGAAGAGGGTATGTTGGTCGCGGTTGTCGGTATAAACTCCTTAAGCGGCGAGGTTTACGGCGTAGACATTACTTCGCGCGGATTCATGTACAACAAGGACGAGTCCGAAAAGCTGCTTGCCGAGGCTAAAGAAGTCACGCGCCATACCCTTGAAGCCATGGATCTTAAAAGCGTGGGGGATTGGACTGCGGTCAAAAACGCAATAAGAAAGGATCTTAAAAACCTGTTTTTCAAGCGTACGCGCCGCAATCCCATGATTATTCCCGTCATAATGGAAAACTGAAATGCCTTTCAAAACTCCGGGCCGCGATTCCGAATATATTCGCGCGCATCTTAAGCCGGAAACCGATCCGCTTTTGTGCGAAATGCTGGATTACGCGGACAAAAATCATATTCCGGTGCTGCTGCCGGAGTCAAAAGCCTTCCTCGTCCAGCTTGTGACGCTTATTAAGCCCGCAAAAACGCTGGAAATCGGCACTGCGGTGGGGTACAGCTCTCAGCTCATACTTCGAAACGGCGGCCAAAGACTTTTCACCGTGGAAATCGACGAGGAACTTGCTTCGACCGCAAAAAAATATTTTTCGCGCGCGGGGCTAGGTGACCGTGTTAACGTCTTTATAGGTGACGCAAGCGAAATAATACCGCTTATGGAAGGAAGTTTCGATTTTATTTTCATGGACGGACCCAAGACCAGATATATAGAGTATCTTCCGCACCTGATGCGTATGCTTAAAAAAGGCGGCGCGCTTTTGTGCGACAACGTACTTTGGAACGGAATGGTCAGCGGCAAGACCGAAACGCAGAAAAGCAAAACGACTATCGTCCGTGGACTGGATAGGTTTCTTACGGCGATATGCTCCGACGAAAGGCTTATCACCAGCATTTTGCCCGTAGGCGACGGCATGAGCCTCAGCATAAGAAAAGAGTGAGAGGACTTAAAAATGGTAGAACTGCTTGCCCCCGCAGGTAATTTCGAAAGACTGGAAACGGCGTTGTACTTCGGTGCGGACGCCGTATATCTTGCATATAAAAAATACGGTTTGCGCGCGTTTGCCGACAATTTCGATCTTAAGCAGCTTGCGCATGCGGTTAAATACGTTCATGAGAAAAACAAAAAAATCTACGTTACCGTCAATATATTTGCACATGAAGAGGATTTTGCGGAAATAGCCGATTTTATGCGGTTTCTTGAAGAAGTCAAACCTGACGGGGCGATTGTAAGCGATTTGGGAATTGCCGCGCTTATGAAAAAATACGCGCCTTCGGTCCCGCTGCATTTAAGCACGCAGGCTAATCTTACCAACAAGTATGCCGCGCGCGAGTACGTGAATTTCGGATTTAAAAGGCTTGTCGCGGCAAGAGAGTTAAGTCTTGACGAAATCAAGAAAATACGCGATTATCTGCCTTCCGACGTGGAAATCGAGGCGTTCGTACACGGCGCGATGTGTATTTCCTATTCGGGACGGTGCCTTCTTTCCAATTTTCTGACGGGAAGAAACGGCAATCACGGCGAATGCGCGCAAAGCTGCCGTTGGGAATATACTCTTAAGGAAAAGCATCGCGACGACGAGCTTCCCATAATGGAAGACGAGCGCGGCACCTATATTCTCAACAGCAAAGACATGAATATGATAGAGCATCTCGACAAGCTCATCGATGCGGGCGTCACAAGTTTTAAAATAGAAGGACGGGTAAAAACCAGCTATTACGTAGCGTCGGTGGTCAACAGTTACCGTCGCGCGCTGGACTGGTATTATGCGCACGGAAAGCCCTACAATCCGCCTGCCGAAATAGTCGATGACCTGAAAAAACCGTCGCACAGAATGTATTGCACTGGCTTTTATCTCGGCGACACGGCGTCCAACGAGTGTTACGAAACGTCGAAACCCCGCCAGACTTATGACTTTGCGGCGATAGTTCTTTACGGATTCGAAGGCGGAGCGGTTATAGAAATGCGCAACCGATTCAAGGTGGGGGACGAGTTGGAAGTTCTTTCCCCGGGTGCAAGCCATAACGCTCTTATTACCGTGGAAAAAATGGAGGACGAATCTTTTTCGCCCGTTTACGACGCAATGCTTGTCAAGCAGAAACTGCGCCTTTTTACGTCCGTCCCATTGTCGAAAGGAGATATTCTGCGGAAAAAAACAGTGCTTTGATCGCCGCGTAATTATTGTTTTATTGTGATTTAAGTTGCGTAAATAACTAATTCGGGACTTTATTTGCCGGTTTAATTTTCTAAAGATCTTGCGATCGGATTTTATTGAAGGATAAGTAAACGGACAAACAATACGATTTTATAAAAGACTGCGTTTTATTAAAGCGCGGTTTTTTTTATTTAAAAAAACGGCCAAGCAATGGTTGTCTTAAGTTGATGTGGACGTGCAATAGCGGCTTTTACGGGACATATAATGATAAAGTCACTCGCAAAAACCACGTTTACGCTAATTCGTAAATCGCGAAAGCTTTTGCGCGGGCGGAGGCTTTTAAGTGATTGTAGAATCTTTTTTGTCCTTTTTAAGCAGGATATTCTGTTTTACCTCTTACGTAAACAACAAGGGGTCTTTTCCCAAACCTTTGCCGCCGAAGGAGGAGTACGAATATCTCATGCGCGCAAAAAGCGGCGACGCCGAGGCAAGGGAAATTCTTATCCGTCATAATCTGAGGCTGGTCGCGCACATCGTCAAAAAGTACAGCAGCGCAGGGGAGGCCGACGATCTTATTTCCGTGGGCAGCATAGGCCTTATCAAGGGAATTGAGAGTTTCGAATACGGAAAGGGCTCGCAGCTGGCTACGTATGTTGCCAAGTGCATCGACAACGAGATTTTAATGTACATACGCGCAAACAAAAAGCACCGCAACACCTTGTCGCTTTCGGAGTCAGTGGGGATAGACAAGGACGGCAACGAAATAACCCTGATGGAAATTCTGCCCGCGAAAGACGAAAGCATGTTCACCAAAATCGAAAACAATCTTGTCATGCAGCGCGTGATGGAAGTTACCAAAGAGGTGCTTAACAAACGCGAATACAAGATAATTTGCATGCGTTACGGGCTGGATGGCGAAAGGGTTCATACCCAGCTGGAGGTTGCGGCGATTTTAAATATTTCGCGCTCTTATGTGTCGAGAATTGAAAAAAAAGCGGTGGAAAAGCTGTCAAAAGAGCTTAAAAAATAAGCGTCAAAGTAATTTTTTTAAATTCGCTTGCAATATCCGGGCGTAAGTGATATAATACCGAAGCAAGATAATCGGACGGTTGCGCGGCTTGCCGCGAGGAAAGTCCGAACACCGCAGGACAGGATGCCGGCTAACTACCGGTGAAGGCGACTTTAAGGAAAGTGCAACAGAAATAAACCGCCTATGCCGTAAGGCAGGCAAGGTTGGAAAGGCAGGGTAAGAGCCTACCGCGGCCGCGGCAACGCGGACGGCAATGTAAACCCCATCCGGTGCAAGATGTGAGGGAAATCGGTTGTCCGCCGTCCCTCCTATATCGCTCGAACGTATCGGCAACGATGCGTCAAGACAGATAACCGCCCAAGACAGAATTCGGCTTACAGATTATCTTGCGTTTTTTAGGCTTATTCCGCGCCTTATATAAAGCGCGGTTTTTTTGTGCGCTTAAAAGGATGCGTACAGGTTTACGGCAACGGAAAAGAGAGCATAATCATATAAAAGATTTTCGGAGTATTTATGCTTTACCTTTCCTTAACTTTTGTCGTTGCGCTGATTTTCGTAGTGCTTTTAATCATACTTTTAAGTCCCGCGTCAACCCCTGATTTCAGGCTTAAAGCCCCTTGCGGAAAAAGAGAATTGGAGTCTGCAGTCGTTGACCTTGCTTTGAAGTGCCGTTTCAGCCGTAAAGGCGGTACCGGTTTGCCGCTGCGAGTCGTTACGCGCAAAATTACCGAAGCTTATGCGGTTATAGACAAAAAGAAAGCCTCAGGCTTTTCTCTGACTGAGTTCGAGCGCGTGTTTTACAACAATTACGCTCAGATATCTTCGTCGCTTGCCGATGTTAAAAACAGTTACAGGAAGTTTTACGAGTTGCCTCACGTCTGGGGCTTGCCTCGCATTTATTTTTTATGTGAACTTATTGTTAAACTGAACGGCGGTTATGTCACGCAGGATGCGTTTTCCGATTGCATAAAATTGTTCTCCGAAAGCTGCCCGCTTGAATGGAATGAAATTATTTGCCTCCGCGACGCGCTTTCGTACGCGGTTGCCGAATACGTTACGATATTTGCCTCCGCTGCGGTTAAAATCAATTCTTTTTCGGAAAAAGGTAGATCCGACGCGGAAAGGGAAAGGGTTAACGTAGAACTTTTAAAAAGCACCTCGTATCTCTACGCGCTTTACGAGCAGGGCGGCGACAAACTTAAAAACGAACTTAAAAAACTTTGTTTCGACAACGGCATAGACGTTAAAGAACGTATCGACAAGCTGTACGACTCGTTTAACAAATACAATGTTTGCGTTTCGGCGGCGGTTAAAACACTTTCGGAAAGAAAAAAATGGATGGGGGAGGAATATATTCTTTCGCTTTCCCCTGTAAACTCTTTTTTTAATTCGTGCAAAGAATTGCGTTTTTGGGAAAATACGCTTTCCACCCGTAGGCTTTATCTGGAATCCGTAAGCAGAATTTCGCTTAAAACGGGGAAAAGCGAGCTTGCCGTCGCCACGGAGGCTGCCGCGCGCGCCGCTTCGGATAACTGCGACGTGGGCGAATTTCTTTTAAAAAAAGAAAGAAGGAAAGCTTCAGAATCGGCTGTTGTTTTATTACGGGTTTTTATTGCGGCGGCACTGTGTACGGCCATTTATTTTATCGTACCCTTTCCGCGGATTGCAACCGTCATTCTTGCTTTGCCGTTATCTGTCGTTTGCTCGTGCCTTATTGTTTCGGCTGTCTTTAAGGCGGCAATTACTCCGCAAAACCTTCCTTATAAGGATATAAAATACATTCCGGAAGAAAACGGAGCAAACATTGTATTAAAAGCTGACATCAATTGTAAGCAGGACGTTAAAGACGCCGTATTCGGACTTGAGTGCCTGGCTTACGCGAATCCCGACGCGCATTTTTCCTATACTCTTTACGCTGTCGTTTCGCCTGACGGAAAAGATAAAGAATCTGTTTTTGCGCTTATACGCAGCGTCGAAAAAGCCTTTGCGGAATTGGACGGCGACAGATATAACCTTCTGATTCAAAAACTTCAGTCTTCTGGGGAAAAGGAAGAGGAGGATTTTGAAAAAAGTTTGTCTTACTCGGCAGATAAGTTGTCAGGACTTATCTTAAGGGGAGACGATTCGCCGTTTTGTAAGGTTTTCGGTAACACTTATAAGAAAAAATACGTCGTAATCGCGGGGGAAGACGTAATTTTCAATTGCGGGCAAGAGCTTCTTGAAATCATGGAGCATCCTTTTAACTATAAGAAAAATTTCGTTTCGGCAAAGAAAATCTGCACGCCGCAAAACGCAGACATTTCGTTGTTTGCCCGCCTTTTTTCATTTAAATCGAAGAGTAACGATTTTACCGGAGGCGAGGAATTTTACAATCCTTTCGAAAGCATTGACGGCAATCCGATCGGCATAATCCGCGTTAAGGAATTCGATTCGGCTTTGTCTGATTACAAGGAGCGCGGTTTTAAATCCGACAAAGCGTTTATCGCAGCGATTAACACCGATTCCGCCGTTTGCGGGGAAAAGGTCTATGCTCCTTTTCCGATTGATCTTATCGGCTTCAGCGTTTTAAACTTCTTACGGCTTAAAACCGACTTGCTTTTGTGTAAAAGCCGTAAAAAGAATAAAAACCCGAATTCCAAGGCACGAATACCGTTTTCCCGTCAGCAGAATGCTTTTTGCCGCATAATTTATGCGCTGTCGCCTTTATTTTCTTCAGGACTTATAATTTCATCCTTGTTTTCGCCGTACTCTTCCGTGATTGTCGCAGTTGCTTTGCTTCCGTATCTCGTAGGTTTTTTGTTAACTATTCCCGAGTTTTCAAAGTCAGCGGCCGACGCGTTTAAAGGTCTTGCCGTCATATTTATAAAAATATGCGTTTTACCGGTTACCGCCGCGTATAACGTAAAAGCTTTCGTAAGCGCGTTTTTTTCGGGCTCTCGCACTAACAAAGGTCGCCACAAAGCGGAAAGTGCCGGCGACGGGGAGACAAACGAGTCAGTAGTTATGATTCTCATGACGGCGGCGGTTGCGATATTTGCCGTCAATATTTTTTACGGTAAATACATCGCTCCATTCGTCATGTGCGCTTTATTCGTATCCGCGGTGCCGCTTATGTCCCTGTTGTCCGAGAAAAAACGTCCGATGCGCAAAATAACTCCTGCTTTAAACGGATATCTTTCGCTTACTGCGGCGAAAACATGGAATTATTTTGCCGAATCATGCATTAAGGAAAATAATTTTCTTCCGCCCGATTCTTACTGTGAGGTGGGCGATAAGGGCTTCAGTAAAACCACTTCGCCTGCGTCTGTCGGTATGGCTTTAGTAGCGGCCTTTTCGGCAAAGGAACTGAAAATAATAGATTCGGCAAAAGCCGCAGCTTTTATCGCGCCCTTGATTAACTCTCTATACGGCCTTGAAAGATACAGGGGTAATTTTTATTCTTCTTACGACTTGAAAACTAAAAGAGCCTTGCCGCCGTATTACGTTTCGGCGGCGGAAAACGGCTGTATTTTTTGTGCGCTGATATTGGCAAAAAGCTTTGCCGACGACAAAACCGAAACGGCAATCGACGATATTATAAAAAAATTCGATTTTAAAGCGCTGTACGACGAAAGAAGCGGATTGTTTTATAAGGGTGAGTCTGTCGGTGAAAAACAGTTTGACGGCACTGTGGATTTTTTTGCAAGCGAAGAGCTTTTGTATTGTCTGTCGGGCATAGGCGCAGGTAAAATTCCTCGTTCTGCATTTGACAACCTCAGCAAAGAAGGCGTCCGCTACAATCGAAAAACATTATATTCTTCAACGGGCGGCGCAATCGAATATCTGCTTGCTCCGTTGTTTTTCGATTACGCCAAAGGAACTTTTTGCAACGCTGCGGCGGTCGGTGCGGTGTCGGCTCAAATTAAGTATGCCTCCGTGAACAATCTGCCTTATTGGGGGCTTAGCGAATGTCTTTGTCTGGGCTTAAACGAAAAAGATGAGTACAGAAGCGGCTTTTTCGGCGTTAAAAACATTGCGTTTTACGAAAACGACGGAGACAAAACAATTTCTCCTTACTCGTGTTTGCTGGCTCTTAAGTACGCCCCGCGCGAAGCAGAGGCGAATATAGCCGCACTTACGGAAAACAAAATTCTCGGAAGATACGGATTTTACGACGCGCTGGAAAGGGAGGGCGTGGTCCGCACCTTTACGGCGTTCCGTCAGGGGCTGTCCATGGGGGCGATATGCAATTTCATGTCCCAAAATTCTCTCGTCAATGCGATGCGTTCGGTGCCTTGCGTGCGTGCGGCTGAAATCTTACTGTATGCGCCCAATCGTTTCGGCAAAACACGCAAGAAATTCGATGCGGCTAAAGCGGAGGTCACTGCGCCGAAACCGCGTAAAGCTGACGGTTTTTTTATGTATCCCACGGTAGGATTGTACGGAACAAATAATTATAAGTTCATTCTGGACGAGTTCGGGAAAGGTTTTTCCGTTTCGGGAAATTATTATCTGACTCAAAAAAGACAGGATGCGGGGTTTAACGTTTATGCTTCGGCCTGCGGAGAAACGTTTGACCTTACCGTCGGGTCAAACGCAAGCTTTTATTTTGACCATGCCGAATATGTTACGTCCGCATCGTTTTTCAAAGCATGCGTTAATGCGCGCGCTCTTGTCGGCGAGCCCGGCGAAGTCAGAAAGGTTACTATTAAAAACACAAGTAACGCTGAAATCAAAGTGGCCGTAGGCGCTTTCGCGGAAATTAAGCTGGATAAGAATTATTTTTGCACGGAAGATGAAGGTCTTAAAGAAATTTTGGTCAAAACTGTGATTTGCGACGGCTATGCATATGCGCTTCGCGATAAAACCGCGCCCTGCCTTGCGCATTACGCTTGCGGGGCGGAAAATATAAAATATTACACTTCCCGTAAGGAATTTATCGATATTTTTAAACCAACTGCCAAGACGGGGCTTAAAGATCCAGTTCTCGGATCGAGCGCGGACATCCGGCTTTCCGCGGGGGAAGAAAAGACTGTAGTTTTTGTGTTGTTTGTTTCAGCCTTAGAAAGTTCTATAGAAAAAAGATTTGACGTAATTTCCTCCGACGGATTTTTCGAGCGTGACGAAGCTTTCGGGGGATTAGACAATGCGGTCGATAACGAAACGGCGCGAATAGCGTCAAGATTGCTTTACGGCTCCTACGGCATATACGAGGACGATTCTTTAGCGGGCTTTGTGAATATATCCTATCCCACGGTTATCGTCACTGTTGAAAACGAACGTGAACTGAGTCGTGCGGAAAGGGAATTGATTCGCTGCGCAACGCTTTATTCATACGGAATAAAGTTCAACGTCGCGGTTTGTTATCGGGCAAGCCGTGTGTTTAATTCCGAATTTTTGTCCGACATAAATTCTATGGTGCAAAGGGCGGAGATTAAGCGCGTCGTACCCGCCGATTGCATTTTCAGAATTTTTAACGAGTTAAGCAACATGAACGTTGCGGAAAAACTTAAGGCGGCGGCACAATACCGCGATTTTCACAACCCTGCGTTAAAATCCGGTTTTATAATTGCAAAACAACAACTTCCCAATGCGGAAATAAATGCTCCCGAACTTGTATTGAAAACCGGCAAAGGCGGGTTTACGGCGGACGGGAGTTATTTTGCAGATGTAAGCGACGGCCCGTGCGTAAAGCCTTGGCGCAATTTTGTGGCAACGGAAGGATTCGGAACGGTCATGACGGATACGGGCGGCGGCTATACTTTTTCGGAAGATGCCGTAACGGGCAAAATAACCTCGGGTTCTGAAACTAGTCCACCCGAGCAACCGTCGGAAAGCGTGTTTTTGGGTGAGGGAGCGACAGTCTGGACGGTAACGCGCGCACCGATAACGAAAAATTGCAGATATTTTGTACTGCATTCTTTCGGCTTTACCGAATACACCTGTAATTTTAACGGAATACTTGCCAGACTCAAGGAATTTATCGGACATACAGGCGTAAAATATTATTTAACCGAACTAAACAACGCCGCAGATTTTGACAGAAAGCTTAATCTGGCGCTTGTGCTGGACGTTGCGTTGGGCACGTCCGGGCAATCTGCCTGCTGTCTGTACGGCTATAGAGAGGGGAACGCTGTCATTGTTAAAAACGCCGTAAACGGTATGTTCTGTTCGGTGGAAAGCTCGGCAAGGCTTGAAAGCTGGTCTTTTTCTCGTAAATCCATGATGAACAGGCGCCTGGAATACGTGCGAATAACCGACCTCGAGGAGGAGAAAGGCAATTCGCTCATATATTCGACTTCGGTTACGGTTGCGGCAAAATCGACGCAAAAGGTCGTGTTCTGTCTTTCGTCGGGTGCAGAGGCGCATCCGGAACTAACCGAAGAAGTTCTTGAAAGCGTCAAAAGCAAATATTCTTCCGTTTCGTCGGTAACTTTACAAAGCGGTGATCTTAGTATTGACATGTTTTACAAGTGGCTTCCTTATCAGGTTTTTTGCGCGGCGTTTTTCAATAGATTCGGATACGACTCGGCAGGTACAGTAAATACTTTCCGCGATAAACTTCAAACGGCGGCATGTCTTATGTATTTCGATTCCGTTGCAGCCAAAAAACTTATTCTGGATTGCGCCCGTTGTCAGTTTGAAAAGGGCGACGTTCTGAATTTCCGTGACGCATGCGGTGCGGGTTTGAGAACGTTGCGTTACGACGACAGATTGTTTTTGCCCATTGCCGTTGCGGATTATATTTCTTTCAGCGGCGACAGCGAAATATTAAGCGAACGTATTCCTTATCTTACCGACATGCCCGTTCCGCCATTTAATTCAGCCGTCTATGGTAAACCGAGTAAAACGGGACGTACCGGAAGTCTTTTGGAACACTGTAAAAAAGCTTTGTTCTCTACGGAAACGGATGCGAAAAACAGGGTATTGTATAAAGGCGGCGATGGTGATCTTGCCGTTGCGGAAAGGGCGGCGGAAGGAATATCTGTTTACGGAACAATACTGTATTACACTGCTATAAAAAAATTTCTTCCTTACGTCACTTTCCCGGACGAAAAAGAAAAGCTGAACATATTGCTTGTGAAGCTTTCCGCTGCGGTGGAATCGCAATGGGACGGGGAGTGGTATCGACGCGCGGTAATGAAAGACGGACTTGTACTTGGCGGAAGCGTCAGCCGCGAATATAAAATAGATCTTATGACGCAAGCGTTGGCCGCGGTTTCCGGCGCGGTATCTTCGGAAAGGGCGGACTTTGCGCTGAGAAGCGCGGACAGACGACTTGTAAACGACAAAGACCGTATTGTGCCGTCATTTGTTCCGCCTTTCGAAAAATGCGGACAAAAGTTTGAGGCGGGTAAATATCCGCCCGGGGTAAGGAGCAACGGCGCGCAAAATGCCGAATCGGTTGTCATGTTTATAGAGGCACTTTATAAATGCGGCAGATACAATCGCGCATACGAAATTCTGAATATGTTGAATCCGATAAACCGGTCACTTACTGAAGCGGATATGAAAAAATATAAGTCGGAGCCTTTTTCGCTTGCGCTTAACGTTACTTCTTCTGGTTGCGCGGGCGAGGGGGATTTATCCTGGTTTGCTTTGCCCGCTAGTAAAATGTACAGATGTATTACGGAATACATGCTGGGCATGACGTTTAAAGGCGATACTTTGACCATGAGACCGCGTCTTCCCGATAAAACCAAAGAAATAAGCGTGCGCGTCAAAAGAGGAAAGTGTGATATACAGATTCTTATCGACAATTCCGTAAAAGACGGTGAATGGCGGTTTTCGGTGGGCGGAGTGACATATAACAGTGATACAATAAGGCTGTTTCCCAGCTTAAACGGCAAAAATATTACGATTTCACGCAAAAAATAAAGTACTATGTCAGACATAACTTGCTTTTTGACCTATAAAATCGGCCGTATGTAAACAAAAAACATTTATATAATTGCTTAAATTTTAGGATATCGGAATTAATCATAAAAAATATAGCAAGAAACGGCTTGCAAATAAACTGTATTTGCGGTATACTTTTCGCATGGATTTATTCGATTTTACAGACAATAAAAAATCCAACGCGCCGCTTGCGGATCGTATGCGGCCCAAAAAATTGTCGGAGTTTATCGGGCAGGAGCATCTTATTTACGACAATTCTTTACTGGTCCGTGCGATAAAAGCGGATAAGTTGGGAAGTTGCATTTTCTTCGGCCCTCCGGGAACGGGAAAGACTACGCTTGCTTCCATAATCGCCGAATCCACTTCGGGAGCTTTTGAAAAACTCAACGCCGTTTCAAGCGGGGTGGCCGACGCAAAAAGAGTCATCGACAAGGCAAAGGAGCGGCTTAAGCTTTACGGCAAAAAGACTTATCTTCTGCTTGACGAATGCCATCGTTGGAATAAGGCTCAGTCCGACTGCGTTCTTTCCGCAATCGAGGACGGAAGCATTGTTTTTATAGGTTCCACTACGGAAAACCCGTATATTTCCATGACGCGCGCAATCGTATCGCGTTGCCGTGTGTTCGAGCTTAAAAGCCTTTCGGACGCTGACGTGAGAAAAGGCCTGTTACGCGCGATTTCCGATAAGGAAAACGGTTACGGCAATATGCTGCTTACCGTCACCGAAGAGGCTCTTGACCATTTTGTGTGGGGGGCTTCGGGCGACCTCAGAAACGCGTTGAACGGGTTGGAACTTGCAGTGCTTACCACTGCGCCCGATTCGGACGGACGTATCATCGTGGACAAAAAAACGGCGGAGCAGTCCATTCAGCAGAAAACCATATCGGTGGACGAAAGCACCTATTACGATATGTTAAGCGCGTTTTGCAAGTCTTTACGCGGGTCCGACCCCGACGCAGCGCTTTACTGGGCTTTTCGGCTGATAGCTTCCGGCCTGGATCCGCTTATAATATTCCGCCGCATGATTGCCCATTCCAGCGAGGACGTGGGACTTGCGGACAGTAACGCGCTTATGCTTACGGTCAGCGCAATGACCGCATTTGAAAAAGTGGGGCCGCCGGAAGGGTTTCTGGCGCTTACGCATGCAATAATTTATATTTGTACTGCGCCTAAGTCGAATTCGGTTGTCATGGCAAAAGACGCCGTCATGAAAACGGTTAAAGAAAGCGGGGCAAGTTACGTGCCGCTGCATCTAAGGAACACCGATTTTTCCACTCTTGACAAAAGTGACAAACCCTATATTTATCCTCACGATTACGGCGGGTACGCAAAACAACAGTATTTACCCGACGAGCTTAAGGACGCCGTCTTTTATCATCCGTCGGACAACGGCGAAGAAAAACACGTCAAGGAATTTATGCGCTACATCAAAGAGCAGGCCGAAAAGCACGGTAAATAGAAAAAGCTTCGAAATAAGTATAGTTTTGAAACAAAAATGTATAGTTTTGAGTCGCGGGGGGGGGTACTTATTATATAATGTTATGGACTGATTATATTGCTTAAATTACAGCACCCGAAAAGCATACTTAAATTACATAAAAATTTGCGAAGACATTTATTTAGGACATGTTAAAAACTTAACCGTTAAAAATAATTAAGCATATTAAGGTAAAACGGAAAATCGGACAAAAAAAAGAAGAGAGCAAAACACGCTTAAAAGCGATTAAATCAAGGGAGAAGTAAAAATGTTAAAGTTATCGCATCTTTCAAAGGCATACAACAAAAGCGCCGTAAAAGCGGTGGACGACCTGTCGCTGGAATTGAAGCCCGGGGAGATTTTCGGCTTTTTGGGACCCAACGGCGCAGGCAAAACCACAACGATAAAAATGATTACCGGCATACTTTCTTACGACGAAGGGGAAATAGAGATTTGCGGAACAGACCTTAAGCGGGATTCTATTGCCGCAAAAAAGAATATCGGATACGTTTCCGACAACGACGTGATTTACGATAAGCTTACAGGCAAAGAATATATCGACTTTCTTGCCGATATTTACGGTGTTGACGTAGAAACCCGAAAAGCGCGCGCCGAAAAAATGCTTAAAATTTTTAATCTTACGGACGCTTTCAACAGCCCGATAAAAACTTATTCTCACGGCATGAAGCAAAAAATAAGCATCATAGGCGCGCTTATTCACAACCCGAAGCTTTGGGTGCTGGACGAACCCATGATGGGATTGGACCCTCAGTCCGCGTACGAGCTTAAGGAACTTATGAGACAGCACTGTAAAGAGGGAAACACCGTGTTTTTCTCCACTCACGTGCTGGAAGTGGCGGAAAAAATTTGCGACCGCGTTGCAATAATAGTAAAGGGCAAAATAGTCTTGTCGGGCTCTATGGAAGAGATAAAGGAGCGGGCGAAAGACGAGTCGCTTGAGGAAATATTCCTTTCGGTGGCGGGCGGCGAAAAATTCGAAATTGCCGATTCTTCATCGGATAAGACGTCCGTGGCGGATACCGAAAAATCGGAGTAAACGGCCATGAAAAATTATTTTACCATTTTTAAGTTGCTGTTTAAATATATGTTTAAACGCAGCGGAGAAAAAAGCAGCAAATGGATTTGGCTTGCTTACGCGTTTATAGGGATTGCGTTTGCATGCCTTATATTCTTTCTCTGTTGGGGGGTAAGCTCTGTTGCGACGGTGGTTGCGTCCATGGGTCTACTGTCCGAATTCCTTACCGTTTTACTGGGCATTGCCTGCGTAGCCGTGGTGTTTTTCGGTATTGTTCCCATGCTGAATTATCTGTATTTTTCCCGCGATACAGAGTTCATGATGTCGCTGCCCGTTAAGCCTTCCACGGTATTCATGGCTAAACTGTCCGTCGTTTATCTAACGGAAATAGTCGTAAGCACGCTGTTGCTTATTCCCGTAATGATAACGGTGGGCGTTACCCTGAAATTAAGCGCAGTGTTTTATATAGTGTCGTTTATTGCGATTCTGACGGTTCCTTCGTTGCCGCTTGTGCTTATTGCGATTATTGCAATCCCCCTTATGTATATAGTAAGCTTTTTCAAAAATAAGGGCGCGCTTACTTCCATTGTGCTTATCGTGCTGTTCGGGCTTGTTTTTGCGGCTTATTATTATTTCGTCATGAAGATGTCCTTTTCTTCCGAAGGCGAGGATTTCGACCCGCAACAGTTCGTCAATCAGTTCTCGTCAGTGCTTAAAGGTCTTGCAAACGTTCTGTTGCCGCTGGCTGCAATTGCGCGGCTTTCAACGCTTTCGACGGCTACGGCATTCGGAGAGTTTTCGGTAGGGGCGGCTGCGGCAGTAAACGCGGCTATATTCGTCGTGTCGGTTGCGATTCTCATGCTGGTGGCGATATTGGTTTCTTCCGCTGTTTATAAGCGCGGCGCACGCAGCATGCTTGAGGGCGGCGGCAAAAAAACCCAATCGAAAATAGAGTTCTCTTCTTCGGGTTCCGCTTTTTCAGCGCTGTTCAAAAAAGAGTGGCGGGAGCTTTTCCGTACGCCAGCGTTTGCTTTTCAGTGTCTGTCGGGCGTTGTTCTGTGCCCCATAATCCTGTTTTTCATGTCAAGCATGACCACTACGGGTTTCGTAGCGGAGGCGGGCAGCGAGGCGATGCCGCAGGAAACTGTTATGCTTGCAAAGAACATAATAAACTTTATCATGATATGCTTTGTGGGTATGTTCGGCGTCAGCATGAACACCGGGGCGGCGACGACCATTACGCGTGAAGGCGCCAATTTCTGGATGCTTAAAACCATTCCCGTTTCTTACCGAGTGCAGATACGCGCAAAGGTAACGCTTTATCTCATAATTTCTTCGCTGACCGTTCTGCTTTCGCTGATAGTTATTTCAATAGGCTCTTTCAACGTTGTAAACCTCATTTGCGGAATTGTATTTTTGCTGCTGTATAATTACGGTTATAACTGTTTCTGCATTTATATGGATCTCTATCGTCCAAAGCTTAATTGGACTACGCCCAATGAGGCGGTAAAAAACAACCGCAACGCCGTCGTTCCCATGTTCATCAATATGGCGGTAAGCATACTTCTTATAGCCGTACCCGTTTTGTGTCTTATCTTCATTTCTTCTTTGACTGTGGCTATGATTGTTTCGTGGGCGGTGTTGATTATTTTCGGAGTGGCTGTAGCGGTCGTCTTTCACAATCTTCTGTACGCAAACCTGGACTACATGTTCGATAAATTAAGCGTGTGAAATTTTTAACGATTTATAAGTTAAAATATCTTTTTTTTGAGTATTTAAATATCATAAGCGATTAAAATATTTATAGACAGGCGCTTATGAAATGGAAAAATTCAGACATTATAAAAAATCCGGAAGCATTTAAGTGTCTTCCGGATTTTCGTTTTGTTTTATACCGCGTTTGTTGCAAAATTTATTTTATTGCGGCGTGCTTAAAGTTAAACAATATGCTTGCGTCAAAAAAAACTTATTCGGCGGTTTTTTCGCTGAGTACGGGAATGAAATTTTCAAAAATTATATTGTCGCAGTAGGGAAGGAATTTTTCCATGTCGGCGTTGGAGCGTGCAGTCCAGGCAAGTACGGGCAATTTTGTTTTAGTCACGTACTTATTGGGAAGGTCTTTACCCGCATAGGAAATAAAGTCGGGGGAAGAAACCTTATTCAGCTTCAGTCTTTTTAAAACCGCTCTTTTTATAAGGCTGAGATCGGCTTTTTCAAAAAAGCAGGAAAGTTGTCCGCGCTGTATCTGAGGTGCGTTTTTCTTGAAAAACTCCAGCGAGTAAGGATTAAATGCCTGTACGGCAAATTCGCCTTTATAGGAATTGAGAAGTTCAAGCGTGTTGCGCTCAAGAGTGCCTACTTTGCTTTCGTTTTTAATTTCGATGAGAAGAGGAGCCCTTCCGTTCACAAACTCCAGCACTTCTGCGAAAGTGGGAATTTTCTGGTCGGAATTTTTTAATCTGATTTCCTTTAAGTCGGCATCGGTAAGGTTGCAGACGTAACCGTCGCGATCGGTCATACGCGTAAGCCGTTCGTCATGGAAAACCACGACAGTGCCGTCATCGATGGGTCTTACGTCGATTTCTATGGGAAAGCCTTCATTGATAGCTTTTTCAAAAGCAAGCAAGGAGTTTTCGGGCACTTCCGTATCGTGAAGTCCCCTGTGCGCTATCGGGCGCGAAAAAAGCCAAGATTTTTTAATGTCCATACAAAACCTCTTATTCAGGGAAAGCGCTTAATAAGGCGCGTTTTATTTTTATGAATTCTGCGGCGCAGTTGCGTGCAGTAAAAAACAAAATTATTTAAGTTTTACCGCATCAAGCAAATCGCCTTATGGTTAAGAATAATTATACCATTTTGTTTTACGTTTTGCAACAGTTTTTATATAAAATACGCATTGCGGCCGATTTTTATGAATATAAGGCGTAAAACGCGATTACTAAACTACGAAATTAACGGCGTTAGTGTAAGGTGAATTTATGAAAAAATAAGAAAACTTAATCGTCTTGGCGTCGGCTTTTCAATAAATCCTCAAATAAAATAAAGGTAAAACTCAAAAGCATTTGCGTTTTTGCCGGCTTTATCGTATAATATTTTCATGAGCAAACAGTCGAACATCAGAAATTTTTGCATAATAGCGCATATCGATCACGGTAAATCCACTTTGGCGGACAGGCTTATCGAAGAAACAGGCACGCTTGCCAAGCGCGAGCTTTCCGATCAGTTGCTGGACGCCATGGAAATCGAGCGCGAGCGCGGCATAACCATAAAACTTGCGCCCGTACGAATGAATTTCGATTATAAAGGCGAACGTTACATTCTTAATCTTATCGACACGCCGGGTCATGTCGACTTTACCAACGAAGTTTCGCGTTCACTCGCCGCGTGCGAAGGGGCGCTGCTTGTCGTGGACGCGTCGCAGGGGGTGGAGGCGCAAACGCTTGCCAACGTGTATCTTGCTGTAGACAACGACCTGGAAATATTGCCCGTCATCAATAAAATCGACCTGCCTTCCGCGCGACCCGACGAGGTTGTTGCGGAAATTGAGGACGTAATAGGTATCGACGGACATTCCGCGCCCAGAGTCAGCGCAAAAGAAGGTATCGGAATTCATGAGGTTCTGGAAAAAGTGGTGGATTGTTTTCCCGCACCGTCGGGGGACGAGAACAAACCGCTTAAGGCGCTTATTTTCGATTCTTTTTACGATAATTATAAGGGGGCGGTTTGCCTTGTCAGAGTTTTCGACGGTACGATAAAAACGGGCACGCGCATAAAGCTGATGAATACGGGCAAAGAGTTCGACACCGTTGAAGTGGGCTATTTCAATCCTAAAATGTGCGAGGCTGCTCAGCTTTCCGCGGGCGAAGTGGGTTACGTTTGCGCAAGCATCAAAAACGTTGCGGATACTGCGCCCGGCGACACCATTACGGAAGCCGCCCGTCCCGCCGAAAAGCCTTGTCCCGGCTATAAACCCGTTCAGCCCGTGGTTTACTGCGGCATTTATCCCGTAGACGGCTCTAAGTACAACGACCTTAAAGACGCCTTGGAAAAACTCAAGCTAAACGACGCCGCCTTGTTCTACGAGCCCGAGGTTTCAGCCGCTTTGGGATTCGGGTTCCGTTGCGGTTTTCTGGGTCTTCTTCACATGGAGATAATCGAGGAGAGACTTGAGCGCGAATTTAATCTTGACCTCATTACCACCGCGCCCGGCGTAAACTATAAGGTGGTCAAAACCAACGGGGAGACGGTTACCGTCACAAATCCCAGTAACCTGCCGCCTTTGTCCGAAGTCGACCATATAGAGGAACCTATTGTCACGGCTTATATTTACACTCCGCCCGAATATATCGGCCCCATTATGGAATTGTGCCAGGAAAAGCGCGGAGAGTATCTGGATATGGTCTATCTCGATAAAACCCGAGTCAAAATGCATTACGAAATCCCGCTTAACGAGATTGTTTACGACTTTTTCGACGGACTCAAATCCAGGACGCGCGGATATGCAAGTCTCGATTACGAGATTAAGGGGTATAAACCCAGCGATCTCGTGAAACTGGATATATTGCTTAACAACGAATTATGCGACGCTTTAAGCCTTATTGTTCACCGCGACAAAGCGTACGCCCGCGGCAGATCCATTGCGGAAAAGCTTAAGGAAGTTATACCGCGGCAGATGTTCGAAATTCCCATTCAGGCGGCGGTAGGCTCCAAAATCATCGCGCGCGAAACGGTTAAAGCGTTAAGAAAAGACGTGCTTGCAAAGTGCTACGGCGGCGATATAACCAGAAAGAAAAAATTGCTTGAAAAGCAAAAGGAAGGCAAAAAACGCATGCGGCAAGTGGGCTCCGTGGAGGTCCCCAGCGAGGCGTTTATGTCGGTGCTTAAACTTGACAAGTAAGTATACGGACAAGGCGGGAATTTACGTCCATTTCCCGTTCTGCAGGCGAAAATGCGCTTATTGTTCGTTTGTTTCAACGCCTGATTTTTCGTTTCAGGAAGCATATTGTTACCGTCTTAAAACGGAAATGGCTTCTCGTGTGCCGTATTCCGCAGCGGATACTTTATATTTCGGCGGCGGCACTCCTTCAGTCGTCAGATGCGGGCTGTTGCGCGAAGTTTACGGCGAAATCAGAAAATATTTCGGCGGCGATTTTAAGGAATTCACGGTTGAAGCAAATCCAGATTCCGTCAGCAAAGAGTTTCTTAGAGAATGTGCCGATATGGGAGTAAACCGCATAAGCATGGGGCTTCAGTCGGCGGACGACAAGGTGCTTAAGCGTATAGGAAGAGTGCACGACGTCGCTCGTTTCACAGTCGCCGCGGAAGAAGTAAAAAAATCGGGTATTAAAAATATTTCCAGCGATTTGATTCTGGGCCTTCCCGGGCAAAAGCAAGACGATCCCGAAAACGCGGTTGAATTATTCGATAAATTGGGCATGACTCATGTTTCCGTTTATTCGCTCAGCGTCGAGAAGGGGACGCCTCTTTACGAATCGGGATACAAAGCCGACGATGACTTGCAAGCGGATATGTACGAGCGCACCGTAGAAAAACTGAAAGAATACGGTTACTTAAGGTATGAGGTAAGTAATTTTGCGCGCGACGGTAAATTCGCTTTTCACAATCTCAAGTACTGGACGGGCGCGGATTATTACGGTTTCGGCGCGGCGGCACATTCGCTTACGGGAAAACTGAGGCGCGAAAATACGGATTCGCTGAAAGATTACGTTAACGGAAAAGTTTTAAAGTCCCAATACCTGCTTACGGCGGAGGACGTGCGTACCGAATATATTATGTTGAGAATGCGTACTGAAACAGGTATCGATCTTGATGATTACGCCGCGCGCTTCGGCGTTTCGCTCTTGTCCGAGAGAGAAAAAGAAGTGAAAAAACTGCTGTTTGCGGGCGTGATTGAAGTAAAAGATAATATTCTTAAAGCGACGGACAAGGGATTTTATCTTCTCAATTCCGTCGTAACGGAGCTGTTATGAACAACAAACAAACGGAATCGTCTGATAAAACAGGCAAAATTAAGCGTCTTGAAACGGAAAACGAAAAATTAAAGCGTTTAAAAGCTAAACGGGAGGCGGACGCTTTCAAACGCAAATATTTCGAATATTATGACGACGTTAAAATCAGTTACAGGGAGGACTGGTAAAACATGAACAGAATAAAATTCAACTTGTATCCGGGAAACAAAAAGCGCGCGGTTACGTTCAGTTACGACGACGGCAGAATTTACGACGAAAAAATGACGAAGATTTTTGACCGATACGGCGCAAAATGCACATATAATCTCAATTCGAATAACTTAGTAAGAGAGGGTTATATAGACAAAGCCTTTGTCCGCGAACTTTCGTCGAGGCACGAAATTGCTTGTCACAGCTATACTCATCCGCATCTTAACAGAATTCCGCCCGACAAACTCATTTTGGAAATTTATGAGGACAGGAAAGCTTTGGAGGATATTACAGGCAAGCCTGTTTTCGGTATGGCTTATCCTTTCGGCAGCACTGCGGACGAGAACGTATCGGCGGCGCTGAAAGCCTGCGGGATTAAATACTGTCGCACTACGGCGGCTACTCATGCGTTCGGTATTCCCGATAACTGGAGACAATGGCATCCCACTTGCCACCACGACAATGCGGTTGACGACGCCCGCAGATTCGTAAACGACAGATGGGCTTTGCCTTTGCTTTACGTTTGGGGTCATTCGTATAATTTTAACGATGATTCAAGTTGGGCGATTCTTGACGAGCTGTTCGAAATCTTATCTGCGGCTGACGTATGGTATGCCACTAACGGAGAAATTTACGATTACCTCAACGCAATAAAAGGCTTAAGGATAACTTTAAATGAAAGTTGTGTTTACAATCCTTCGGCAACAACGGTTTACGCTACCGTAGACAACAAGCCCATGGCTTTCGAGGCGGGTAAAACAACGGTTTTAGACTGATTTACCGCACTTTCAAACTTTGCGATTGACAGTTACGTTGTTATCGGTCCGATAAAACATTTTTACAGCGTTATGATTTATAAAACCGAAAAGTCCGATGCGCGTATTTTGCGCGTCGGCTTTTTTATTGATTAAAAAACGGTTGTTGTCTGAAGGCATAATCCATTCCGGACTCTTTGGAATTTATCAGAGAAGAGAAACAAAAAAAGAATAAATTTTTTTCATAAAACTCTTGACAACGCATATAATAAGATGTATAATGATTTAGCAATCAATAGATATGAGTGCTAATTGTTGAGACGATTGACTGCTAAAGTATCGTCTAAAAGGAGGTGCGTATGGCTATATCGGGCAGAAAAGAAAAGATTATACAGGCGGTTGTCGACAGCTACATCGTCAGTTGCGAGCCTATTTCGAGTGCCGAGATAAAAGAAAATTATCTGCCGGAATTAAGCTCCGCAACCATCCGTAACGAACTTGCCGCTCTTGAGGAAATGGGTTATCTCGAACAGCCGCACACGTCGTCGGGCAGGGTGCCCACGGCGGAGGCTTACAGGCTTTACGTCGATAAATTGATGCCCAAACGCAAACTCAGCAAAAACGAGCTTAAGGTTATCAACAAATATTTCGACCATAAGCTGACGGAGATCGACGAAATACTGAAGAACACGGCGAAAGTCATTTCTGAAATTACAAATCTAACTTCCGTGGCCGTCATACCCAATCTGACGGGCGCGGTGGTGGAAAGCGTAAAGATAGTCAAACTTAACGACAAAAGCGCGCTTGTGATATTGGTTACCAATCTCGGGGTGCTTAAGGACGCCACGGTGGAAATCGCGTCGTCGCTGGGGGACGAATATTTCGTCACGGCCAGTAATTTCATATCGGCGGCGTTTCACGGCAAGACCATAGGCGAGATTCTGGAACCCGACAAACTTATCGAGGAGATAAAAAAGGATTACGAACAGCTTTTCAAAGCCATAATAAAGATAATAAAGGATTACGTGGAAAACGGAGGCGTGGGCGACATAGTGCTTGAAGGCAGCGCGAAGATTCTGGGACAGCCGGAATACGCCAACGTCGAGAAAGCGCGTGCCATGCTTGAATTGCTTGAGGCGAAAGATCAGCTTGTTCCGATGCTGAAGTCTCCCGAAAACGTAAGTCTTAACATAAAAATAGGAAAGGACAACGAAATGGGCAAAGGCATGCCGGAATGTGCCATAGTTACCGCAAACTATCAGGTAAACGGCGTATCCATAGGCAATGCCGGCGTCATCGGCCCCATACGAATGGATTACTCCAAAGTAGTATCGGTGCTGGATTATATAGGAAAAACTCTTAACGTACTGCCGGAGGCGGATCATGACGAAAAACGCAAACAATAACGAAGAAAATAAAAAAGCGGAAGAAAAAATTGACAAGGACTTTGTCGAAAAAGCTTCCGTCGACGAAGAAGCCGTTGTAAGCGATAAAGCCGAAAAAGCGTCTGCGTCGGACGCGGAAATTACGGTGGACGACCTTATCGGTAAACTTGCCGAGCTTCAGAAAAAAGCCGAATCGGAAAAAGCGAAGGCCGAAGAAATGACGGACTACGCGAAGCGAATTCAGGCGGAGTTCGACAATTACCGTCGTCGCACACTGGATAACGCCAAGAAAGTGCGTGAAGACGCTACGACCGACGTTCTCGTCAAAATCGTGCCCGTCCTTGACGTAATAGGTCAGGCATTGAAGATGATCGACGACGAAAAAGTCGCTAAAGGCGTGAAAATGATAGAGGACGAAATTACCAAACTGCTTGCTTCTTACAACGTTACTGAAATAGAGGCGGAAGGCAAGGAGTTCGACCCCAAGCTTCATGAGGCGATCATGCAGGCTCCCGCGGAAAAAGAGGAGCTTTGCGACACCGTCAAAGAAGTGTTTCAGAAAGGTTACAAAATGGGTGACCGCGTAATACGGCCCGCCCGTGTAATAGTCAATAAATAAAAATACAATTTTCAGGAGGATATATTATTATGGGAAAAATAATTGGTATAGATTTAGGTACGACAAACTCGTGTGTTGCGGTGCTTGAGGGTGGTGAACCCGTAGTTATCCCCAACTCCGAAGGCTCAAGGACGACCCCGTCGGTCATCGGTTTTGCAAAAGACGGTGAACGTCTTGTCGGTCAGGTTGCTAAACACCAGGCTGTTGCTAACCCCGACCGTACGGTTATTTCCATCAAAAGGGAAATGGGTACCGATTATAAAGTAAAAATCGACGACAAACAGTATTCGCCGCAGGAACTTTCCGCTATGATTCTTTCCAAGCTTAAAGCCGACGCGGAAAGCTATCTCGGAACCAAGGTTACCGAGGCGGTCATTACAGTCCCCGCATACTTCACTGACTCTCAGCGTCAGGCTACCAAGGACGCGGGCAGAATTGCGGGCCTTGACGTAAAACGTATTATCAACGAGCCTACTGCCGCGGCACTTGCTTACGGTCTTGATAAGATTAAAGAAGGCACGCAGAGAATATTTATTTACGACCTTGGCGGCGGCACTTTCGATATCTCCATTCTTGAGATAAGCGACGGCGTTTTCGAAGTTGTGGCTACTGCCGGCAACAACAGGCTGGGCGGCGACGATTTCGACCAGAGAATCATGGATTATCTTGTCGATATGTTCAAGAAGGAACATAACATCGACCTTAGCAAAGACCGTATGGCAATGCAAAGACTGAAAGAGGCGGCAGAAAAGGCGAAAATCGAGCTTTCTACGCTTAACAATACCAAAATCAGCCTGCCCTTTATTTCGATGGGAGAATCCGGCCCCATTCACATGGACGTAGACCTCAGCCGTGCTAAATTCGAGGCGCTTATTTCCGACCTTGTACAGCAGACCGTTGACCTTACCAAACGCGCGTTGTCCGATTCCGGATTTACCGCAAGCCAGATAGATAAGGTCATTCTGGTAGGCGGCTCGACCCGTGTGCCCTGCGTTGTGGACGCCGTAAGAAAAGTTACCGGCAAAGAACCTTTCAAGGGAATCAATCCCGATGAATGCGTCGCAATAGGCGCGGCAATTCAGGGCGGCGTTCTCGGTGGCGAAGTTAAAGACGTTCTGCTTTTGGATGTTACGCCTCTTTCTCTGGGTATCGAAACCATGGGCGGCGTGTTTACAAAGCTTATCGACAGGAACACCACGATTCCTACCAAGAAATCTCAGATATTCTCGACGGCTGCGGACAATCAGCCCTCTGTCGACATTCACGTTCTGCAGGGCGAGCGTCCCATGGCTGCGGACAACAAAACTCTTGCTCGTTTCGAGCTTAGCGGAATTGCTCCCGCACCCCGCGGAATCCCGCAGATCGAAGTTACTTTCGATATCGACGCAAACGGCATAGTTCACGTTTACGCAAAGGATAAAGGTACCGGAAAAGAACAAAGCGTTACCATTACCGCTTCTTCCAACCTGTCCGAAGAGGATATCCAGCGCGCTATTGACGAGGCGGAGAAATTCGCTGCGGAAGACAACAAGCGTAAAGAAGTCGTGGACACCAAAAATAATCTCGATACGCTTGTGTTCCAGATTGAAAAAGTGCTTTCCGAAAGCGGTGAAAAAGTCGCTGCCGAAGATAAGACTAAACTCGAGGCGGCTGTCGCTAAAGCAAAAGAGGTTCTTAAAACGGACGATATCGACGCTATCAAGAAGGAATCCGAGGAACTTCAGAAGCTTTCAAGCGAAGTATTTACCAAACTCTATCAGCAGACTGCGGGCGCAAATCCCGGCAACAACGGTAACAACGGCAACGCAGGCGGCGACAACGTAGTAGATGCCGAAGAGGTGTAATTTTACCGCTAAGGTAATTTACGGGAGGATCAATGGCTAAATCATTTTACGATATTTTAGGGGTCAAAAAAGACGCAAGCCAGGATGAGATAAAGTCTGCCTATCGTAAGCTTGCGCGGCAATATCACCCCGATCTTCATCCCGGCGACGAGGCGGCTGCAAACAAATTCAAAGAAATTTCCGAGGCGTACGAAACTCTGTCCGATCCCGAGAAGCGCGCCGCTTACGACAATCCTTCGCCTTTCGGCGATTTCGGTTCGGGCGGCAGCGGATTCGAAAGCGGTTTCAGCGGATTCGGCGGTTTCGGCGGAGGCGGCGGCTCGATTTTCGACAGCATTTTCGATATGTTCGGCGGAGGCGGGCGCAGCGGAAGAAGTGCAGAGAATATCGGCGACGACATCACCGTCAACGTTACTCTTACTTTTGAAGAAGCTGCTTTCGGTGCGCAGAAAGAAGTCACTATAACCAGAAAAGAACCTTGTCCCTCCTGTAACGGTACGGGCGCGAAGGACGGGACAAAGTTCAAGACCTGCGGCACCTGCGGCGGATCGGGAAGAGTCAAACAGGCTCAGGAAACGCCTTTCGGCAGAGTAGTAAGCGAACGCGTTTGTCCTTCCTGCCGCGGCACCGGTAAGATCATAGAGGAAACTTGTCCCGATTGCGCGGGCAGAGGAATGCTCAGGAAAAACGTTAAGCTTAAGGTCAACATTCCCGCCGGCGTGGAAACCGGTCAGGTTATGACCGTCCGCGGAGAAGGCGAAAAAGTGGCAAACGGAAGAGCGGGCAACTTGCAGCTTATTATAAACGTTTTGCCGCATAAGATTTTCAAGCGTACGGGCGCGGATCTTTACGTCGATCTTCCGGTAACCTTTATTCAGGCGGCGCTGGGCGAAAAAGTAAAAGTACCCACGCTTAAGGGGACCGAGCTTCAGTTTGCGCTTACCGAGGGTGTAAAAAGCGGCTCCGTATTAAAACTTAAGGGACACGGCATTACCACCAAACGCGGCACGGGCGATATGTACGTTACCGTAACGGTGGATTTGCCTAAAAAATTGACAAAGGATCAGAAGGCAAAAATCAAAGCTCTTGAAGCTGACATCAAGCCCGAACAGTTTGAAAAGGTAAGGGACTTTAATAAAAACGCTTTCTGACAATAACAGAAAAAACGGTCGCATGTTCAAGCGTGCGGCCTTTTTTTATGTCCTTATTTTCACGTCATTTAGATATATAACGTTTGGTAAGTGAAATTATTTTACCGGGCGGTTATTTGTTTTTCGCAAAAAAATTAAGAATCTCCGCTTTTCGTATTTTGATGCTTAGCAGGGCTTTATAATGATGTGCTTTAGGTTAAATTTTTGCTTTATATAAACAGGTAAAACGACTTGACGGTGTTAAGAAATTTAGAATATTTCATGCGCGGCACTACGGCGGTTGCGCCCTAACGATTGACTTATTTAAGGAAAAATATTATAATGTTTACCATAGAACAAACGGAGAATTAAAATTATGGAATGGCTGCAGATTTCTGTTTCAACCACTAGCGAGTGTTCCGAATTGGTCGCAATGACGCTTTACGAGGCGGGCAGCGACGGAGTTTCCATAAAAGACGACGCTGATATAAGGGAACTTATCGAAAAAAAGCTGTCCTGGGATTATGTGGACGAAAGTCTGTTGCATTCAGGCGACGGGAAAGCGCTTGTCAGCGGATACTTTAATACGGATTTCGACGTAAGCAAGCTTTATGACGCGCTTGACGCTTTAAAAGAAAATTGCGTTTTCCCCACGGGCAGTCTGGAGGTGGCTGTTACCAGAATAAATTCTGCTGATTGGGAAAACGAGTGGCGTAAATATTATTCTCCCATTAAGCTCGGCAAAATAGTAATCGTACCTGCATGGCTTAAAGCACCTGATGACGGCATTCCTGTTTATATAGAACCTGGAATGGCTTTCGGCACGGGAAATCACGAGACGACTTCAATGTGCGTTTTGCTTATGCAGAAAATCGATCTGAAGGGGAAAACCGTACTCGATATGGGTTGCGGCAGCGGAATTTTAGGCATTACGGCCGTAAAGCTGGGCGCAAAAAAAGCAGTTTTGTCTGATATAGACCCGCAGGCGATACAGGCAAGCAGCGACAACGTCAGACTTAACGACGTGGAAGAAGCTTGCACGACAGTCTGCGGCGATCTCGATACGGGTAAGACGGAATATGACGCTGTGATTGCGAACATAACGGCAGACGTTCTCGTAAGATTAAAGGAACAACTCGAGTACAGCTTAAAAGATGGCGGAAACGCTGTGATAAGCGGAATAATAAACGCGCGCGCACAAGAGGTTAAGAAGGCTTATTCGGACGCTTTCGAAACGGTTGAAACTCTTCAGCGCGGCGAGTGGACGGCAATGCTTCTGACGAAAAAAATTAAACGGGCGTAATTTAATGAGAAAACTTTTTATAAATAAAATAGACGGATCGGAAATCAAAATTTCGGGCGACGATCATAAACACATCGCATATTCCCTTCGCATGAAAAAGGGCGACGAAATCACGGTTTGCTCGGGCGGGACGGATTATACTGCCGTTATAACCAATATCGGAAAAAACGAAACCGTTGCCGAAGTGGTGGGAAAGGCCAGAAACGTTTCTGAACCGTTTTCCGACGTGACGCTGTTTTTCGGCGCGCTTAAGGGTGATAAAAACGATTACATCGTCCAGAAATGTACCGAACTTGGGGTGAAGAATTTTGTGCCTTTCATATCGGAATTTTCCTCCGTCACGCGTGAAAGCGTCAGACCTGAGCGTCTTAACAGAATTGCGTTGGAAGCCGCAAAGCAGTGCGGGAGGGGATTTGTTCCTCCCGTTCAGAACGTTATCACGTTTAATGATTTGTCTGATTTGCTTGCGTCCTTCGATACTGTCGTTTTCCCCTATGAACAGGAGGAAAATTCCACTTTTAACGACATTGTAAAAAATTCTTCCATGGGTAAAATAGCCGTCGTCATCGGTTCGGAAGGCGGATTTTCCAAACGTGAAGCCGATAAACTTCGTGAGATTGCAGGTTGCAGCATTACGCTTGGGGAACGTGTTTTAAGGGCCGATACTGCCTGTGTCGCGGTGGTTTCTGTGCTTATGTATACGCTTGGCGAGTGGAGGCGGATGAAATGAAATTCGTCGTATTTTCACTTGGCTGCAAAGTTAATCAGTATGAAGGCCGTTCGCTTATCAAGGAGCTTGAGGACCGCGGATTCGAGGCTACCGACGCGCTGGAAAAAGCGGACTGTTATATAATCAACACTTGTTCCGTCACGGCGGAGGCGGATAAAAAGTCGCGTCAGGCGGTTGCAAGGGTACTTAAGCTTAATCCCCAAGCAAAAGTCGTGATTTGCGGTTGCAGCAGTCAAAACAATCCAAAGCCTTATGAAAATAAGCCAAATGTGCGTTTAATCAGCGGAACAAGCGGAAAAATGTCACTAATTGATAGTATTATGTCAGACATAGTACAGGGAAATAGAGTTGTAAAACCGCCTTTAGTTTATGAAGACGACCTTCACGGGGAGCTTACAAAGACACGCGGTTATATAAAAGTGCAGGATGGATGCGATAATTTTTGTTCATATTGCATTGTGCCCTATCTGAGAGGAAGAAGCAGATCCAGAAAACTTGAAAGTATCGTTGACGAAGCAAAATCGATGGCGGAAAAAACGCGGGAATTAGTCGTTACGGGAATCAACGTGTCAGCTTACGGAAAAGATATTTCGCTGTCTTTATGCGATCTGGTGTCGGCGCTTAACGATATACCCGTAAGAAAAAGATTCGGTTCTTTGGAGTGCACCGTCATTGACGAAAAGTTACTTTCTCTTATGTCCGTGGGCGGCTGGTGCGATTCCTTTCATCTGTCCATGCAAAGCGGCAGCGACAGAATTCTGAAAAAAATGAACCGTAAATATACGTCTTCGGTTTTTATTGAAAAGTGCGATCTTATAAGAAAGCATTTTCCCGACGCGGGTATCACTACCGACGTAATCGTAGGCTTTCCCACCGAAACGGATGAGGATTTTTCAGATACCGTATCTACATCGCAAAGAGCGGGATTTTCGCTTATGCACGTATTTCCTTACAGCGTGCGGCCGGGCACGGTTGCGGCAACGATGCCTCAGGTGGAAAAAAGCGTGGCCTTAATGCGTGCCAAAATACTGCGGGAAGAAGCGGAAAAATTGCATTTAAAATTTCTGGCGTCTCAATCGGGTAAGATAAAGGAAGTTTACGTTGAGGAGGAAGCGGACGGCTGTACATGCGGGTTTGCGTCCAATTACATAAAAGTCTATTCCGACCAGGCGCCCGGAAGTATCGTGAATCTGAAACTGACGGAAATTTTCCGTGACGGAATAAAAGGAGAAAAAATATGAACGATTGTATTTTCTGTAAAATCAACAAAGGCGAAATCCCCTCCAGGAAATTTTACGAGGACGATAAAATGTTTATAATCGCCGACATCGAGCCTAAAGCAAAATTGCATTACCTCATGATACCCAAAAAGCATTACAAGCTTTTAAGCGAAATGACGGAGGAGGACGCGGCGGACCTGGCGGCATGCCTTAAAAAACTTTCCGAATTAGCTCCTTCACTGGGACTTAAGGGAGGTTATCGACTTGTCATAAATCAAGGCGATGACGCAGGCCAGACCGTATTTCATCTTCACGTCCACGTAATGGGCGGGCAGGTTTTGGATTTTCCGGATCTTAAGTAAATTTACCCCTGGATTTTTATTGCGTCGGTAAGTTGCTTATAAATAGTTTACGGTTAAATATAAATCCCAATTGCTTTATCGTCGCGCACTTTGTTTGATAATGCGCGCACTCGTTTAATGCACCATCATAAAATTTTCGATTGCAAAAAATACATTAAACTCGCCTAAAACGGTTGACAAATTCAGTTTGCTTTTATATAATGTTAGGGCTAAATAAGGTTCGGTCAAGAACAAAGGTGGTGTGAACATGTCTGCAATCAAAGTCGGCGAAAACGAGTCTTTGGACAGCGCGCTCAAGCGTTTCAAGAGAAAGTGCCAGAAAGACAATATCATGGGCGATCTCAGACGTAAGGAGCATTATGAGAAACCTTCTGTCCGCAGAAAGAAGAAAGCCGAAGCCGCCAGAAAGCGCATTAAAAACTGACCTTTTTATAAGGCTGATACGTCCTTTCCCGTTATGAGGGAGAGGGCGTTTTTTTATGCGGAAATTTAAATCGAAATACAGATGGTAAGTCTATAAAGCCTGCAGACTTTATCTTAAATAATGATTTTTTAACTATATTTGTTTCAGCGATTAATAATTTGTTTTAATGAAGAATTTTTTGACGGTTTTGTAATGCGGCGCTTTTCAGGAAATTCTAAATACAAAATCAGGAATTTAAGTGTTTTTTTTATTTGATTCGCGGAAATAAGTTTTGTAAAGCATATTTTTTGTGCGTTAAGGTTTAATAAAAATCAACGTGCACGAGTAGGAAGTAATATTTTATATAATAAATAATATAAAAAGGCGGCATGATAAAACTAAAATAATATTTATATAAACTATATGAAAAGACGGAACGCATTTAAGCGTCCCGTCGGATGTCTTTGGTTTTTCTTTTGTGCGACTTAATATTACATTATTCGCGGGGGCTTGTCAAGGGTTTTTAGAAGATTTTTTGTTGAAAATTTAATTTTTTCGCTTAAATCGAAAATGAATTTTCACGGCTTTGCAAGTTTTTATTTGGCAGAGGCAAAGAGAGGGAAAACTGCTAAAAAAATGTTTTTGTTTTTCAAGAGTTCGCAACAATCCCGTATTTAAATGATATCGGCAGCATCATCGTTTGTTTTGTCGGAAATTTATTTAAAATCAACTTTGATTATAGGTAGTTTAATAAAAATTAGAGAAGAACGAGAGTAAAGTCATTTGATAAAAAATTGAAGTCCAATAAGAGTAAAAAATAACGAAAATTTAGGAATAAGGGTACGGTAACAAGCAACATATTCGGAAACTTTTGGGATTTTATGTCGAATTTTGAAAGCATGGATACAAACTGAAAATATTATGCTATTATTTATGGCGTTAAAACTTTCGGGAGGACAGGAAATTGAGAAGCGAAAAGGCAATAAGCGAGTTGAAGAAAAGGGCGCTTTTGGCAAAGCAAAGACTGAAAATGGGATACTGGCAACGGCTTGAACGCGAGCGCCGCGAAATGGAAGAAAGTTCTTCGATGGGCGAGCGCAACATTACGGAATTACAGCGGGCGAAAATCCGTCGTGACGCCATGTTCGCAACGGACGAACAGCGTTTTCGTCAGGAGGAAAGGCTTTACGAAAAGGTTTGCAAGATTCTCGATGAGGATTCCGACACGCTTAGTCCCATAGGTCAGCTGATTGACAAGGAAAAGTATCAGAAGCTGGACGAATGCGGAAAACAGAAATATATTCTTGAATTATCAAAGAAATTCAGGGAATTAAGTCGCAGATATTATCTTGAGCACGTCGGAAAATCGGTTTGAAATATTATGCGGCAGCTTCGGTGCAAAAGCGGCAGTTAAAACAAAAAGCCTTGACTAAACATAAGGAATTTGATACAATAAAAACACGGATTTATGCGGATTTTTTCTGAATCCGCATAATTGTTTTATCAGGGCAGAAATTCAATTTTAGGAAGATTACCGCATGAGCTTGGATTTAAGCAAACTTAACGACGAACAGATTAAACCCGTACTCGATACCGAAGGCGCCGTACTTGTCACAGCAGGGGCGGGAAGCGGCAAAACGCGACTGCTTACGCACCGTATTGCGCATCTTATCGAGGACCTTGGGGTAAAACCTTACAACATTCTGGCGATTACCTTTACAAACAAGGCTGCCAACGAGATGCGCGAAAGGCTTATCTCTATGCTGGGCGACAAGGCCGGGGATATCTGGGTCTTTACATTTCACGCGCTGTGCATAAGAATTCTGCGCAGGTTTATTAAAAATCTGGGAGGATATACTGCCAATTTTTCGATTTACGGCGAGCAGGAAAAAGAACACTGCATAAAACGCATTCTCAAAGAAATGCCCGTGGACGACGACATTGCAAAAATCACGATTGCTTCTATCTCCGACGCCAAAACCTACGGACTGACGCCCGACGAATATCGCAAAGCAAATTCCTGGCGGGAGTATATCGACGTAATAGCAAAGGTCTATTTTGAGTACGAAAAAGAGCTTAAAAAGTGTAACGCGCTGGATTTTGACGATCTTCTCAACAAAGCCCTGTATTTACTTAAGCACGACGACGAGGCGCGCGAATATTTTCAGGAAAAATTCCGTTACATACACGTCGACGAATTTCAGGACACAAACACTGTTCAGTATAATCTCATTAAAATACTGGGCGCAAAGCACGGCAATATTTTTGTTGTCGGCGACGAGGATCAAAGCATTTACGGTTGGCGCGGCGCAAATTTTGCCAATATTTTCGATTTTACTACCGATTATCCGTGTAAAGTTTATAAGCTGGAGCAGAATTACCGTTCCACAAAAAAGATTCTCGCTTTAGCCAACAAAATAATAAAGAACAACACGACAAGGCTTGACAAGGAGTTGTGGACGGAAAATGCGGACGGTGCGGACGTGCAGTTTTACGCGGCGCATACCGACGGGGAAGAAGCGGATTACGTGGTAAAAAACATTATTACAATCAAAAAAAGCGCCGGCTTAAAATATTCCGATTTTGCCGTGCTTATGCGCATAAACTCGCTTTCCCGAACGTTCGAAGAAAAACTGATTCAGTACGGCATACCTCACAAGGTTTACGGCGGCTTCAAATTTTACGACCGTAAAGAGGTTAAAGATCTTATTGCATATCTTAAAATTCTGGGAAATCCCAACGACGACGAAGCTATAATGCGCGTAATAAATTTTCCCAAGCGCGGCATAGGCGACGGAACCGTAAAACAGCTTGTCAATTATTCGCTTGTAAGCGGGCAAACGCTTTACGACGTCATTTACGGCATTGAAGGAAACGGGGATTTACCGTCCGGCGTAATAAAAAAAGTGCTGCCTTTTGCCAACGTTCTGCAATGCATGAGCAACGCTTATAAGTCCGGCTGTTCGCTTTTCGACCTTGTATGCTACATCATAAAACTGATCGGACTGAAAGAATATTATTCCGAGGATACCGAGGAAAACGAAGCCCGTAAAAACAATATACGAGAGCTTGCTCACGGTATCGAACAATACGAGCAGGCGAATCCGGGTGCCGGTCTTGACGATTATCTTCAGCAGATTTCGCTTTACAGCGATCTTGACGAGATGGACGAAGCGGGCGACTGCGTTAATCTTGCCACCGTACATTCCGCCAAGGGGCTGGAATTCAACGTCGTTTTTGTAGTCGGGCTTGAAGAAGGTATTTTCCCCGTGTCGCGCAGAAACGACTCTTCTTCGGAAACGGAAGAGGAGCGAAGACTTATGTACGTTGCGGTTACAAGGGCCAAACAACGTCTGTTCCTTTCGATGGCCAAGTCCAGATTCCGTTTCGGCGAAAGACAGGATTGTCTGCCGTCGGAGTTTTTGAAAGAAGCGGGATTTGTGGAAAACCGCGGGTACGAAAGTCCTTATGCCCGTTACGGTCGCGGATACGGCGATTACGGAAGTTACAGGGGAGAGCGCGCTTACTCGTCATACGGCGACGGCTATGTAAGGGAGGAGGTTCCTCTGTCGGGTGGAGAACGTTCCGCAAAACCGGCTGCGGAAAGTCCGTCCCGCCCGAAAGTGGACCCTGCGCTGTTTAAGCCCGGGACAAAAGTCCGCCATAAGAAGTTCGGCGAAGGAACAATCGTAAAACTGGATACAAGCGGGGAAGCGTATGCCGAAGTGGATTTTCCGGGGCTGGGCAAACTAATGTTGCTTTTGGCGTATGCACCGCTTGAAATAGTGGAATAAAAAGATCGGGCACAGTTTTTCCGTGTCGGGAAGATAATTTTTAATGAGGTCTTAAAACCAATGGACAAAATCGAAAGAATGAAGGAGCTTACCGCCCGTCTTAACAAGTACGCTTATCAATATTACGTGCTTGACGAGCCTACCGTTTCCGACAAAGAGTACGACGAACTTTACAACGAACTGCTTCTTCTCGAGAAAGAAACGGGGACGACGCTTCCCGATTCGCCCACGCGTAAAATCGGCGGCGATCCGATAAAGGAATTCAAGCCTCATACTCATCTTAAAAAGCTGTACAGTCTTGATAAGTGCAACAGTTTCGAAGAGCTCAGGGAATGGGACGCCAAAATCAAAAAACTCGCACCCGACGTTATATATACTCTCGAATACAAGCTGGACGGGCTTACGCTTTCGCTTACCTATGAAAACGGCTATTATAAAGGTGCGGCTACGCGCGGCAACGGCGAAACGGGAGAGGACGTCACCGCGCAGGTTTCTACCATAAAATCCATACCTTTGTCCGTCCCGTACAAGGGCACTTTTGAGGCTCAGGGTGAAGGTATCATGCGTTTGTCCGCGCTTAAAAAGTACAATGAAACCGCCGCCGAGCCGCTTAAAAACGCGCGTAACGGCGTTGCGGGTGCGATAAGAAACCTTGACCCGAAAGTTACGGCAGCACGTAATCTGGATATTATTTTCTACAATGTCAATTACATTGAGGGCAAGGACATTGACAGTCAACGCGACTCCATAGCGTTTTTGAAAGAAAACGGATTTAAAACCGAAATGCTTTTCGTTTCGGGAAACATGGAAGAGATTATCGGCAGGATAAATTCCGTGGATCGCAAAGCTTTGGATTTTCTGATAGACGGCATGGTCATCAAAGTGGACGACATGCGCTTAAGAGAAAGGCTGGGTTATACGGACAAATTTCCGCGTTGGGCAATGGCTTACAAATTCGAAGCGGAAGAAACCACAACCGTTCTGAAAGACGTGGTCTGGAACGTGGGCCGCACGGGAAAGCTTACTCCGCTTGCGGTGCTTGAGCCCGTGGAGCTTTGCGGCGCCACCGTCAGCCGCGCCACGCTTAACAATTACGGCGACATTGTACGTAAAAAGGTAAAAAAGGGCAGCAGGGTATTCGTAAGGCGTTCCAACGACGTCATTCCCGAAATACTGGGTGTGGCCGAGGATAACGGCGGTTCAGAGATCGTCAAACCCGAGGTGTGCCCCGCCTGCGGGACTTTGCTTGTGGAATCGGGCGCGCTTTTGTACTGTCCCAACGAGAACGGATGTCCCCCGCAGATTACGGGACGAATCGAGCACTTTGTTTCCAAAGATTGTATGGACATTCGCGGCATAAGCGAAAAATCCGTTGCTCAGCTTTACGAAAAACTGGGGGTCCGTTCCGTGACCGATTTGTATTATCTGAAAGCGGAGGACGTTGCCGGGCTTGAAGGCTATAAAGATAAGAAAATCGAAAATTTCATCTCGTCGGTGGAAAAAAGCAAGTCTGTTCCTCTTGACCGATTTATAAACGCCCTGGGCATAGAAAACGTGGGCAAAAAAACCGCGCGCGACCTTGCGTTACGCTTTAAAAGCATAAGTGCGCTTATGAACGCCGATCGCGAAACACTGCTAGAAATAGAGGATATCGGGGAAATAGTTGCAGATTCTATAATGTCCTATTTTGGAAAACACGGCGCACTTATAGAAAAGTTCCGAGAAATAGGCATTGATCCCAAAATCGAGCGGCAAGACGCCGCGGGCGTTTTCTCGGGTAAAAAATTCGTGCTTACGGGCACGCTTCCGTCTTACACCCGCGCCGAGGCGACTAAGCTTATAGAGAGTGCGGGCGGAGAAGTCATGTCCTCCGTGTCTAAGGAAACGGATTTCGTGCTGGCCGGGGACAATGCGGGCTCCAAACTGGAAAAAGCCAGACAAAAAGGCATAAAAATAATCTCCGAGAAAGAATTTATTTCCTTATTAAACAGTTGAAATTTCCGCTTTTTATTGTTATAATATAATTATGAAACTGGGCAAGCTGACAACGGACGAACTCAATAAACACGTAATTTCTCTTTTGCACAAAAACAGATCGGAAGTTTTGTTGTCGTCCGCAATCGGCGAGGATTGCGCCGCGCTTGACCTTAAAGACGTAATTGTGGTATCTTCCGACCCCATTACCGCGGTCGCGGAAAAGGAGAAACTGGGCGCATTGTGCGTAAACGTGTGCTGCAACGACGTGGCGGCCAACGGCGGCGAGCCCGTTGCAATGACGATTACGCTTATAATGCCGCCGTCGTGTTCGGCCGAGGACGTGGGCGTCATTATGAAGGGCGCGGTTAAGCGCGCGGACGAACTTAACGTGGACATCGTAGGAGGACACACCGAATTTTCCGACTGCGTGGTTCGCCCCGTCGTATGCGGAACGGCGTTCGGCAAAGCGGCAAAGGTTATATGTAAGTCCGGACTGAAAAAGGGCGACTTACTTTTCGTTACGAAAAAACTTGCGCTTGAAGGGACATGCCTTTTGGCGGACATTCTTAAGCCCGATCTTGACGACGATGAAAGAAAAAAACTCGTCTTATTCAATTCGCAGCTTGACGTCGTGCCCGAATCCACGCTTCTTAAAACCTTACCTCAGGTTTCCATGATGCACGACGTTACGGAAGGTGGTATCCTGGGCGCGGTTGCGGAAGTTTGCTTCCTTAATGGTCTGGGCGCGGAAATCTGGGAGGATAAAATGCCGTTAGACCCGCTTACCGTTAAGCTGTGTGCGCGTTACGGAGTAAATCCTTTAAGGCTTATTTCCAGCGGCAGTATGCTGGTTGCGCTTTCCGGTTCGGAAACGGCGGAAAAAGTCATGAAAGCAGCGGGCATTGAATTCACTTGCATCGGTAAAGTTACGGAAAAAGGCGTCGTGCTTGTGCATAAAGACGGCACTCGCGAAAAAATAGACGTACTTGCAGACGAATTGTATAAATTTTCAGGAGAGAGTAAATGAACAGCATGACGGGTTACGGTAAGTTTATCGTAGCCGAATCCGACAGACAAATCACCGTGGAAATCAAATCGGTGAACAACCGTTATCTTGACATCAACTGCCGCATACCCAAGGCTTTGTCGGCGGTGGAAGACGTGGTAAAGCGCACTATCAAAAAGCATCTTCGTCGCGGCTCTGTGGACGTATTTTTCAACTACGAAAACAATTCGCCTCAAGGCAAGCGCATCATTGTGGACGAAGCTTTGGCGGACGCTTACAGAGGTGCTTCGCTTAAGCTTGCCGCAAAATACGGCATTGAAAACGACTTTGGCGTTACCGACTTTATGCGTGTCCCGGATGTCATAAAAATCGACAGCGAATCGGAAGACGAGCAGCTTTTGAAAGCTTTGGTGGAAAAATGCACCGAGGGCGCGGTCACGGAGCTTAACCGCATGCGCGCCACGGAGGGTAAGACCATTGCCGAGGATCTTAAAAGACTGGCGGCTAACATCGACGGAGCTCTTGCCAAGGTAGAACAGCGCGCCCCCAAAGTTGTGGAGGAGTATTCGCAGAAATTGCGTGCCAAAATTACCGAACTGCTTGCGGGCGTGGAGATAGACGAGGCAAGACTGCTGAACGAAACGGCGTTTTTTGCCGACAAAGCGGACATAAACGAAGAAATTTCCAGGCTGCACTCGCACATCGCACAGTTTGTTTCCGCGCTTTCTTCGTCCGAGCCTCAGGGCAGGAATCTGGATTTCGTTTCGCAGGAAATGGGAAGAGAAATCAACACCATGGGCAGCAAAAGCAACGATACGGAGCTGACAAATCTTGTGGTTTACATGAAGAACGAGTTGGAAAAAATCAAAGAACAGATAAGGAACGTGGAGTAAATCGGAGGTACCTTGAATGAACAAAAAAGGTTTGCTTATAGTGATATCCGGACCCAGCGGCGCCGGTAAAGGCACCGTTTACAATGAGGTTCTGATAAGAAGACCGGAAATAAAACGCTCCGTATCCGTGACTACCCGCGCTCCGCGCAAGGGCGAGGTGGACGGTATACACTATTACTTCAGGACGGTGGAAGAATACCAGCGCATGATCGCCAACGGGGAGTTTCTGGAAACGGCATCGGTTTACAGCAATTATTACGGTACTCCCAAAGCTCCCGTTTACGAAAAACTCGCACTGGGACAGGACGTAATGTTCGAAATAGACACTTTAGGGGCAAAGCAGATCAAAACCATTTATCCCGAAAGCGTAACCATCTTTATAATTCCGCCTTCGTTCGAGATTTTGGAAAAGCGTTTAAGGGCGCGCGGCACGGATTCCGAAGACAGCATACGCCGTCGGCTTTCTTGCGCCAGAAGCGAGCTTGCAAAATACAAACAGTTCGACTACATAGTCTTTAACGATGATCTGGAGTCGTCCATTCAACGAGTGCTTTCCATAATCGACGCGGAAAAAAGCAGGATTTTCCGCAACGAAAAAGCGATTAAGGATTATCTTAACAGCTAAGCCGACAAGGACAGGAAGTAAAAATTTCTGAAGCGGCAATCAGCTCGCCGACGGTAACGGCAGTTGCCGTTTTTAAAAGAGAATTCATTTTTTTAAGGAGAATATATTTATTATGATGATCGATCCGCCTATCGACAAACTTATCGAAAAAATCGGTTGCAAGTACGCACTTGTTTGCGTTACGGCAAAACGCGCGAGATATCTTCTCGACAAAAAAGCCGATATGCTTGAGGCGACCAAGATAAATCCCGTTACCTACGCCGCCAAGGAACTGTACGACGGCAGAGTGGAAGTCCGCAGCGAGGAGTAAACGGTATTGAATCTCAAGGGCAAAAAAATCGTCGTGGGAATAACCGCGGGTATTGCCGCTTATAAAGTATGTTACGTCGTAAGCGCGCTTAAAAAATCCGGTGCCGAAGTGCACGTCGTGATGACCGAAAACGCCACGCAATTCGTCCGTCCCCTGACCTATGAAACGCTTTCGGGCAACAGGGTTATCGTCGATACGTTCGACAGGGACTTCGAATGGGAAGTGGAGCACGTTTCGCTTGCAAAAAAAGCGGACCTGTTTTTGGTTGCGCCTTGTACGGCCGATTTTGCGGGTAAACTTGCACACGGTATTGCCGACGACTTTTTGTCCACCACGGCCATGGCAATGAAATGTCCCGTGGTGCTTGCCCCCGCCATGAACACTAACATGATTACTTCCGCGGCGTATAAGGAAAACGAGCGTATTCTGAAGGAGCGCGGCGTCCTTACCGTCGAAAGCGGAAGCGGATATCTTGCTTGCGGCGACGTAGGCAAAGGACGCATGGCGGAGCCTGATGAGATTGTGGATTTTATCTCTAAGATACTGATTCCGAAGCCCGATTACTCGGGTAAAACCGTGCTTGTCACTGCCGGCGGAACAAGCGAACCCATTGATCCCGTCCGCTTTATATCCAACCGTTCAAGCGGTAAAATGGGGATTGCGATTGCGCAGAAAGCGCTTGACCGCGGCGCAAGGGTAATACTGGTTGCGGGCAATATTTCCGTGCCCGTACCCGACGGCGTTGAGCGCGTCGACGTGACCACTACCGCGGAAATGTACGACGCTGTCATGGCTAACGTAAATAGCGCGGACGTAATCGTAAAAGCCGCCGCGCCATCGGATTACTCGGTGGAAAATTATTCCGATAAAAAAATCAAAGGGGAAAGCATTACGCTTACTCTTAAGAAAAATCCCGACATTGCGGCCGCGGTGGGGAAAATCAAAGGCGACAGAAAACTGGTTATTTTCAGCGCCGAAACCAACGATTGCGAGAAAAACGCACGCGAAAAACTGATTGCGAAAAACGCGGACATTGCCGTCCTTAACGACGTGACGCAAGCGGGTGCGGGATTCAATTCCGACACTAATATAGTTACTTTTATCACGAAAGATAACGAAGAACATATTCTCAAAACGGAAAAAAGCGTTATTGCGGATATGTTGCTTGACAGGATATTGAAATTATAATATATGGTAGCGGAAGTAATAGTCGACATAAGCAATTCGGAAGTCGACAGGATTTTCGATTACACTTTAGACGGCTCGCCCGATGACGTTCGGGCGGGTTTTCGCGTACTTGTCCCTTTCGGCAGGCAGACCGTGGAGGGATACGTCATCGGCATCAAGGAAAAAAGCGAGTTTTCTTCGCTTAAGCCCATAATCAAAAAACTGGACGCGTATCCCGTCATAACGGAGGAAATGCTTGCGCTTATGAATTTCATGACAAAAGCGTATCACCTCAGGAAAGCGGACGTGTTAAGGCTGTTTATACCCGCACAAATGCGCGGCGGAAGAGTAAAGGAACTTACCGTCAAATACGCCTCTATAGCGGAAGAGTATCGCGACAAGGACGAAATGCTTTTCATTCGGCCGTCGGCCAAAGCACAACTGGATTTATACTATCATCTTTTGGAGTGCGGCCGCGATTCTGTTACCGAGCTTAACAAAAACTTTTCAGCCGCGGCGCTAAGGAATCTTGTCGCGCGCGGTGTCGTCGTGCTTGAGGAAGAGGAAGAACTTCGTATTCCGTATTCCGGGATAAACGGCGACAAAGCAAAGGAGGTTACGCTTACGCCCGCTCAAAGCAAAGTGGTAAATGCTGTATGCTCCGACGGGGACGGAACGTTTCTTTTGCACGGCGTTACCGGCAGCGGCAAAACCGAAGTCTATATGCGTTGTATTTCCTTCGTTTTGCAAAGAGGAAAGACGGCTGTCATGCTGGTGCCCGAAATTTCCTTGACTCCCCAGGTATTGCGCTCTTTCCGCTCCCGCTTCGGCGACAACGTGGCGCTTCTGCACAGCGGCTTGTCGGTCGGCGAGCGTTTCGACGAGTGGCGCAGATTGCTTGACGGCAGGGCAAAAGTCGCGGTGGGCGCGCGCAGCGCTATTTTCGCGCCGCTTTCAAACATCGGTCTTATCATAATCGACGAGGAGCACGATTCCAGTTACGTTTCGGAATCCAATCCCCGTTACATAACGCACGAGGTGGCCGCTTTCCGCGCTCAGTTTAACCGTTGTAAATTGCTTCTCGGAAGCGCTACGCCCAGTATAGAGTCTTATTATCACGCGCAAAAAGGCGATTATAAATTGCTGGAGTTACCTGAAAGAGTAAACAAAAAACAACTTCCCGAAATGGAAATCGTCAATATGTGCAAGGAAGTGTACGACGGCAACAACGGAGTGTTTTCAAGGTTGCTTGTCAGCGAACTTACTGAATGCATGGCGCGCGGGGAACAGGCTATAATATTCATAAACCGCCGCGGCTATTCTTCATACATGATGTGCCGGAGTTGCGGTTACGTCGCCAAATGCGAGCAGTGCGACGTTTCCCTTGTGTATCATAAAGAGGAAAACGTACTTAAATGTCACTATTGCGGCAACAGATATGCCGTGCTTGACGAATGTCCTCAATGCCATTCTTCCAGCATAAAACGCGGTTTTGTGGGGACTCAGGCGATTGTGGAGCAGCTTTACAAACTGTTTCCCGACAAAAAAATATTGCGCATGGACAACGACACCACGCAAAACAAAAATTCGCATGCGGCTATTTTAGGGGAGTTTGCTTCGGGCAAGGCAAGTATTTTGGTGGGGACTCAGATGATAGCCAAAGGACACGATTTCCCTAACGTTACGCTTGTGGGCATCGTGGACGCGGACATGAGTCTGCATTTTGCGGATTATCGCGCGTGCGAGCGCACATTCCAGCTTATCACGCAGGTTGCCGGAAGAGCGGGCAGGGACACTAAACCGGGTAAAGTAGTGCTTCAGACATATTCGCCCAATCATTACGTTTACCGTTTTGCGGCAAAAAACGATTACAAGGGCTTTTACGAAAAGGAATGCAACTTAAGAGAAGTCACCAAATATCCGCCTTTTTCCAAAATAGTGCGCGTGCTTGTTTCGGGCGAAAGCGAGGAGCTTTGTTCGCGTACGCTTAAGGGGATTTTCGACGACATAACCGTATTGTCGCGCGACAACCGCGGCAGTTTTGCCTACTTTGCGGCAATGAAGTCGCCCGTGAAGCGGATTCAGAACAAATACCGCGTTCAGATATTGATGCGCATAGTTTCCTGCTTTGACAAAATAATCGGAAATGTGTATAATATAGTTGACAAACACACGGTAAGCAAAGTAAGCGTTTTTGTGGAAATCAACCCCAATAACCTTAGCTGAAGGAGATACAATGGCAACACGCAACATCATTAAAATAGGCAATCCGTTGCTTCGCGAGCACAGCCGCGAGGTTACCGTTTTCGACGAAAAACTGGGAATTCTTATAGACGACATGACGGAAACCATGTTTCAGGCGAACGGCGTGGGACTTGCGGCGCCGCAAGTGGGAATCTTACGCCGCGTATGCGTGGTAAGCACCGACGGCGACAAGGTGTATGAGCTGGTAAATCCCCGCATTATAAAGTCGAGCGGAGAGCAGAAAGGGGTCGAAGGTTGTCTTAGCGTACCCGGGAAAAGAGGTACTGTCGTTCGTCCCAAAAAAATCACGGTGGAGGCTTTCGACCGTCACGGCGTCAGGAAGAAATATAACGTGGAGGGCTTTACTGCGGTGGCTTTCTGCCACGAGATGGATCATCTTGACGGCATATTATATATAGATAAGGCGACAAACGAGGAAGACGACGAAGAATGAGAATTGTTTTTTTGGGTACGCCCGAGTTCGCCGTCCCGTCGCTGAATGCGCTTACGGAGAATTACGAAGTGGTCGGCGTTGTAACACAGCCCGACCGCGAAAAGGACCGTAAGGGAAGAGTAATAAAAGGCGCGGTTGCTTCTGTTGCGGAAAGCAAGGGGATTCCGGTTTTTAAATTCGAGAAGATAAGGACGGAGGGCGCGGATGCGTTGCGCTCTTTACGCCCGGATATTATGGTAACGTGCGCTTACGGTCAGATCCTTTCCGAAGAAATTCTGAATATTCCGCGGTTGGGCGTTTTAAACGTACACGGCTCGCTTTTGCCCCTGTATCGCGGCAGCGCTCCCATTCAGCGCGCAATCATGAACGGGGAGCGCGAAACGGGAATTACAATCATGAAAACCGACGTCGGAATGGACAGCGGCGATATTCTTTCTCAGCAAAAAGTTACGATTGAAAACGACGATTACGTCGGTGATTTGTATGAAAAGCTCAGCGTAATCGGCGCAAATCTGCTGATAAAAACAATCGAAGGTTACGTCAGCGGCTCGATAAAACCCGTGCCGCAGGACGCCGGCCGCGCTACTTACGCCCCCATGCTTAAAAAAGAGGAGGCATACCTTGATTTTTCCGCTTCTTGTGAAAGCGTTAGAAACGTCATAAGGGGCATGGGTTACGGCGTTTGCCTTCTCAGCGGTGCTCCGCTGAAAATTTATCGCGCCGATTTACGGGAGGATAACGGTAAGCCGGGCGAAATTCTGGTCGCCGCGAAAAACGACTTCGTCGTGGCTTGCGGAGCGGGAGCTTTGGAAATAACCGAGCTTCAGGCAAGCGGCAAGAAACGCATGAAAACGTCGGATTTTTTAAACGGAACCAAGATTGCCGCAGGCGAATTTCTTACTAGTGCAAAAGGTTGAGCCATGCGTACCGCTGAAAGAAATTTAATTGTGACCGAACTTCTTTTGAAAGTTTACGGCGGCGCTTATTCTTCGATAGAGCTTAACAAAGCGCTGAACTCTTTGCATGACGAGCGGGACAAAGCTTACGTTTCGCGGCTGTTTTACGGCGTGCTTTCTAAAAACGTACAACTTGATTATATTCTGGGCATGCTGGCGCCCAAAAAGCCCAAGCCCAAAGTAGCCGTTGTGATTAAAACGGGCATTTACATGCTGCGCTACATGGATGAGCCCGATTACGCCGTAACAAACACTCAGACCGAACTTATAAAAAAGCTGGGGAAAAAGGAGCTTTCAGGTTTCGTCAACGCCGTTTTAAGAAAATCGAAGGACGTTAAAATCCCCATATCCGACAAAGACAAAGTGTTCGAAACTTCGATAAATTTTTCCTGTCCCTTGTGGATAACGAAAAAACTCGTTTCGCAGTACGGATTGGATTTTACCCGCGCTTATCTCGGCGCAACTCCCACGGACAAGACTCACGTAAGGGTTAATACTGACAAAATCAGCAAGGAAGATTTTAAGGCTAAGCTGTCTTTTTTCAAGGAAACTCCTTGCGGCTTTTTCGTCGAATATTCGGATCTTAAAAAAACAGATTCGTCGCTTTATACCGTTCAGTCGTTGGCCAGCGGCCTGGCGGTAAAATATTATGCGGCGGGACTTGGCGAAGGGGTAAAGGTTCTTGACCTTTGCGCGGCTCCGGGCGGCAAGGCGGTTTACATCGCTCAGCTTCTTAAAGCCTCCGTTACCGCATGCGACATTTATCCTCACCGCGTGGAACTTATTCGCTCTTACGCGCGACGAATGGGCGTAAATCTTACCGCCGTCGAGAACGACGCAACCGTATATCGTCCCGAGTTTTCGGAAAAATTCGATTGCGTGATATGCGACGTTCCTTGCAGCGGACTGGGCGTAATGTTTTCCAAACCCGACGTGACTTTCAACCGCAGCGAAAAAGATATACCTGCGCTTAACGCCATTCAGTCGGCAGTACTGGAGCAAGCTGCAAAGTACGTCAAAAAAGGCGGATTCGTAAATTATTCGACATGCACGGTGTTAAGAGAAGAAAACGAGGACATCGTAAGGCGTTTTTTGTCCGTACATCCCGATTTTTCGCTTGTGCGCGCGTCGGCGGAGGGCGTTGAAGCGGATGAAGACGGCTTTGTAAGGCTTTTTCCGCAAACCGACAGTTGCGACGGATTTTTTGTGGCAAAACTAAGGAGAAATCAACAATGAACTGTCTTGCCGATTTTTCTAAGCTAAAGATTGAAAAAATCTTAAAAGAGGAGTTTTCGCAGCCGTCTTATCGGGCGGGTCAGCTTTATAAAAACGTCACCCGATTCAATTCTTACGATGAAATGAGCGATTTGCCGCTGTCGCTAAGGGATAAACTTAAAGAAAAATACTTTGACCGCGCGCTTGACGTGGAAAAATATCTTGTTTCCACTGACGGGACGGTAAAATATCTTTATAAGCTTAACGACGGAAACGTAATAGAAGGCGCTTTCATGACTCAAAGTTACGGCAACACGCTTTGCGTATCTACTCAGGTGGGGTGCAGAATGGGGTGCGCGTTTTGCGCTTCGGGAATAGGCGGACTGGTGCGTAATCTTACCGCAGGAGAAATTCTTTCGCAGGTGCTTTGCGTAAACAGACTGCAGGGCGGCACCGCCGAAAAGCGGGCCGTGACCAACATCGTACTTATGGGCAGCGGAGAGCCTTTGGATAATTACGACGAGGTTACCGAGTTTTTGCGTCTTGTGTCTTCGCCTGAGGGGCTTAACGTCAGCGAAAGAAACATTTCTCTATCCACTTGCGGACTGGTGGAAAACGTCAGAAGGCTTGCCGACGACGGGTTTACCGTAACGCTGACATTTTCGCTTCATGCAAGCAACGACGATTTTCGCCGCAGTATCATGCCTATCGCCAACAGATATACGATAAAAGAAATAGTGGACGCCGCAAAATATTATTTCAGCAAAACGGGCAGGAGAGTGATTTTCGAATACACCATGATAAAAGGCGTAAACATCAATCATTTCGACGCCAAAAGACTGTCGGAACTGTTGAAAGGTTTTCCCTGCCACGTAAATCTTATTCCGCTTAACCCCGTCGAAGAAAAAAACCTTCAAGGCTGCAGCGGTGCGGAGGCGGAAAGATTTTTGAAAAAACTTCATGAGTTCGGCTTAAGCGCAAGCATACGCAAGTCGAAGGGCGCGGACGTGGGCGGAGCGTGCGGGCAACTCAGGCGTAGTTACATCGGGCAGGGTAAATAGGCATGGACGGCAAAGTTTACAGGATTATCAGACACAAGTCCAACGAGTTCGAGGTGGAGGCTTCGGGCGAAGTACTGTCTGCGCGTGCGCGCGGAAAACTGAAGCGCGAAGGGGAACTTATGGTGGGCGATTTCGTGCGGCTGGAGGACGCCGGCGGAGAACACGTCATAACCGAGGTTCTTAAAAGGCGAAATTCGCTTTTCCGTCCCAGCGTCGCCAATGTCGACCTGATTGTTATAGTGGTTGCGCCCTTGCCGCAAATCGATTGGTTTTTGGTGGACAAGCTGATTATCAACTGTAAAAAGGCGGGTGTGGATTGTGCGATATGCCTTAATAAAAAGGATATTTCCCCCGCCGAATACGAAGAACTTTGTTTTCAGTACGGACCCGACGTTTCTGCGATAGTTTCAGTGAGTGCAAAAAACGGCGATATTTCGCAGCTGTTGTCCGTCATCAAGGGAAAGGTTGTCTGTTTTGCGGGGCAGTCCGCCGTGGGAAAATCGACGATCTCAAACAATATTCTGGGCGGCGAAATCAGGGAAGTCGGGCACCTTAGCGATAAAATTTCGCGCGGGAAAAACACTACGACTTCAGCCGCTATCCTGAGGTCGGACGACGGGTACATGTTCATAGACACTCCGGGGTTTTCCATGCTGGACCTAATTAATGAAGACGCCGAAAATCTTGGCGCTTATTACGAAGAGTACGTTTCGCTTGCCGACGGATGTAAATTTCATCCGTGTACCCATGTTTCAGAACCCGACTGCGCAGTTAAACGCGCCGTAAGCGAGGGAAAAATAAGCAAAAAGCGCTACGACAGATACGTCAGAATTTTCGAAGAATGTAAAACCGCCTTTAAAACGCAAAGGAGAACGAGATGAATAAAAAAGAAATTAAAAAGACAATGATTGCGCCCTCGGTGCTTACGGCGGACTTTTGCGACATGGGCAGGGAAACCGAGCGGATTACCGCGGCGGGTGCGGACATGATTCATTGCGACGTAATGGACGGCGTGTTTGTGCCCAACATCAGTTTCGGGCCCAAAATGGTTGCGGACATACGCAAACATACATCGCTTCCGCTGGACGTTCATCTTATGATTACGCGCCCCGAAAGATATCTCGAAACATTTTATAAAGCGGGCGCAGATTACATCACGGTCCATTACGAGGCAACCGACGCGATCAGGTATTGCCTTGAAACAATACGAAGCTTCGGAATAAAAAGCGGACTGGTAATAAGCCCCGACACTGCGGCTGAGCGTGTGTTCGACTATCTTCCGTATGCCGATATGGTGCTGGTCATGAGCGTTTACCCGGGGTTCGGCGGGCAAAAATTTATTCCCGCGGCTTTGGATAAACTTCGCCTTATTTCCCGCGAGATCCGATCTTCCGGTTACGACGTACGGCTGGAAATA
>CALVUQ010000009.1 GCA_944363615.1 uncultured Clostridia bacterium | reverse complement strand
CTTTTACTTTCCTATTCTCTTGTCAATGTGCCGCGCTGTTCCCTTTCGCGGGACAGCTTGTATATATTACCATATCCCTTTATTTATGTCAAGCGGAAACGACAAAATTTTTCAATTTATTTTATAAGTTTTTTCCGCAATTACATCAACAATAAATTTACATTTTCGGTTTATTTAATGTTTCTAAAATAAAAGTCACCAATAAGGAATTTGGCGACTTAATTGTCTTGCTTATTCTGGATGTGGTCTATAACTTCAATTTCTTAACTCAATCATTATTGACAAAATTCAGATACTCCAAGCTTTCTTCATCCGTGGATAATCTTGCTTTACCGTCTTTAACCAACACCACATACGGCAACCCTATAATCGGAGCGGTTTTGTAAAAATAAGGTGCATATACCTGATAACCCTTCCACGGTTTATCAAGCTGCCACAATGCCAAATACTGCTTCAAACAATCTATATAATCAAACACTTCGTCCATAATCCCTTTATAGGCAATATGCTTAAGCTCCTCCTTAAAAATATCGCCTTTAAAATATTTTATATCTTGCATATACTCACCTCAGTTTAATTTATCTGAATTTAACATTACTCGCCTGTTGCAAGCGATATGAGTTAAATTCATTATATATATTTTCATCATTGCGCAAATACATTTTCTATCAATTATATTTTAAAATAAAATATTTTAACTGTCAATACCCTTTTTAAAATTAAATAAACATTGTTAACCCAACTACACCACACGTCCGTATACAGTTCAACATATTTAGTTAAGCAAATTTATTTACAACAAAAAAAACACCGATTTACTTCGGTGTTTTGCTTTTTGGTGGACGATCGGGGGCTCGAACCCCGGACCCAAACTGCTAGCCGCGCTTATGCGCCGCCACGATAGTATTAAGAGTTTTTACTCTTTACAACTAAAAAAAAACACCGATTTACTTCGGTGTTTTGCTTTTTGGTGGACGATCGGGGGCTCGAACCCCGGACCCACTGATTAAGAGTCAGTTGCTCTACCAACTGAGCTAATCGTCCGCATATGTCCGCGCAGATTCTGCAACGGACTTTTTTTCAATATATAAGACGCAGTTTTTCATGCGTCTTAATTGTTGGAGCGGAAGACGAGATTCGAACTCGCGACATCTACCTTGGCAAGGTAACGCTCTACCACTGAGCCACTTCCGCATAAGTGATAATAAACATTTGGTGCGGATGAAGGGACTTGAACCCCCACGTCGAGGACACTAGCTCCTAAGGCTAGCGCGTCTGCCATTCCGCCACATCCGCAAACCGCATTCATTCACGACGCTTATTGAGTATATAATAAACAGAAAAAAAAGTCAAATATTTTTCACTGTCTTTTTAAATTTTTTTACCGAATAAAATTATCGCATAAAATTACGTTACAGCATAATCGTTGCGGCACAAAATTAAAGGCCTCGTAAAAGGATAAAAATATCGGGCGGGTTGGATTTCCGATACCCTTCCCGCCCGAACAAAACGCTGAATAATTATTTTCCCGAATATACAAATTCTTATAGTCTGGATATAATCGAATAAGTAAAGCTGCGATTTCCTATAAAAATTCTATCGTCCTAAGAAAGTCAACCTTAATACAGCCGCATGATATTACGGAAAAAATTATCTTTGAACTCTGCCGGATCCGTCTCCGCCCGCAAGTTTTTTGACCTCGTCCACCGAAACCATGTTGTAATCGCCGGAAATGCTGTGTTTAAGGCAACTTGCGGCAACGGCGAATTCGATAACAGCCTGAGGTTCGAACTTATTGAGCATAGCGTAAATAAGTCCGCCGCCGAAACTGTCGCCTCCGCCCACTCTGTCCACGATATGAATAAGATAATTTTTAGAGAAATAGCATTGCTTTCCGTCGTAAAGCATGCCCGCCCAGTTGTTGTCGTTTGCGGAAATGCTGCCCCTTAAGGTAATTGCGACGTATTTGAAACCGAACTGAGCGACCAGTTTTTCCGCGACGCTTTTATAGCCTTCATGCGAAAGTTTGCCGCCGGTAATGTCGGTATTATCCGCTTTGATGCCGAACACGTCGGAAGCGTCCTCTTCGTTGGCGATGCAAACGTCCACGTATTTCATAAGTCCGGTCATGACGGCGCGGGCTTTTTCCTTGGTCCAAAGCTTGTTGCGGTAGTTAAGATCGCACGAAACGGTGACTCCGTGTTTTTTTGCGGCTTTAAGAGCGTCTTCGCAAATAGCGGCAACATTGTCGTTAAGCGCGGGAGTAATGCCCGTAAAATGGAACCAATCAACCCCCTCGAAGATTTTATCCCAATCGAAATCCGATTTATCGGCAGTAGCGATAGCGCTGCCCGCACGGTCGTAGATGACCTTGCTGGGACGCTGGGAGGCGCCTTTTTCGCAATAGTAAATACCCAAGCGATCTCCGCCGCGCGCTATAAAAGAGGTGTTAACGCCGAATCTGCGCAAAGAGTTAACCGCCATCTGCCCTATTTCGTGCTTAGGGAATTTGCTGACGAACGCGACATCCACTCCGTAATTGGCAAGCGAAACGGCAACGTTAGCTTCTCCGCCGCCGAAAGTGGCTTCGAATCTTTCACACTGCAAAAATCTGAGATAGTTTTCCGGTTGAAGCCTGAGCATCAACTCTCCGAAAGTAACAACTTTCATTTGACAATACTCCTGATGTTTTTTTATTGGTTTTATTATAGTATATCGGAATTAAAAATGCAATTACATTTTGCGCAAATAATATTGCATTTATTGTTTACTTGCAATTTTCATATATTTTTGTAATTAACTTTGACAGTTTCAAACATTTCTGTTAAAATATTATACAGATTAAAAAATCGGAGGCTACTTTGCAAAGACTTATCGTAGCAAGCGCAAACAAAGGCAAATTGCGCGAAATCAAGGAGCTTTTATCGGATAAATACGATATAATTTCCATGTCCGACGCGGGAATAAACGTCGACATCGACGAAACGGGCTCCACCTTCGAAGAAAACGCGCTTATAAAGGCGAAAGCCGTTTATGAGCTATGCGGCTGCCCTGTCATAAGCGACGACAGCGGTCTTATGGTTTATGCTTTGAACGGCGAACCCGGGGTATATTCTGCGCGTTACGCGGGCGAAGAGCACGACGACGAAAAAAACAATCTTAAACTGCTTAAAAATCTTTCGGATACAGCCGACAGACGCGCTAAATTCGTTTCCGTAGTGGCTTTTTACGACGGAAAACGCGAGGTTACCGCCGAAGGCACGGTGGAAGGCGAGATTTTACGCGAAAAACACGGCGACAACGGCTTCGGATACGACCCGCTTTTCTACAGCTTTGAGCTTAAAAAATCTTTCGGAGAGGCAAGCGCCGAAGAAAAAAACACGGTCAGTCACAGGGCAAGAGCATTAAAGAATCTGACGGAAAAGCTATGACTAAATTCAACGTAATAAGCGATACGCACCGCATTGCGGGCGAAGTATTAGAACGGCTGATTCCCGTATTCAATTCGGGCAGTTTTCTCGTTCATCTCGGGGACGGCACGGATGATCTTGTTCCCTTTCAAAAGAAGCTGAGATGTAAAGTCATATGCATTTGCGGCAACTGCGATCTGTTTTCGCATAATCCCAAAGACGTCGTTATCGACACCGAAGCGGGCAAAGTGCTTTTTACCCACGGCGATACCCACTACGTAAAAAGCGGCGATTTACTTAGCCTTTCGCTTTTCGCCCGCGAAAACGATTGCGGCTACGCGTTTTTCGGGCACACGCACTACGCCGATATACAACTTTGCAACGGGGTGGTTTGCGTGAATCCCGGAAGTTTGTCCCGCCCGAGAGTGGGTTTCCCCTCCTATTGCAGCGTCACTGTCGAAAACGGACAACTAATTCCTAAAATTGTTTTAATATAACGCGAAAAATTGTTGACTTTTTTTTCCGACTGTGATATCATTTTTAAGCGTTGTGTGTAAACCTTATGCGGGTGTAGCTCAATGGTAGAGTTCCAGCCTTCCAAGCTGGCTGCGTGGGTCCGATTCCCATCACCCGCTCCACTTTGCGCCAGTAGCTCAGCTGGATAGAGCAACGCCCTTCTAAGGCGTGGGTCAGGGGTTCGAATCCCTTCTGGCGCACCACAAGGATTTATGGTGGGTATAGCTCAGTTGGTTAGAGCGCCAGATTGTGGCTCTGGAGGTCAAGAGTTCGACTCTCTTTACTCACCCCATTCCCTTTTTTGGGGTGTCGCCAAGCGGTAAGGCACGAGACTTTGACTTTCGCACTCGCAGGTTCAAATCCTGCCACCCCAGCCAATCAATAATTCCCATATTTATCGTTGGGGTGTCGCCAAGCGGTAAGGCAACGGACTCTGACTCCGTCATTCGGGAGTTCAAATCTCTCCACCCCAGCCATTACGGTTCATTAGCTCAGATGGTAGAGCACATGACTTTTAATCATGGTGTCCCGGGTTCGACTCCCGGATGAGCCACCAAAAAGACGATGCTGTTACGGCGTCGTCTTTTTTCTATGCGCGACGAAATTACAGAAAAAACTCATGATATAATTCAATTCAGTTTTGATTTTACCGTTTTAAATAACGCTTTGACCTCTTCTACCGCTCGCCACTATTACACTCGATAATTTTATAAAGATTATTTTGTTTAGAAAATGCCGACATAATATCCTCCTTCCCCCTTAAATTTTTTATTTCAGATTTATAATATGTCACAAACCCATGACCGTAAAGCTTACGTACGGTTAGTTCTCAGGCGTTTAAAGTAAAAATTTTTTACGACAAAAGGAATGACAAAAATATAATGCGCGCGAAAAATTCCATCTTGACATTTGTCGGATTTATGATATAATCGGATTGAGAAGTGTTTACGATTTTTTATTGCTTAAGTGCAAGGAGGAAAATCATGAAATGCTTATATGATTACGTCGGATTATACTTTAATAAATTAAGCCGCATATCGTTGTATTTGCTGCATATATTTTTGGTGCTGCTGGCTTTTGCTTATTATGTGATTGGCGTTGTATTTATAGATTACGAGCCGTGTTACATTAGAAATCTTACCGCCTTACAAATCGCAGAAATAAAACAATATTTCTTTTTCGCTTACTTTCCGTTTATTCTGCTGAGCTTGTGTGTTTTTGCTTTGATGCTAATAAACATTATAACCGAACAAACCGAACTTAAAATCAAATATGAAAAAAATTACAGTCTTGCGGTTATAGTAACCGGTTTAGTTTTATTAGTTTTGTTTACAGTCTTCGGATTTATGATAGAAAGTGCAGAAATTTATATTTTTACGTTAATCCCGTGTCTTTTTATAATCGCTTACGGCGTGCGGCTTATTGCGATAAAAAAACGACAGAAGTATTTCAGAGTTAAATTTGTGCCCGTTTGACAGTCGTAAAAAGAAGCGCCCGATTACCGTAGTTTCCATAGGGTTTTCCACATAAATATAGATAAGTATAGCGCACTATACCTTGCAAGCAAGGAAGTGCGCTTTTGCTTTACTTGTTCATTTAATTTATTGTATAATAACAGAGCGATAAACAGTAATTTGATGAGGCGATACTATGCAAAACACAGAAATATCAAAAGCAATACCGTGGAATCCTTGGCATGGCTGTAAGAAAGTAAGTCCCGGCTGTAAAAATTGCTTTGTATTCAAGATGGATCAAAGATACGGTCGTGACACTACGGTCATCACCAAAGGCAAAACTACATACGAGCTAAAGGACAAGGATTGTCCCCCCGAACTCACTTGTAAAGCTCTGCTTCTCCTCTGATTTCTTTATCGAAGAAGCCGATGAATGGCGCGAGGGCTGTTGGGATTTTATTAGACGGAGAAAGGATTGCATTTTCGTGACAACGACCAAGCGTCCCGAAAGGATTAAAGAGTGTATTCCGCCCGATTGGGGAGAAGGATGGGAGCATTTCCATTTGAGTATATCCATTGAAAATCAAGAGATGGCAGATAAGCGATTGCCTTATTTCCTTGATGCCCCCTTAAAGCATCGTGAAGTCTTTTGTTCACCTCTGATTGCTCCTATGTCATTAGGCAAAATCTCGACACGGGACTTATCAAATGCGTAAATGTTGGCGGTGAAATGGCTCCAAAAGCAGACGTGCGCCCCATAAGATATGAATGGGTTGAAGCACTATACCTTGAAGCCAAAGAGCGAAAAATTGAGTTCTATTTTCATCAATGCGGCTCGGCATTTTATAAGGACGGAATCAACATCGGCAAGTGGAATCTGAACGACCAAATAGCCCGTGCCGAGGAAATACAACACGAGCCTGAAAGAAAGTATAGATAAATATGAATTTGTAAGGATAGAAAGTATGATTGTTTTAATAACGGGAGCATCGCACACAGGCAAAACCGCACTTGCTCAAAAGTTGCTCGAAAAATATAAATACCCATATCTCTCAATCGACCACCTTAAAATGGGGTTAATTCGTAGTGGAAATACCAAGCTCACTCCAATGAGCGACGATAAGGATTTGACCACATACTTATGGTCTATTGTTCGTGAGATGATTAAAACAGCAATTGAGAACAAGCAGAACTTAATTATTGAAGGTTGTTATATTCCGTTCGATTGGCAAAAGGACTTTGACTCCGAATATCTTGAAAACATCAAATATTTCTGCCTTGTAATGAGTGAGAAATATATCAGAAACCACTTTGCTGACATAAAGAATTATGCAAACGCCGTTGAAAATCGTGTGGATGATGAATGGTGTACAATGGACAGGATATTGGCAGATAATGCTGAAGTCCTTTCCCTTGCGCAAAAGCACAATGCGAATTACATACTCATTGATGATCAGTACGAAACCAATATCGATTTATAACGACAAATTCCAATTTAGCTTACTTAATTACAAACAAAAAGAACTCTCGAACAATTTATTCGAGAGTTCTTTATCGTTATTCGTTTTTTCATTCCCTATGGGAATTGCGCTTTATGGACGCTTCTTTGTTTTTAAATTTACCTGGCGAATCGGAATCGGCAACCCTGATACGCTTAATTTAGTCGTATTTTTACAATAAGATGCAGATTATACCGCCCTTGCCCTCGTTGATGATGCGCGAAAGAGTTTTGCGCATTTTTTTCTGGGTGTCGTCGGGCATAGAATTAAGCTTGTTGTTAAGGCCTTCGTTTACCAGCATATGCATGGATTTGCCGAACATATCGGTCTCCCAGATTCCTTTGGGGTTGTTTTCGAAGGAAGCCAGCATATTTTTGACCATTTCTTCGCTTTGCTGTTCAGTCCCCATGACGGGGCTTACTTCGGCGGCGATATCCACCTCCATGATATGTAGCGAAGGGGCGGTCGCTTTAAGCTTAACCCCGAAACGGGAGCCCTGCTTGACAATCTGCGGTTCCTCCAAAGTCATCTCTTCGGGCGAAGGCGCAACAACGCCGTAACCCGTGCGTTTAACCTCTTCAAGCGCGACGCTTAACTTGTCGTATTCCTTTTTGGCGTGGACAAGGTCTTTCATATAGGACATAAGCGCAAAATCGTCCTCGATTTCCATGCCGCACGAAGAACTTAACGCCTTATAGAACAGCTCGGGTCTGGCCTGAATCTCATAGATTACTTTACCTTTACCCAGCTCCACCTCGTTAAGTGTTACGCCCGCAAAATCCGGGTCGCCGTCCATCATGCCCTCAAAAGCGGTATAATCGGCCATTTTATGCATATTTTCCACTTTTTCAAGCAGTTTGGCGGTAAGCGCGGAAATGATTTCGTTTTCGGGCGGAAGCGCCTGCAGCCATTTATCCAGCTTAACCTCAATGTCGCGCAAGGGGAACTCCATCAGCACTTCTTTGAATAAACCGGTAATGTCCTCCTCGGTCATGTTAAGCACGTCGATAGGAAGCACGGGAGTATTGTATTTTTCAGTCAGTGATTTGGCCAGTTTTACTGTTTCCGCCGAAGAAGGAACTTTGGAATTAAGAATCACCACAAAAGGCTTACCCAAAGCTTTAAGCTCCTCCACCACTCTTTCTTCCGCGGCCACGTATGCGCTGCGGGCAAGATCTGTGTCTATTGACCCGTCGGAAGTCATTACGATGCCTATTGTGGAATGCTCGGAAACTACCTTTTGGGTGCCTATTTCCGCGGCATCCTCAAACGGAATGGAGTCATCCGACCACGGAGTTTTTACCATGCGCGGTTTATCGTTATCTAGATGTCCCGTGGCGCCGTCGATAAGATAACCTACGCAATCCACCAATCTTATCTTGATGTCGATTTTATCCCCGAGTTTTACCGAAACCGCCTCTCCCGGGACAAACTTGGGCTGAGTGGTCATAATGGCTTTACCGTTGGCGCTTTGAGGAAGTTCGTCCATCATGCGCTCCTTTACGTGCTTGCTTTTGATTTTCGGAATGACAAGTTTGTTCATAAAGTTGGTTATAAACGTAGACTTGCCCGCCCGCACGGGTCCCACTACGCCGATATATATATCGCCGTCGGTGCGCTCGCTGATGTCTTTATAAATGTCAAATTGTTCCATTAAAAACAAATCCTCCAAGGCTTGATATTAGAGTATATGCCGGAGGATTACGCAATTATGATTTAATTGTTTTTTATTTTAAAATCAGGGCAGGTCCTTTTTTTCGCCGGCGTCCCCCTCGTTTTTTTCGGAACCGACTGAGTGCGCGTTTTGTTCCGTGACGTTTCCGGGGGCTTCCCCTTCCTGCATAAGCGAGGATTCGGAATCCTTCTTTTGCACTGCGTTTGCAGACTTGTTCCTGCCGAACAATATAACCTGTTTTTCCTCGCCTTTGAAAATGCGCACAAAATTGGAGTGATGCGCAATAAGAATGATGAGGTAAATTAAAGCCGCAAGCACGCCTTCTATTATTCTGCCCGAAGAAAAGGCCGTTACAGAGCAATAAATAAGCGGAATGCCCGTCATTATAAAGGACGTGAGAGAGCCGATTTTTACCGTCAGAATGAACAACACGCCCACGGCAAAGGCAATAAGCGCAACTATCGGCGCGGCGACGAAGCATACGCCTATGGAAGCGGCAACGCCTTTACCGCCTTTAAACTTATAAAATACGGGAAAAATATGACCCAATACTACGCTTATTCCGCCGATAAACAGCCCGATTTTATCCGCACCGAAGGAGAACATTTCCCCTTTACCCAAAAGCCACCAGCCCAGAAGCGCGGGAATCGCACCCTTTAACGCGTCAAGTATAAGCGTAAGCACGCCCAGTTTTATCCCGAAACTGCGCAACATGTTCATAGTGCCCGGGTTACCGCTGCCCACATTACGGACGTCGCGATTTTTAAAGCGGGAAATAATAATCGAAACGTTGACGTTTCCCAAAAGATATGCGCCGACGATAAGAGCAATCATGGTTATGTAATAAACCGTCATTACCGCTTATCCTCCTTGCGTGAATTAAAAATCAGTTTAATGGGAGTACCCGAAAAGTCAAAAGATTTGCGCAAATAATTTTCAAGATATCTTCTGTAGGAAAAATGCACCAGTTTTTCGTCGTTTACGAATATCACGAATTTAGGCGGATTTGTTTCGGGCTGGGTGGCGTAAAGAATTTTAAGCCGTCTTCCCGAATGTGCAGGAGGCTCGTTCATGGCGACGGCTTCCGAAATCACGTCGTTAAGCACGCCCGTCGAAATGCGCTGCGACGCGTTTACGAACACTTCGTCGCAAAGTCCGATGAGTTTTTCGGTGCGCTGTCCCGTAGCCGCGGAAATATATATCGCCTTGTAATAATCCATGAACGCAAGCGCGGTTTTAAGTTTGTCGTTGAATTTCTCCACGGTATGGGAATCCTTTTCAACCTTATCCCACTTGTTCATTACTATTATATTGGGTTTTCCCTGTTCGTGAACGTATCCCGCAATTCTTACGTCCTGTTCCGATATCTCTTCGGAGCTGTCGAAAACCACCATAACCACGTCGGCACGGGAGATCGCGCTTATAGAGCGCATGACCGAGTAATCCTCCACGCTTTCGTCCTCTATACTGCGCTTACGGCGCATGCCCGCCGTATCGATTAGAGTGTAGCTTTTGCCCATATATCTGAACTGAGTGTCGACGGCGTCGCGCGTGGTGCCCGCCTCGTCTGACACAATGACTCTGTCAAAGCCGAGCATTCTGTTTACCAGCGAGGATTTACCCACATTGGGTCTGCCCACTACGGCAATTTTAAGCGAAAACTCCTCATCCTCCTCCGTCCTGCGCGGAAAAAGCGCGACCACTTCGTCAAGAAGGTCGCCTATCCCGAGACCTTGCTCACACGAAATGGGATGCGGCGTACCGAGTCCCAGCGAGTAAAAGTCGTAAGTTGCCTGAGGGTCGAAATTATCCAATTTGTTGACCACAAGCAGGACGGGTTTTTTGGTATGGCGCAAAAGCTCCGCCACGTCGTAGTCCGATGCAACGGGTCCGCTTTTCGCGTCCGTAAAAAACAGAATTACGTCGCTCAGTTCCATGGCAGCTTCAGCCTGGGCGCGAATGTGCTTAAACATTCCGTCATCGCTTTTGAGTTCTATCCCGCCGGTGTCCACAAGCGTGAAGTTAAAACCGCACCACTCGGCGTCCGCATAAATACGGTCGCGCGTGACGCCCGGAGTATCCTTTACTATGGATATGCGTTTTCCGCATACTTTATTGAAAAAAGTCGATTTTCCTACGTTGGGTCTGCCCACAACGGCGACTAAAGGTTTCTTGCTCATACCCCTATTTTATCATACGGCAAAGAAAAAGTCCATTGTTTTGTAAGCGCGGCGCCAAACAAAAAACGGACGACATTCCGCCGTCCGTCTGACCCGCTTAGCTTCAATCAGAACAATTCGTCGTCGAAACGGTCATAATCGTCGTCCGACGATTTGCCGTTAAACGAGCGGTCCTCGGAAGCCTCGAAATTAAGATTACGTTTCTCGGTACGGTGTTCGCCCATAGATTTTCCCGTCATAACCACTATTTCCGCAATGCACAACGCAAAAAGCGCCGCAACGAAAACGGAATTATATACTACGGCTCGGCCGAGAGTGAACGCTCCGCCCGAAATCACGAAATAATCTAAAAGACAGTATATGACGTCGCCCACCGCTATACCGCCCGTTACCGCAAAAAGAGACGCGACGCGGGTGCGTCCGATGATAAACGCCAAAGCGCCCGATATGAGTCCTATTACAAACGAAGTAAGCACAATCATGCCCGCGTTGTTTACCGGCATGATAAGCAGCAATCCCACCGTAGCCGCAACTACGGCAAGCATGGCGGCAACGCCTCTCAGCACCGCGTTGTTTCGTATCAGAACCGCAAGCAGCACAAACATGGCTATTATCGGCAGAATAAATCCGCCTACGTTCATGTAGAAGACTCCGCCGAAAGAAATCGAGGGAACGATTATTCCTATTGCAAACGCCAGAATAACCATAAAGGCGCCTATGGTGGACAGTCCCAGTCCCCTGAAAGCTGCCCTGCCCACTTCAAAAAACAATGCGAGCATCATTATGCCCAGCAAGATAAGTCCCATTGTCATAAAAAAAATTACCTCCACGTTAATGGTCGGTAATTTTTCGTTTTTTATACCTGTTAATTTAAAAAATTATCTTTTTGTTCCCGTAACTCTCTTTGTGGAATACCAGCTGTAAAGCACTTTGGAAGAATCTTCTCCCTTAACGTAGTCCATAAAACTGAATTTTTTCCATTTGTCCGCGTTCTTTTTGGTGACTTTAACGGATTCGATTTTTATAAGCCCGTCCTCGTCAAGCGGAGCGCGGTAATAATCGTGTTTGAATTTTTCACCAGTTTCATCGCGGTTAAGCGCCGCAATCGCAACTATATTCGCGATGCTTTCGCTGTCGGCGGCCATTCCGAACGGCGCAACCTTCCAGTCCTGGTTGTCGTCGTTGGGGATAGTAAGCGACAAATCGGATGACGCCGCAACCTGAAATTCTGTCGCGCTGCGCTCGTAGCAGAAGGACAGCACTCCCACGGTGTCGTAATAATTGGAACGCGCGGTATCCTCCTTCAGTCTGTAGCCGAATTTATTGTTGGTGTAATCGCTATCGCCGTATTTACGGTCGGTAATCTTTGCAAGAAATTCCTTGTTGTCGTCGCCGCGATGCAGTGAATCGTCCTGCCAGCCGCCGAAACGAACCCATCCGTTCTGACTGTCGAAAATTATCGTGCCGTCGAAATATCCTATTTCCGCAAGATAAATGAAATTGGTTGCGGCGATAGGACATTCGTTTTCCCAGATCTCGTAATTTATCGTCATGCCGTTGGAAAGCTTCATGACGGCGTAAGGGTTGACCCCCTTTTCGTTAGTGTACTCGTCGTTCAGCACAAACGGTAAAATTATGCCCGTTGCGATTATGCAAAGTCCCAAAAAGCAGGCAATGACGGCAATAACCAGATTCTTTGTTTTATTTTTCTTTACGGGAATATCGTTAACCTCGGCTGCCTGAATCTCGACTTCTACGGGTTTCTTTTTCCTTTTCATCTCGTTTTCCTTATGTTTTTAATTTAGCTTTTAATATTATACCCTAATTTAAAAGGTTTTGTCAAAGGTTTGGGTTTTATTTCTTGCCGGCGTCCTTATCGTCTTTTTCGTTTTGTTTTTTATCGCGTTTTGCGCACGCAAGCGAACATGATCCGCACCCGCAGGAACATTGCCCGCGGTTTTTTATTCTGTTAACAAGTACGCCTGTTACAATAAGCGCGATTACGACGACAACTGCCACCCCTACCGTAATGCCCGGGTTAAGCATGAACGCAAGTCCTAAGGAATGGAACAACAGCGCCACTACGTATGCGACGACAAGCTGCATACACAATCCGAACAGCGCCCATTTTATTCCCACTTCCTTGATCTCGGCGGAAAAAGTGGCAATACACGGGACATACAACAGCGTGTAAACAAGGAACGTCAATGCGGAAAGCGAAGCGTTTGCACCCGTAAATACGACGCTGACGCCGCCAAGGGATTCTATACTGGATACCACGACTTCCTTTGCAACGAAACCGCTTAAAAGCGAGGTCACCGCGCGCCAGTTGCCGAAGCCCAGCGGCTTAAAGACAGGCGCTATGAACCCGCTGAACAAAGCAAGTATACTGTTTTCTCCGCCGGCGGTATAACCTTGCGTAAACGAAAAATTTGAGAGTACCCACACAATCACGTTCAGCGCGAACACCACGGTACCCACTTTGACGATAAACACCTTTGCGTTGTGGAAAATAATCTGAACCACTCTTTCCAAAGTGGGAATACGGTAAGGCGGCATTTCCATGATGAAAGACAGCTTACCGCTTTTAAGCTTTTTCGTCCATTTTTCAAATATGACGGCAAGCAGCAACGAAACGGCCGCGCCAAGTATGTACAGTCCGAAAATAACCAGGAATTTACCCGACGCGAAAAATGCGCCCGCAACAACCGTATATACGGGAAGACGCGCGGAACACGACATGAACGGAGTGAGAATTACCGTTTTCTTACGCATCGTGGGGTCTTCCAGGCCGCGAGCGGTAAGCACCGCGGTTGCCGAACAGCCAAAGCCCATAAGCATGGTAAAGACGGATCGGCCCGACAGTCCTATTTTACGGAAAAGTCCGTCCGTCATGAACGCGACGCGGCTTATATAACCGCTGTCTTCCATAAGCGCGAGGAAGAAAAACAGAAGCACGACCTGAGGTAAAAACTTAAGAACGCCCAGAACGCCCAGTATCACGCCTTCCCCCACAAGATTGACAATCCATACGGGTGAATTTATGCTTGTAAGGCCGTTAGTCACGGGAGCGTAAATAAACTTGGTTATCAGAAAGTCCAGAAGATTCGAAAGCCAGTTGCCCACAAGCCCGAACGTCACGAAAAATATAAGGCACATAAGCGCCAAAAATATGGGAAGCGCGAGATATTTGTTAAGCACCACTTTATCAATGCGGCTGTATGCCTGCATGTAAAGTTTTGTGCTGTTTTTGTATTGGTCGTGATAGCGCTTATGTCTGTCGTAAAGCGTCTCGTTGTCTGAAGCGGGCTCGGTTTCCAGCGGAACGTGATGAGTAACGTGCTCATGCATTTCGCGGTGTTCGTCATATACCGGTTTTGATACGGCGCCTTCGGTAATCATGTCTATGAATTCATACCTTGCCTGCGCGACTTTGGACTGCCAGTCGCCGAAAGCCTCCAACGCTTTTTTCTGCTCGTCGTTAAGTGCAAGCTTTTCCAGCACGAATTCGTCTTTTTCCAGCACCTTTATGGCGGCCCAACGCGGCTGCAGTCCCGCGTTCGATGCGTTTGCGCTTATAATGCTCATAACGTCCTGAAGCGGAAGTTTGTCAAGATAAGTAAGTTTAACCTTGTTGCCGCGGAAATGCTGTATGTAATCGATGGATACGTCCATGAGAAGATGCACGTCGCTGTGATATTTGGCGCTCATGGGAATTATGGGTATCTTAAGAAAAGATTCCAGCTTGCGGTAGTTAAGCACTTTCCCCTGCTTTTTGAGTTCGTCCATCATGTTGATGACAAGCACCAAAGGAACGTTAAGCTCAAGCAGCTGAAGCGTAAGATAAAGATTGCGCGAAAGATTGTTAACCTCGCACACGCTGACGATAAGGTCGTTTTTGCCCGACAATACGTTGTCGCGCGTTATGCCCTCCTCCATACTGTAAATGGTAAGCGAATACAGTCCCGGAAGATCCACCATATTGACGGTATGATGGTCGTACATTATGGTTTTGCTTACCTCGCTTACCGTAACGCCGTGCCAGTTGCCGACGTGTTCAAGCGAGTGAGTTATACGATTGTAAAGGCTGGTTTTGCCTACATTCGGGTTGCCGGCAAGCGATATGGTGTATTCCATTCAGTTTGCCTCCCCTATTTCGATAAGCGACGCGGCGTCCTCTCTGAGCGCCACCATAAATCCTCTTAACCCGACAAGAATAGTACCGCCGAAAGGGGCAACGTGCGCGACGTAAATCTTACAGTCGGGCGTAAACCCCATATCCAGCAAACGGCGTTTTTCGTTGCCATCGCCGTGAACCTCTTTCACTTTGTAAACCTTGTCGGTGCGGGCGTCCATTAAAGTCATAAATAAGCCATTACTCCTTGATTCTCTTTTCGAATTCCGAAATAAACTCGATGAAAGTGGTCACGTCCCTGAACTGGCGATAGACGGACGCAAACCTTATATACGCAACCTGATCCAGCTCCTTAAGTCCGTCCATGACGTATTCGCCTATTTTCGAGGAAGGAATTTCCTGCTCCAGCGTGTTATAAACCTTTTTTTCTATGTCCGCGACCAGTTTGTCGATGTCGTGAATGGCGACGGGCCTTTTTTCACACGACTTTATTATGCCGTTGCGGATCTTCGACGGGTCGAAAGGCTGACGCGTTCCGTCGTTCTTGATCACCAGAACGGGAGTAGTTTCGATTGTTTCGTAAGTCGTGAAGCGCCTTCCGCAATTAAGACATTCCCTTCTTCTGCGAATGCTGTTTCCGTCGTCGGTGGAACGCGAGTCTATTACCTTGCTTTCCGTATAGCCGCAATACATACACTTCATAAATATGCACCTTTTGTTTTTTTATAATTATTATAATCGTTTTGCCCGTTTTAGTCTATCGATTTTATCAACTTATGCGCCAAATTCTTTGAGAAGAATTGTTTAACGGCTTGTCCGCACACAATAATTTACAAAAATACCGCTGTGAAACGGAAAAAACGGGCTCCTACTTTTTCCAGCGGTACTCGCAATCGAAAAGCATGCATTTTTCGCAGCGTCTGTCGCAATTGGGCATATCGGGATGATTGGGCGTGCAGTTGTCGTCCTGCGGTTTTTCGGCGCAGCCGCAATCGACCGATGAAGAAGATTGCCTGTCAAGCTGGTCTGCACCGTTAATGTCGACGATTATCACGTCCTCGCCCAGTTTTTTGACGCAATGCCACGGAATAAACACTTCCTGCCCTTTTCCGAACAAGCCGCGCTTGAGATAAGGTGTGACGATGCCCTTTATCTTGCCCGTGTCGCCCGCAAAAACAATGTCGATTATTTTGCCGAGTTTGCGACCGTCGCAGGCGTTTACGACTTCTTTACACCTTAACTCCGAAAATGAAATTTCATACTGAATATTACTCATGGTCTGTACACAATATATATGCCGTAAAACCCTCTTTGTTACAAAAAAATTTTTGCGCGCGGTATATTTTTCCGCCGTAAACGCCAAAATACCCAATACGGATTGCGCCTTGTTTTAAGACGATGACCCGAAAACTACGGAGGAAGACATGGCGAAAAGAGTGGAAATCTGCGGCATAGACACCGGTTCTTTGCCCAAGCTGAATCACGACGAGACAATGGAGCTATTGAGAAAAGCTCAAAAGGGCGACGAAAAAGCCAAAGAGGAATTTATTCTTGCGAATATGCGGCTAGTTCTCAGCATCGTGCAAAGATTTTACAACAAAAAAGAATCTGTTGACGATATTTTTCAGGTAGGTTGTATAGGCCTTATAAAAGCGATGGAAAACTTTAATACCGAACTTAACCTGAGGTTTTCCACCTATGCCGTACCCATGATTATAGGAGAAATACGCAGGTTTTTGCGCGACAGTTCTCCCCTCAGGGTAAGCCGATCCATTCGGGACACGGCCTACCGCGCGATTTCCGCCCGTCAGGAGCTTGAGAGCGCCACAAATCGCGAAGCCAGCCTTGAAGAGGTGGCCGCAGCTTTGGAAATGCCGTTAAGCGACCTTGTTTATGCAATGGACGCAATTTCCGATCCCGTTTCGCTGTTCGACCCCGTTTACCACGACGGAAACGAAACCGTTATGATAATGGATCAGGTTTCCGACCTTAAAAACTGCGACGAAAAATGGATTACCAACGTTTCCATAAGCGAAGCCATCGATAAGCTTAACGAGCGCGAAAAGGAAATACTGATGCTGCGTTTTTACGAAGGCAAGACTCAGGTGGAAGTTTCCGAAGAAATAGGAATTTCACAGGCGCAGGTGTCACGTCTTGAAAAAAACGCCAAATCCGCACTGAAAAAAAGTATGTCATAATTTTTTGATTTAACCAAAATGCCGTTTCCGTCTTTAGGAACCGGCATTTTTTTAACGTCTTAAAGAAGAAAATATCTGTTAAAGCGCTTTCGCTATTTCCTTTTTCAAACGAAAAATTATTTTCTTTTCCAACCGCGAAATATAAGACTGAGATATTCCCATTATGTCGGCCACTTCTTTTTGAGTCTTTTCCTCCTGCCCGCTTAACCCGAAGCGCATTTCCATAATCGCTTTTTCCCGGGAAGAAAGCTTTTCTATGGCGTCCCATAAAAGCTGTTTTTCCACGCTGTTTTCTATGTTTTTGGAAACAAGGTCCGGATCGGTACCCAATATGTCGCTCATTAAAAGTTCGTTGCCCTCGAAATCCACGTTAAGCGGTTCATCCAAAGACACCTCGGACTTGATTCGTATTACGCGCCGCAAATACATCAGAATTTCGTTTTCGATGCAGCGGGACGCGTACGTCGCAAGCTTGATATTCTTTTCGGGCGCAAAACTGTTTACCGCTTTTATAAGCCCTATCGTCCCCACCGAAATGAGATCTTCGGTATCGACGCCCGTGTTATCGAACTTTCTTGCTATGTACACCACAAGGCGCAGATTGCGTTCTATAAGCGTGGACTTGACGGACTTGTCGCCCGCGGCAAGTTTACTCAGCGCTTCGGCCTCCTCCTCGGCGGAAAGCGGAACGGGCAAGGCGTCGTTTCCGGTTATGTAATAAAGTACCGTCTCATCCGTAAAGCCCAGAAGTTTTTTAATGAATTCAAACAACTTTTTAAGTTTCATCGGTGTCAGTCTCCTTGTGTGTTTTTGTCAATTCAAGCCGTTAAGCGTTTCAGATAAGCGCAGGGTGCAGTATCGCGTCGTAACCTATCGCGTCCTTTAACGGCGAAAAGGACACGCCGACCATTACATCATATAATATATTCCCGCCGCCCGCCGAATATAATACGAAAGCGTCGGGTTTAAGCAATAAAATTTTGTTCTTCCCGCCTGCCACGGTGCTGATTTCCATATAATGAGCCTGCGGTTGAAGAGTGTCGCCGCGTCCTGAAAACATGATGCGAAACTGTTCGTCCGAAATATTGCCCATAAGGCTTTTTGCGCTTAACACGATTACGGGAAGCCCGCTTACTTTATCGTAAAGTCTGTTACCCGTATCCATAAGCCCGCGAAACTTCATGGTATTTCCGAGCACAGACAGCGAAAAATCGTAAATAACTCCGCCAAGGTCGCGCATTCTGTGAAATTTTACCGAGATTTTTTTTACCGCCAACCAGCAAATAAAGACTCCTGCTATTATTACGGACACGGGAAAATCCAGCATATTTACGCGCATTGCCGCCGAAACGTCCCCGCTGACGACGAACCCTATGCCGAACATGACTCCGCCGAAAAGAAACGTAAGTCCCAAAAAAGTCAAAGCACACATGAAAAACTTTTCCTTTTTCAGAAACAGAATAAGACTGAGCACAATCCAAAGCGCGAGTTTTATAATTATAACCAGCACATCGTTTTTAACGAAAGGATAAAAAACGGCAACCGCTGTGCCCGTAAGCGATGCGACAAGCGTCCTTATTCTGTTTGTCCTTTTAAGCATAATCCGATAAGTCAGCGACGCAATCAAACAGGTCACCGTAAAATTATCCAGTATGACGTATTCTATGTAGGCGCTCATAACGCGATTATAGCACCTTGGTTTACGCGAAAAAAAAGACTTAGTGACGAAACCGCTCGAATTTGCGAAAATCGAAATGCGCTTTTTCTCCGCATGAAATTTGCCTTAATCAGCTTCTTACGTACGAAATATCGAATAAAACATCGATATTTTTCGGTTTACCTTTATTGCTGAATTTTCCGAAATTTATTTTCCTACAAACTTTTATTATATAAAAACAATTGGCTGCCTCATGTACGGCTGCCGTGTTTTTGCATATCAAAAAAGCCCGGCTTAAAAAACCGGGCTTAATCCGCTGATTAAAATCTTTTTAATTATTTTTTGTTTTTATTGTTCAGGCGGCGCAAAAATTCGGGGAAATCGTCCTCTACCGAAATTCTGGAGGAATTTACGGTCTGCGCGGTTTGCTGAGGCTGCTGATTGTGGACGGGTTGCGCCTGAGAACGCGCGAAAGGAGGCTCCTGCCCCATGGGATTAAAGGGCGAAGAAGACTGACTTTGCACTTGCTCGCGTTGCGCGGGCGCCGCATGACGCTCGGGCTGAGCGGCCTGCTGCTGAGCCTGCTGGAAAGCTGCGCGCTGTGCTTTTTCGTCCATAAAACCGGTGGCTATTATGGTAACCATGATTTCCTCGTTCATGGATTCGCGAATGTCTGCGCCGAAAATTATGTTTGCGCCGGGCAAAACGACTTCGCGCACAAGCTGCGTGGCCTCCTGTATCTCGTCAAGCGTAACGTCGGGAGAGCCCATGATGTTGAGAATGACTTTGGAAGCGCCCTCGATAGAAGTTTCCAGAAGCGGGCTGAAAACCGCTTGTTTTACCGCATCGACGGTCCTCTTTTCGCCTTTGCCGTGACCTATACCCATGTGCGCTATACCGCTGTTGCGCATGACGGTGCAGACGTCCGCAAAGTCGAGATTGATGAGGGCAGGCGTAACGATAAGGTCGCTTATACCTTGAATACCCTGGCGCAATACGTCGTCGGCATGTTTGAAGGACTCGAGAATGGGAAGACGCGACGCAAACTGCATGAGTTTTTCGTTGGGAATAACCACAAGGGTATCCACGACTTTTTTAAGGTTTGCTATGCCGATTTCGGCATGGTCCATACGCGGACGCCCCTCGAATCCGAAAGGTTTCGTAACCACGGCAACGGTAAGTTTCCCCATTTCCTTGGCAATGCTGGCAATGACGGGAGCAGCACCCGTACCCGTGCCGCCGCCCATACCTGCGGTTATAAAGACAAGGTCCGCGTCTTTAATGGCGTCCGACAGCGCAAGTCTGCTTTCCTCCGCCGCCTTCTGCCCCTTTTCGGGATCGGCGCCCGCACCCTGTCCGTGAGTGAGTTTGTCGCCTATCTGAATGCGGTGCTCGGCTTTAGACATGCTTAGCGCCTGAAGATCGGTGTTTACCGCGATGAAACGGGCGCTTTTAATACCCGCCTCGATCATTCTGTTAACGGCGTTGTTTCCGCCGCCGCCCACGCCGACAACGACGATTACTGCAGGCATGGTCATCATATTTCTTGTATTGGGTAACATAATTAACCTCCGTTACTTCTTAAACAAGCGTGCGAAGAAGCCTTTTTTAACGGGCTCTTCGTTATTTATTGCCATATCCAATAGTCCCCAGGCGGAAGAAAGATTGGGTCTGTTTACCTGAGGAAGTTTAGGTGCCACGATTTCGACGTTACGGCCCAGCTGACGCGATAAAACGTCTTTTGCGCCGCGCATAAAGCAAATACCGCCGCCCGTCAGCGAAAAAGGAATATAATCGGGATACTCGTATTCGCTTAACGAAAGACATTTTTCCACCGCCTTTCCCATAAGCGTAACACGGTGCGTAACGATTTCGTTTACAAGCTGAGCGGAAAGCGTCTTAACGCCGTCTTTGCCGCTTATTTCGTAAATATCGTTTTCGCCCGCGTTAATGGAAAGTATTACCTTTCTCTTAAGACTTTCGGCGTCGGTAAAGGAAATGCCTAACGCAGTGGCCAGATCGCCCGATATGTGTCCGCCGCCCATGGAAAAACTGCCCAGCGACAAAATTCCGTCGCCGCGGATAATCGCAACCGATGAGGTAAGATATCCGATATCGATAAGTACGGCGGTGTTGTCGCGCTCCTCTTCATCGAAAAGAATCAGAGATTCCGCCAACACGGAAGAAACGTATTCCACAGAGTTAATGCCCATTGCGGCAAGAATCGCGCGGACAAATCCCGTAAAGGACGCTTCCGCAAGAATATAAGAAAGGACTCCGCCCAATTTTGCACTGGCAACCCCCACAGGCTGTAAAAGTCTGCGGCCGTTGTCAAGCGTATAATGAATGGGCTGAATGTTTATTACTTCGTAAATGTTGGGATTGAAGTCGTCGCCGGCGTTCATAAGCGCAAAAACGTCGTCATCCTTTATTTTACGGCGTTTGTTAAGCACAATCCCGACTTCCTTGCAGACAACGGATGTGAATTCCCCCGGGACGCCGACATAAAGATGTTCGATTTTAACGCCGGAGTTCGCTTCGGCGCTGGAAACGGCGCGACCTACCGCATGAGCGATATGTTCCGGATCCAGCCATTCCCCTTCGGAAAATCCGGCGTAATCGCAAACGCCCATGCCTTTGACGCATACGGTGCCGTTTACGCCACGCTCGCCAATAAGCACGGTAATTTTACTGGAGCCGAAATCCAAAATTGCAGTATCTTGAGCCACCTTGCTTCTCCTTGTAAGTTTTCGCAAAACCGTTTTGGCACAGTTGCCGTATTTTGTCGAAAAATTCAACTAACTAAATTATATCTTTGCGCGCAGTGTTTGTCAAGCGCTTGTCCGTTTTAAATTTATTGATTTTCGTAACGGTTTTCGGGCGAATAATATGCTGTTTTACCCGAAGAATTAACTATAATCGTGCCGCTGTTCATGTACTGCGTATCGTTGCTTAAATAAACGGAAGCGGCAAGCCGCAGCTTTTCCAGAAGATTGTTTGTCCCGCCTTGAAGCTCGAAATACGCGCCGGTGCGAGTTTTGATATAAGTAAGACCGTTAACGTCCGTATTGTTTACGTCGATGAATTCAAACATGTCGATCACCACGCTGTGAAGATCCATTCTTTCCATCGCGTCCAGAATCCCGCATACTGTTTTGTACTGAGAACTGTCTTCGGCGAAAAGAGTATCGCCTTCGGTTTCCGACGCGGGCGCCGCATTGCAGATCAGTTTTATGTGATCGTTGTATTCGGTCTGCTTGTCCCCTTTGGAAAGTATCTTACATTCGTTCGATGTGTAAAGTACGCAGTCTTCCGTCTCAAAAGCGATATACTCGAAAATCTTGACGTAATTTATATATACCTGGTTGGGAAATTTACGCTCTATATTCACGACGCGCACGTCGCTGCGGCTGCTTTCGACTTTTTCGATAACCTTCTTTTCGCTTAGCATGAACATGCTTTTCCCGCGGTCTATGCCGTTGACTTCATGAGACGCGACTATTGCGTCAAGCTGTTCATCGTCGTCGTTGTAACAGGAAGCATATACCGTCTGCACCGAAAAAATCACGCTGCTTAACACCACAAGCAGGGTAACGAACGCAAGTATGGAAAATAAAACTATAAGTTTTTTGTTCCTCATACGGTTTTTTTCTACCTATATAATCCGGTTTATAGCGTCCTTTTGCGGAAAAATATATAAACTAATAATATTTAATGTGCAAAATAAACGTATAAGCTAATTATATCAAAAAAAATCGAGGAAAGCAACCGAATAACGGACAAATTACGAAAAGCGGCTTTAACGCCTTAAACAGACCTTTAGCCGTTTCTAAAAACAAAGGGGCAGATAAATTATCGTCATCACGAAAAACAATTATAATATCCGGCGCTTGATTTCAGGCAAAGAAACAGAAATTCATAAAAAATCCCGAAAGCTTATTATATCGGCTTTCGGAAATTAAAATCGGGATTCGTTACAATGATTAAAATTTCAGAGGGAAAAAGTGAACGCAATCTTATTGAGACGAGTTTTCGCGTTTTATGTCCGCGCCCAGACGGCGGAAATCCTCTTCTATTTTATAATACCCGCGATCTATATGATTAACGCCCGTTACGATACTTTCGCCTTCCGCCGCAAGAGCGGCTATTACAAGCGCCGCGCCGCCGCGCAAATCTTCGGATTTGACTACGGTGCCGTGCAGTTTTTTGACGCCCTTTATGACCGCTATACGGTCCTTTACCGTGATTTTAGCACCCATTTTGTTAAGTTGGACGGTGTATTTATAACGGTTTTCGAAAAGGTTTTCCACCATTACCGAACACCCGTTTGCACGAGTAAGCATTGCCGTCATGGGCGCCTGCATATCGGTGGGAAATCCGGGGTACGGCTGAGTCTCGATTTTATGTATGGCCTTGATTTTACCCGATGAGCGTATCCTGACATAATCGTATCCGCGCGATAATTCACATCCCGTGCGCACCAGTTTTTCCGTGACGGCGTTTATAGTATCCGACCTCAGATTTTCGAGAAAGACATCGCCGCCCGTCAAAGCGCACGCCGTCAGAAAAGTGCACCCCGCTATTCTGTCTGGAACGGGCGTGTATTCTCCTCCGCTCAGCTTTTTCACGCCTTCGACCACAAGAGTATCCGTACCTGCGCCGTAAATTTTACCGCCCAAAGCGTTTAAGAAATTCGCAAGGTCCACGATTTCGGGCTCGCGCGCGGCATTTCTTATTGTCGTTTTACCGCTCAGGAACACGGCGGCCATCATGATGTTTTCCGTCGCTCCCACACTGGGAAAATCAAGGTCTATTTCCGCGCTTTTCATGTCGGAGCCGTCACAGATGATATGACCGTTTTCCTCGCGGATTTTGACGTTTAATTTTTTAAGACCGTATATATGCAGGTCAATCGGGCGCAAACCTATTTCACAGCCGCCCGGATAACTTAAAGCGGCATGCTTGAAACGCGCAAGAATGGGACCCATAATAAAAATAGACGACCTTATTTTACCCGTAAGATCGGACTCTATCAGCGCGGGATTTGAATCCTTGCAGTTAATTAAGATATGGTTGCCCTCGTATTCCGCTCTTCCTCCCGTAGAACGTATGATCTTCATCATTGCGGTTATGTCGGAAAGAGCGGGACAATTTTTAATAACGATGTCTTCTTCCGACAACAACGCGCCGGCTATAATCGGCAATACCGCATTTTTGGCGGAAGCTATTTTAAGCCGTCCGTCAAGCTTGTTTCCTCCGATAACACGCAAATATTCCATAAATTTCAAGCCTCTGTATGTATTTTAGCGGAGTTTGTTTTACCTCTTCCGCCCTTTCGTAAACCATTCGATTTTACACTGCTAAGTCGTCCTAAAGCGGAAATATGTATTTTTATTTTTTGCACACAAACACGCGCAAACCCCTTTAAGGATACTATCAGTATATTAACAGTCTATGTTTTTAAGACCGCCGCCGCTACATAAATAATTTAAAAACTCCGAATGCAATCAAAAAGACTCCCGATAATACCGAAAGCTTGTTGATTATGCTGATAAGCCTTACCGTGACGGCGCCCAAAAGCAGAAAGAAAAAATGAGCCGCAAACATAACGGCGGCGTACAGCGGCAAAAACGCCGCGTTCACCTGTATGGATAGGCATGCAAGCCCCGCGTCCGCGCTTACCGCAAGCCCCAGAAGCCACAGCTCCTTAGGCTGCGATTCGTCCATAAGAGGCTTTTTCTGAAAGATACCGATATAGTTTTTTATCCCTATGAATATAAAAATCAAAGCGCTGACTTCTTTGACTACTGACAAGTGTTCTATGAACGCGTCGTTCAGGGTAAGCGCGATGAGACAGACGAAGAAAGTGAAAGACGCGGCGTAAAGTACTTCAAAAAAATTAAGCGGTTTTTTAAGGTTGTAGGCAAGACTTGCAAGGTATGCGTCGATGCTGACGGCAATTACGGTAAAAAACAGTACCATAGACGAAAATTCCTTCTTTTGCGTATACTTCATATTATGGATTTTTCGCCTCGGCTGTTAAAAAAACGCAAAAAAAACGCCGCGCATATTCTGTTTTTCGCGCAGCGTTTTTTTGCTATTGTATGGTATTTTATATTTTTAATCTTCTTTCAGGACGATTTCCGTTTCGCTGATTTTGGAAAGTATTTCGTTTATGGAAAGGTCCTTGTTTATCATGGGCGTAACTTTCTTTTTCTTTGAGGACGCCACGACGAACGGCTTGGATTGCAGAGCTTCCGGCTTCTGCGAAGCGGCTTTCGTCGGACGAGCCTTAAACTCCTCTTTAATTTTGTTAAGTTCCTTTATTATACTGTCGTTGTCGGCGCCGCGGCTTAACGCGGTGGCAAGCTGCTCCTTAAGCAAAGCAAGCTCCTCCGCTATTTTGTCGCGGTCTTTGCTTAAATTGGTTTCGCCCGCTTCCTTTATGGCGTCAAACTCGTCCTGCAAAGCGTAAATTTCGTTGAGAATAATATTGTTGTAGCTTTCGTAAGAGTTGCTTTCCCCGTCCGATACGGACGCCATGCTTACCGCAAACAGCTGATCGCGCAAAAGTTTGATTTCGCCCAAAACCTTGGTTTCCAAAGCGGAAAGTCTGTCGTTTAATGCCGACATGTCCACAGACGCATTTACTGCAGCGACAGGTGCGGGATTAAATGCGCGCAACGCTTCCAAAATTTGCCGTTGATTTTCCTCAATAGTCTCAAGACGAGTACTAAAGTCGTCTTTTCCGCTTTCAGACGCTGTAGAATCGTCGGTTTTTACTTCCTCAGCAGCCGTTTCACTGACGTTTTCGGAAGATGTATCCGCCGCTGAATCGGCATTTTCCGTATTTTCCGCAACCTCACCGGTGTTTTCCGAAGGAGAGGTTTCTTCCGCCGCGGATTCCTTTGCAACGGCGGCAACTGCGGCAACGGCGCCGCCCTCCAGCGCTTTGCGGATAAAAGCGACGTCCTCCAGGATTTTTACGCGGTCGGCTTTAGCCCCTTCGGTGAAACGGGCAACAGCCTCCCCTATCACTTCAACCGAGCCGAGTATATTGTTCTCGGTGTCTGCAAGAAGGTTTTTGACGTCGTCAAACAATCTGTCAAGCTGCTCCACAATCTCGTTGAGAGTGGGAGCCCCGTCGATTATTCCGCCCTCTTCGTCGCGTTCCTTTTTCTCGTCCAGTTTGTTCAGGATGGTAAGACAATCGCCCTTTAGGTCCAGTATCGCCTGGGAAACGTTGTCGATGTTGCTTAAACTGTAAATTTCGTTTTTAAGATTGTTGATTTCGCTTACCAGTCCGCTGTTGGAAGAAGGCGCAACCGCTACTCCCGCGCCCGATAAGTTAGCGTCGAGAAGGAAATTTTTAAGCTCGTTAAGTTTATCGAACAATCCTTCCCCGAAAGTGCGTTTTGCCGCGCGATAGGGTTTTACAACGGACACAAGCGGGTAATCCACAAGGTCGCGCACTTCAAGCGAAGTGAGTTTCCTGATTTGCTTTTTAAGGTCCGCCCTCAGCGCCTTTTGTTTGGAAAAATCCTTTTCGCTTAACAGGGAAATATTGATGTTGAGAATCGAAGAATAGACGCTTTCGCATTCGAATTCGTTGCGGTTGTTCTGAATGGCGTTTTTCTTGGCGATTACGTCGGGAAGGTCGTCGGTGTTTTCCACGTTGCCGTCCCTTACGAGCGCGGCGACACGGTCAAGGTAAGCCCTTACCTCCTCCCTGCGCGAAGCGGGTATGTTTACCACGTCGCTGTTGTCGGAAAATTCCATGATGGAATATGCCGACGCGCGGTCAAGAGGTTTATTCAAAAGTTTTTCGATTATCTTGTTAAGCTGATTGACGACAGGTTCGATATCGTTTTCGTTGGTTTCGTAAATCTTTTTCGCCAAAGCGTCCACGGAAGCAAATTTTTCCGCTATTCCCAGACTTTTAAGGCTGACGTCGTATTTGACTTTATTAAGCTCGTCGTAAAGATTCAGAATCTCGTCGTTGCGTTTTCCGCTTGCGGGCGACGGATTGCCTATAAGATTTTTAACGTCGTAAAGCTGTCTTATAAGCTCCGACACGGCGGAAGCGTCGCCGCACTCTTCGTCGCTGCGGGCAGACAGCCCCTCCACGGCGGAATTTATGTTTAAAATGAATTCCTCGTTGTTTTTAATGTCGTTTTTTATGCCTTTAAGCGCGGCGGATAAATCCCCCGAGGGCGCAAGCTTTACAAGCTGTCTTTTAAGATTTGCAAGCTCGTCGCCGAACTTCCGGTCGCTGTCCTTGACTCTGCGCAAAAGCTCCTCGCAAAGGGCGGAAAGTCTGTCCAGGTTGCTTTCCAGCATTTCGCCCGTCCTGACGTCTTCGCCCAGGCGGTCTTCGGCAAGGTCGTTGATGCGATTGTTCAGCCTTCTTATGTCGTCCTGCAGTTTTTGAGTGGTCTTTGAAAACCTGACCTCGTCGCGCAGTTTAGTCACCTCGTCGTAACCGCCGTCGTCGATTTCCTCCTCCGGCAGGCCCTGTATGGTTTTCTTTATTTCCGCGATTTCGTCGAGAACCCTATCAAGCTTGTCGTCGTCATACATTTCATCGTCGTATATGTCGTCAAGCCCGAAAGTTTCGTCGGAACGTCTGTCGTAATTGTTTGCCATGTTTCGTCGTTCTCCTTATGATTTTATTGGAGGTCAATGATTTTTTTTCGCTTTCCTGCGTCATGGGACTTGCCTTAACGATCCTCGTAAGGATTGCGGCCCAGTTTTTCCATAGCTTTTTCCCCGAGATACGCCGCGTCCGCCATAGTCCTGCGAATAAGCTCCGAAAGTACGTTGTCGCTCATCTCGTCTTCGTCGAGAGAAATAGAAAGTCTGTAAAGTCTGTGCCTGAATTCGCTTGCGGCGCGAGGACTGTCGATGTATTTTAAATTTTTGCGCATCGCCACTACCTGAGCTCTTCGACGCTCTATTTTATTTGCAGCGGGAACAACGTAATCGGGCTCCCTTCTCATAAGCGCGCGCTGTTCCTTTTCCCGCAGCGCAATTTTCTCCAGCTCGTTAAGACGGTCCATAAGACGGCGAAGCTGTACCGATGTGGGAGTGGCGGGCAAATTTTCCGAACGGCGCGGACGATAGGCGGTTTCCGCGTTTTTGTATTCCTGCGCCGTATCTTTATATTCCGACTCGGGATAATCCGCGCCCGTCTGTGTATTTACGTCGGGAATTTCACGCTGACGATTGACTTCTTTACGCACTCTGTCCGCGGCAAACAAATCCCTTTGAGCCCCTACGGACGCGCGTTGAGAAGTACGCTCGCGCGAAATGACGCCGCTTCCGCTGGAAACAAGCGACATGGGCGAAAGCGAAGGCAGAATCCTGTCGAAATCCGCGGCGGCCTTTTCGCTTTCTTGTCTTGCGGCCTTAAGTTCCTTAAGCGCGGACTGAATTTCCTCTTCGTATGCCCGTTTTTCGTTTTCCTGATTCTTTTTGTATTTGACCTTGCGCGAAATAACCGAATCGTATTTCTTCTGCGCCTCGGCATAACGCGCCGCCGTTTCGTTTTTCTTTGCCTCGTATTCGGATTTAAGCTGATCGTACTCCAGTTCCCCGATAACCTTGTCTTCGGCTACAATGATGTCCTCGAGAGAATATTTTTCGCGGTCGAGAAATTCGTTCGCCTTGCGTTTTGCCGATTTGTATTCGGCTATCTTGTTTTCTTTTAAGGCGATAAGCTCCTCCTCACGCGCGTCGAGTACAATCATTTTCTTGTTAAGCTCGCTGACTTTCTGGGAAAGCAAGCGCGTTTCCTCCACGCCGTAAGCGGTTTTCAAATCGTTCATAAGCCCGTCGAGCTTAAGACGAAGATCGTGTTTTTCGGCGTGCACTTCGTTAAGCTGCGCGTCGGTTTTCGTAATAGCGCGATAACTTGCGTTGGCGTCAACCAGAAGGGGTTTAAGCTCAGCATACTTGGTCATAAGCGCACGAGCGCGGTTATCGTTTTCTATGCGCTTAAGTTCCGCCCCCACGGTTTCGTTAAGTCTGTCTATGTCCGAATTGACAAAAGACAAATCCCGCTCCGACCGCGCAACCTCCGCCATGAGATAGCTGTAAGCCTCCTTAAGCAGTTTTTCGTCGTTGCTTCTTGCCTCCACGCTCTTTTTCAGTTCCTCGGCGGTGCGTACGCTGTTTTCCAGTTCCCCTCCGACGCGCGCAACGGTTTCCTTGTTACGCTTAGCCGTTTTTTTATCGGCGGTAAGGGCGACAAGTTCCGCCCGCAGCTTCTGCTCCACCGTTTCGGCGGAAGCAATCACGACGCGGTTGTCACGTAAATAACGCGAGGCTTTATCCAGCTCGTACTTGACTTTTTCGCTTCTCGATCTGAGCGTGGCGATTTTGCTTTCGATGGAGGCGGCCGTCTTCATTTTTTCCCTTAAAAGGCGCATGTCCTCGGTTTCATGATCGGAATCGTGAAACTCCTCGGTGATTTCGCAATTTTCTTCCTCCGGCTGCGAATAAGGGTCGAAGCCCAGAAGCGCGACGACGGGATCCGCCCCGGAAGAAGCGACGGACTGTTTTTTACCGGCCTTTTCGTCTTTAGCCGCTTTTTTGGATTGCTTTTTGCTTTTGCCTTTCTCTTCCCCGTTTTTCGTGGAAAGAAGGTCGGCAGAACCGACGGAAGCGGTTTTGCCTTCGCCGCCGTCTTTTTTCTTATCCGACGTTTTGATCCCGCCGGGATTCTTCTTCATATCGTGTATTATAAAAATCAGGAAAGAAATTAACCCGACGACGCAAACCGCCGCGACGATAAGATCCACCGTAGTAACGGTATAATTCCCTATTGTAAACAATGCGTATAACATAATCCTACCTTATCCGTTGCCCGATCAAACCAAACCAGAACGTTTTAATTTTTATAGAACGCGCGTAAAATACCGCCATATATCTTATTATAAGCGATTTTTACGATAAAGTCAATAACAGATCGCTTTTTTTTGCCGTTAGTCGGATTGCGCCGCGTCAAGTCGGCTCAGCGTTCTCCCTTTTTCGCCAAAATACGGAATTTTTTCGAAAATTTATTATATTCGGGATAATTTACTTGCATTTTTAAACCTGAAGTTTTATAATGTTTATTATACTTCATTTCGTTAAATAATTTTTGATAAGGAGATATATATGAGAGTTTACAATTTTTCAGCCGGTCCGTCCATGTTACCGCTTGAAGTGCTTGAAAAGGTACAGAAAAACCTTGTCGATTATGAAGGAACGGGAATGTCCGTAATGGAAATGAGTCACCGTTCCAAGCCATACGAGAAAATCAACGATGAAGCGGAAAGCCTTTTGAGAGAGCTTATGTCCGTACCCGAAGATTATGCCATTATCTTCGTTCAGGGCGGCGCTTCATTGCAGTTTGAAGCGGTTCCGCTTAACCTTGCTCATAACTCCTCCTGCACCAAAGGCGATTATATCGTTACGGGTAACTTTTCGGGCAAGGCCTACAAAGAGGCCAAAAAATACGGCGATATGATTGAAGTAGCTTCTTCCAAGGACAAAAACTTCACTTATATCCCCGCCACTACTCCCGATATGTTCAGAAAAGACGCCGATTACGTACATATCTGCTACAACAACACCATTTTCGGCACGAGATATAAAGACGTTCCCGATACCGGCGGAGTTCCCGTCGTGGGCGACCTTTCCTCCTGCATTTTAAGCCAGGAAATCGACGTTAAAAAGTTTGCCGTCATCTACGCCGGCGCACAGAAAAACATCGCACCCGCGGGCGTTACGATCGTCATCGTAAGAAAAGATATGCTGGGTAAGGAAAATCCCCTTTGCCCCACCATGATGAAATGGAGCACTCAGGTCGAAAACAAGAGCCTTTACAATACTCCGCCCGCATTTTCCACCTATGTCGCCACGGAAGTTTTCAAATATCTCAAAAGCATCGGCGGCGTCAAGGCAATGCAGAAAATCAACGAGGAAAAAGCCAAAATGCTTTACGACTTTATCGATAACTCCTCCTTCTACAACAATCCCGTGGTGCCCGAATTCCGCTCTATCATGAACGTTCCGTTTACCACGCCTTCGCCCGAAACCGACGCGGCTTTCGTTTCCGAAGCTGCCAAAAACGGACTTGTTTCCATTAAAGGCCACAGACTGGTGGGCGGCATGCGCGCAAGCATCTACAACGCAATGCCCGTTGAAGGCGTTAAAAAACTGATCGAATTCATGGCGGAATTCGAAAAAAACAACCGTTAACCCATTAAAGGAGCCTGAAAATGTACAATATTCTTAAACTGAACGAAATAAGCAAAGTCGCAGACAAGGAATTCAGCGGTAACTATACTTTAGTTAAAGAGGCGGCAAATCCCGACGCGATAGTTTTAAGATCTTTCAACATGCATGATTACGATATCCCCTCTTCCGTCCTGTGCGTAGGTCGCGCAGGCGCGGGCGTCAACAACATACCGTTGGACAAGTGCTCCGAAAAGGGAATCGTCGTATTTAACACCCCCGGCGCTAACGCCAACGCCGTCAAAGAGCTTGTCATTTGCGGTTTGCTGCTTGCAGGCAGGAAAATAATCGAAGGCATCGAATGGGCGGCTTCCCTTAAGGGCAAAGGTGCTGAAGTTACCAAAGCCGTGGAAAAAGGCAAAAGCGCTTTCGTGGGCTGCGAAATAAAGGGTAAGACTCTGGGCGTAGTGGGACTTGGCGCGATAGGCGCAATGGTCGCAAACGCCGCCATAAAACTGGGTATGAACGTTTTAGGCTACGACCCGTTCATCTCGATAGACGCGGCCTGGAACCTTGACCACCATGTAGTCAAGGAAACGGACATCAACGAAATTTTCAAAAACAGCGACTTCATAACGCTGCACGTTCCCCTTAACGACTCTACCCGCTCGCTGGTCAACAAGGACACGATAGCCTTAATGAAAGACGGCGGCGCGATACTCAATTTTGCCCGCGGAGAACTGGCAGACGCAGCCGCGGTGATTGAAGCGCTTGAAAGCGGCAAGCTGTCGAGATATGTGACGGACTTCCCCACCGACGAAATGCTGGGTGTAAAAAACCTTATCGCGATACCGCACCTCGGCGCCAGCACGCCAGAAGCGGAGGACAACTGCGCCGTAATGGTTGCCCGCCAGATGGTCGATTTTATCGAGAACGGCAACATAACCAATTCCGTCAATATGCCCGCGTGCAAAATGCCGCGTCAGGGCAAAAGCCGTATCACGGTTTTCCATAAAAACGTCAAAAACGTGTTAAGCGCGATAACCGCCGTCATCGGCGAAGAAGGCATCAACATTGCCAATCTGATGTCGCAGGCAAAAGGCGAATACGCTTATCTTATTCTTGACCTTGACGAAAAACTGTCCGACGCCGCGCTTGACAAAATCAAGGCCATGGAAAGCGTCGTAAAAGTACGCACGATAGCATGAACCGCCTTTAATTATTAAATATGTAAGTGATTTAAACCAAAGACCGCCGCTACGGACATAAATCCGTTACGGCGGTTTTTTGCGTTAAAAATATTTGAGTTTTTTTAGGTCTGATTATAAATACCGTCTTAGGGCAAAAAACTTTTATAACATCTTTTCGGATAAAGTGTAAATTATTCGGACTCAGGTTTAACTTTTGATTTTTGCGGCAAAATTTTTTCTCTGCCCGCGTTTTCCGACATGAAGCTGACACGGCTTTTATAAACATACTGAAAAAACCTTAAAGCAGGTCGGCAGACAAAAGTTAAACCGCGGCTTATTTCTTCTTTGCCGAATCGGGCACGAAAACGCTTCCCTCGACGTAATAGCTTTTACCGTTGCGGTTGTAATAAAAGGTCATGTTCAGAAGATTTATGAAAAACACGGAAACGGGAACGGTCACCAGAAGTCCAGCGCAAAACGTAAAGACGCCGATGATAAAGTTAAATACGATTATAATAACCCATACAATCATAAACAGCGAAAACAGCGATCCGAAAGCCGAAAACGCGCTTTTTACCGACGCCCAGAGCGCGGGAAAGATTTTTTTACCGTCCACCACTATCGCAGGCGACCAGCCCGCGATCAGCGAATACCTGAAGGCAAGCAGGACGATGAGCGACAGCATGAACACAAAAGGCGTAAAAAGCACCGCAAACGAGGCGCACAATCGCGCAAGGCCGAAGGCAATCAGATACATGACGCAATCGTAAACGGTCATAAAAAGCATTTTTACAAGAGAAAAACGCACGGACTTACCGAAAAACGCTACGTATTTTGCCATGTAACCGTATTTTGCGTTGTCGCTCATGACGCCTTGAATCACGCTTACCAGAGGCAGTTCGTATAGTCCCATGATGAACCTGTATGCAATTGTCACCACCAGCACTATAAACAGCGCGGAATTCACGAAAGTCCTGGCGTCGGTGGCAAAAATGTTTCTGATTTCCGATAGAATTTCGTTCAGCTGAGCGGTCGCTTCCGTTAAAGAGGCTCCGTTTAAAAGCGACAGAATAACTTTATTGAACATGTCGCCTATTCCCGCCGCCGCAAACGAGCGTATGACGGGCAGTAAAAAAGTAAGTCCGAGGCTGAGAAGAATTACGAACATGACGGCAATATAAAGCAAGATCACCCAGACGTAACTGAATTTTGAAATCAACAACTTGAATGCGTTTTTGAACGACACGCCCGTCCCCTCCTAATAGTATTTTCTGACGTCACGGCGCTCTATGCCTGAAAGCTCAAACATCGCGATAAGCACGCAAACGGTAACGTACTGAAGCAATACCGCGATAAGTAGCGTATGCACAACGACCAGCACAATCCAATGGGCGCTTAAAATTATCAGCAACAAGCTTACCGTGAAATAAACCGCAAACGGGAAAATTAACGCTATGTTAAGTTCCAGTCGGTCCTTTTCGGCTATTTTGATCGCCACGCCCAATGCGTCTTTGAAATAATAGCCGTAAACAAGCATTGTAGCCGCGGCGTATATAATGGGACGAAGAAGTATAAGCAGAAACAGAAATCCCGCAAGACTTATTACTGCCATTACCACTGCGATAACCACGTCCGCAACGTAAAAATTGCCAAGGACGTAAGTAAACAGCGTAAGCACGCACACAAGAAGAAACTTATAGACGATATAAATTACGACAAGCAGAGAAAAAACTTTGAAAACCGAGGCAAAGCAGTTGTTTATGTTGGAAAAAGGCTGCCTTAAAGAAAATTTGCCCACGCGGAAATGCTTTTCAACCACTCCCATAGTATAACTTATGCAAAGCATAATCAACAAAAGCGCGACAAAAATCATATAAGGCCATCTGAGTATCAGATTTCGGCTGAAAACCAGAAAGAACACGTCGGAAAAGCTTTCAACCGCCTCAAGCTGCTTTACGGTAAGCACCAGTCCGAATCCTTGCGGCTGCATGAAAAAAGCGACGACGGCGGCGGGTACCGCTGCAATCGCCATTAACTTGGGAAAATGCGCAAAAAGATAGCGAAGTGTTGCCTTTACGTACTTCATGTTTTTTATTATACACTACCGTAAATTAAATTGCAACAATAAATCCCGATACGCTTGACAGAAACTTTATCGTTTACTATAATATTACTCGATACCGCTAGGGGCGCGGCTGAAGGCCGCTGAGATGTTTCCGAAAGGACTGTCCCTTTGAACCTGTGAGTTAGTACTCGCGTAGGGAAGCTGTTTGTAAATTTTTTGATGCAATCAGATAAAAAAAGCCTACCGCGCGTAATGTCGGTAGGCTTTTTTAGTGGTATTAAAGGATAGTTTTATGGAATGGTTTAAGGAAAACTGGTTAATCCTGCTGTCAATCGCCATCGTCGTGGTGGCCGTAGTAGTGATTATGGTCGTGGCGCACTTCACCGTCAAAAAAGGCGAAGAACGTTCTTCCACTCGCGATCTTACATTCGGCGCGGTGTGCATTGCCGCTTCTTTCGCGCTGTCGTTTTTCGGCTACACGATGCCTCAGGGTGGTACGATAACTCCTGCGTCCGTGTTGCCCGTAATGCTTTACTGCCACTACTGCGGAATCAAAAAAGGCGCTTTGGTATGCGTCGCTTTCACTTTACTGCAATTCATGCAGAATCCTTACCTTTTGCACCCGTTTCAGGTGATTCTGGATTACTTTATTCCCTATCTCTCGCTTATATTCGTATCCGTCATCCCCTTCAACGCCCAAAAGTACAACACTCTTCTTAAGGAGAACAAAAGCACGATGGCGTCGCACAACGGATTTTTCATCGGCGCTGCGGCTTACGTGGTCGTAAGGTACATAAGCCACGTTCTCTCCGGCGCGATCTTCTTTGCCGAATACGCATGGGCGGGCTGGGGCGCATGGCCTTACAGCCTTGTGTATAACCTGTTTGCGGTCATCGACGCCGCTATCGCCGTGGGCGTGGGCGCCGCGTTATTTACCAATAAGGCATTTAACGCTTTTATGGCTAAATCTTTCCACGCTAAGAAGGACGCCGACGGAAGCGCAAAAAACAATGAGGGAACTGCTTCCGGCGCTAACAAAGGGTAACGGCAATCCCGTCGGAGGAATGGAGCCGCTTACAACCGCGATGTTTATACAGGTTTGCACTGCGATAAGCGCGGCTATTCCAGTAGACAAATAGCAGCCGAAACGGTCGTTGCTGTTTTTTGCGATGCGCACGGCACGCCATATTATGACAACGTAAACGGCTATTACGGCGACGCACCCGAAAAATCCCAGCTCCTCCCCTATTACGCTGAAAATAAAATCGCTTTCCGAAAACGGCAGAAACAGATATTTTTGCCTGGAGTTAAATAATCCCACGCCGAACAGTCTGCCGCTTCCGAGAGCGTAAAACGACTGTATAAGCTGGTACCCCTCCTCAAGCGGAGATTCCCAGGGGTTGAGAAAAGCCATCAGCCTGTCAAGACGGTACGGCTCCAGCACAATAAGCACGGGCACAAGCAACAATACGGGTACCGCCATAAGCACAAAATGTTTTATGCGCGCACCCCCCACGAACAGCATGGCGAACATGAGCATTATCACGCACATGGTTATGGACATGTTGGGTTCTAAGATAATGAGCACGCACATCGACGCGCCCACCGCAAGGACGGGCAGTATGCCGAGAAACGTGTTCATTTTTTTATGGTTTTTTGCCATGTATGCGGCGGCAAACACTATAAAACCGAATTTCGCGATTTCGCTTGCCTGAATGGTAAAAAACGGCAGGTTTATCCAGCGTTTCGCGCCGTAATTTTCCACGCCCACGCCCGGAATAAACACCAGTATAAGCAAGACGTAAGATATCCCGAGTATAACGTAACGGAATTTTATCAGAATATGGTAGTCGATTACCGACAATACGAACATCGCGGAAAACCCCAGAATCGCGCCGATAATCTGTTTATACATGTAATAATATTCGTTGCCGTAATTAACCTCTGCGTTATAGCTGCTTGCGGAATATACCATGATTATCCCGAACAGGACAAGTCCCGTTACGGAGACTGCAAGCACGGGGTCAAACCGCAAGTAATGTTGTTTGTCATCTGCGCGTTTCACTTTTCTTCAATTCCTTTACAATCGCGACGAAAGCGTTGCCTCTTGCGGCATAATTTTCAAACATGTCGAAACTTGCCGCAGCGGGTGACAAAAGCACCGCGTCTACGTCTGAATGATACGCCTCTATGACCGCCTCGGTAAGCGTAAGACATTTGACCGTATTTTTAAAGTTGTTGCGTTTTGCCGCACGTAATATTTTATCTGCGGTCTCACCCAAAGCGCATACTTTTTTTAAATTCGGGGGTGCGCTTTGGAAAATTTCGTCAAACTCGTAACCTTTATCGCTTCCGCCCGCGATAAGGCAGAAAGACGACGGCATCGACAGCATGGCTTTTATGCAGGCGGCGGTGTTTGTTCCCTTACTGTCGTCGTAAAACGCGGTGCCCATAATGCTGTCCACGTATTGTACGCGATGATCGTCGGGTCGGAACTCGCCCAAAGCCGCGATAATATCCTCGTTTCCGATACCGGCGATTTTTGCGGCGGCGATTGCCGAAAGAGCGTTTGCTTCGTTATGTACCCCGCGCATTGCCATCTGATTCCGCGGACATATACACTCGTCGAACCAATAAAATTTGTCGCCCAAAGTATACGCTCCGTTCACTCTTCCGCCCACACAGGTATAGACCACGTTGCAGTTCGGCGAAAATCCCACAAGAATTTCTGTCGTAATATCGGTAGCGGACAGCACCAGGCAATCTTCCCTGTTCATGTTCTCAGCGATTTTAAGTTTTGTCCGGGCGTATTCCTCAAAACTGTTGTGACGGTCAAGGTGGTCGGGCGTTATGTTGGTGACGACAGCAATGTCAGGCGCGAAAAAATGTACGTTTTCCAGTTGAAAACTGGATACTTCCGTAACGAATACATCGTTGTTTTCCGTAGCGTCCGCCGCAAACGAATGTCCCACGTTGCCGGTTACGCACGTTTTTTTACTGCGCGAAAAAATATTTCCGATAAGTTTCGCAACCGTCGTTTTGCCGTTTGTACCCGTAACCGCTATTATCGGCTTGTCGCACAGACGGTACCCGAGTTCTATTTCAGATATGACTTCCGCACCCGAGGCGTCAGCCAAAGGAAAAACCCGATGCGTTCGGGGCACGGAAGGGCTTACCACAATCAGATCGAAATCGGGGGAAAAGACTTTGTCAAAGTCTTCTTCGTCGCATAAAACGCAGTTAATTCCCGTTTTTCTCAAAGCGCGCGCGGCGCCCGAGCCGCTTATACCCTTGCCTATTATCAGAACCTTTTTACAGTTTAACCCGCGCATTGTTTTTTGCCTCCGTGCTTCGTTACAATTATTTGTATGCCGACTTACGGGCAAAAATAACCGCGGCAGAAAAGCTTGTTCAGTTAAGCGCGAGAATTATCGCAAGCGTTACCGCGCCGACGAAAAAAGTGATGAGCGTGTAAAGCGAAACTATCTTGTTTTCGTGCATTCCTTTGCGCTCCAGATGATGGTGAAAGGGCGCCATCAAAAAAACTCTGCGGCGGGTGCGTTTGAAATGCAACACTTGTATGATGTCCGACACACAGCTTACGACGTACATTATGCCTATTATCGGCGCCAGAAGCGAAAGTTTGCTCATTACCGCCAGCCCGGCAAGCGCTCCGCCCAAGGCAAGCGCGCCCGTATCCCCCATAAAAATCGACGCGGGATAAGAATTGAACAGTAAAAATCCGCACAGCGCCCCTATAAGAGCCATGCAAAACACCAGAAGATTGTAATATTCTTCCCTGACTTCTCCCGCAACGCCGAATCCGTAAATTATCACGGAAATAACCGCCGCAAAAAACACCGTATACGCAACCGAAGTCTTACCGGCCAGCCCGTCCAGTCCGTCGGTAAGATTGACGGCGTTGGTGAACGCAACGAACACGAACGCGTAAAACGGCACGGCAAAAACTCCCAAAGAAATTTCTTTCATCGTGAAGGGGATATAAAGCTTGTCCCCCACATATGGGCTGTAATAGACGAAAAACGACACTATTATCGCAACTACAACCTGAAATACGGTTTTTTGAACGGGTGAAAGGCCTTTGTTCTGTTTGTAAAAAACCTTTATGAAGTCGTCTATAAAACCGATAAGCCCGAACCCCAGCGTAAGAAGCCCTACCATTGCGGCAAGCGCGGAGCCTTTTACGTAAAAGGCAAAAGAGCATACAACCGCCGCAATGACGAAACCCAGCCCGCCCATGGTAGGCGTACCAGATTTTGCCGCGTGGTTGTCCACGTAGCTTAATACCGTCTGGCGAACTTTCAGCTTTCTGGCCAGCATTATTACAAGGGGCATAAGCGCGACGCACACGACGAACGAACAAATAAGCGTAAGTAAAAGTCGTAACATTTTAATTCTTTTCTCCCCCGATCAGCTTAAGGACGTATTCGCGGTCGTTGTAAGGATATTTAACGCCCTTTATTTCCTGGTATTTTTCCGCGCCTTTTCCCGCGATTATCGTAACGTCGCCTTCTTTCATCATCGAAAGCGCTTTTTCAACGGCTTTTTTGCGATCGGGCTCCAAAAAATAATGGACACTCTTTAGGGTTTTTATTCCGTTTTCGACGTCTGCGATTATGTCCTCGGGACGTTCGTAACGCGGATTGTCGGAAGTAACTATAACCGTGTCGGAATTCTGCGCCGCAATCTTACCCATGACGGGACGTTTGGTCCTGTCGCGGTTTCCCCCGCATCCGAATACGGTTATTACTTTACCCTTAGCGAACTCTTTAACCGCGGAAAGAAGATTTTTCAGACCGTCGTCTGTATGCGCAAAATCTATGACGACCGTGCCGCTCGAAAAGTGGACGGTCTCAAACCGTCCTTCCGCGCCCTTGAATTCCTTCAGCCCCCGACAGGCGTCCTTTAAACCGATACCCGTCCCTATAGCCATTGAAACGGCGCAAAGCGCGTTGTAAACGTTGTATTTGCCGGGAAGACAGATTTCCGTTTCTTCCTTCTCGCCGTCGCGATTAACGGTGAAAGCGTTGCCTTTTTCCGTAAGAATCAGGTTTTCAGCCCGGACGGCGGCACCTAGGCCCAATCCGTACAAAAGCACGTTTCCGTTCAAAGAAGCTATATCCCGCGCGCAAGGGTCGTCTGCATCAGCGCAGGCGAAATCGCTGCGGTCTTTTTCAAACAGCAAAAGCTTTGCTCGCTTGTAACTTTCCATATCGCCGAAAAAATCAAGGTGATCGCGTGAAAGATTTGTAAATCCCACCGACGCAAAACGTATGCCGTCAAGCTTTTTTAACGCAAGCGCGTGTGCGGACGCTTCCATGACAACATGGGTAACGCCCGATTGCTCCATACGGGCAAATATTTCGTGAAGTTCGGTAGGATCGGGTGTCGTAAGCGTGGCGGGATAAACGTTGCCGCCGAATTCTACGGCGTTAGTGCCTATAAGCCCCACTCTGAAGCCCGCGCTTTCAAGCACGGCTTTAAGCATATAAGTCGTCGTGGTTTTCCCGTTTGTGCCCGTCACGGCATAAATCTTCAACCTGTCGGCGGCGTTCTTGTAAAATCGCTTTGATGCGACGCTCAGCGCGTGCCTGGTGTCGGGACAGATTATCAGCGGAACGTCAGCTTTAATAAGGCGCTCGGAAATCACTGCGGCGGCACCCTTGTCGCAGGCTTCTTTTATATAATCGTGTCCGTCGTTTTTTACGCCCTTAAGGCAAAAAAACAGACTTCCTTTTTCCACGCGCGAAGTATCGAATGCTATGTTTGTTATTTCCGTATCGCCGAAATTGCCGCAATCGTCAATAAGCTTGAAAAGCTTCATTTTTCACCGCCGTAAAATATTGTACTGATTTATTATATTTACGCTTTCTTTGCAGTTATGACGGTTTGACGGCAAATTATTCGGTTCTCAATAAAACAATGTCGCCCTTCTCCACTTTTTCGCCCACAAGCGGAAGCGTTGAAATTACTTTTTCGCCCTCTCCCGCGATTTCGTAGTTGAGACCCAACGCTTCAAGCGCGTTTACGCTTTCGTTTAATCCCTTGCCGTCAAGGAAAGGCATTTCCACGTATTCTTTTTCTTTGATCTCTTCGGTGGGGGCAATACCCTTATAATCGAATATCTTTTTAAACACCTGCCCTACATACGGAGCGGCAACTATACTGCCGTAGTACGCGTAGGAAGAAGGCTCGTCGACGATCATGAGTATTGCATATTGCGGATCCGCAGCGGGGGCAAACCCGACGAAAGAGGAAACGTATTTGCCTTGTGCAATCGCGCCGTTTTCATATTTTTGCGCCGTTCCCGTCTTGCCGCCTATGCGATAGCCTTCTACCGCGGCTTTTTTGCCGCTTCCTTCCGATACCACCGCCTCAAGCAAAGCGCGCATTTTTTCGCTGGTGCCTTCGCTTAACACCCTTCGGTTTTCATCGGAAAAAGTATACAGCACGTTACCCATGCCGTCGGTAATATTGTTAACGAAATGAGGCGTGTGGTAAATCCCGCCGTTAACGACGGCAGCAACGCCGCTTATAAGCTGTAAAGGCGTGACCGCAACCGCCTGGCCGAACCCTATGCGCGCAAGGTCCACGGTTTTTACGCTTTTTTCGTTCATCAGTAGCCCCGAACTTTCGGAAAAAAAGTCCACGCCCGTTTTTGAACCGAAGCCGAATTTTTCGAGGTAGTCGTAAAACTTTTCGGTGCCCATTCGAAGCGCAAGGTCCATAAACACGCAGTTACAGCTGTTTTTGACACCCTCTGCAAGATGTTGCGAACCGTGTCCTATCGTCCTCCAGCACTTTATCCTTTGCCCATCCACCATACGGTAACCCGGGCAGAAAAAGGTACTTTCGTCGTTCACCGAACCCGATTCTATAGCCGCCGCGGTGGTAAAAATCTTAAAAGTCGAACCGGGCTCGTACACATCCACAATCATGGTGTTTTTGCTGTAAGCGTTAAGCATGTTGACGTCGTTGCGAGGAATGTCCGCAAGGTCATAAGAAGGCGTTTTCGCCATTGCGGAAATTTCACCCGTTTTTACGTTAAGCACAATCATGCTTGCGCTTAAAGCGTTCCACTCGAGTTTTGCGGCGTCTACGGCGGCTTCTGCAAAGCTTTGAATTTCTACGTCAATGCCCGAATTAAGATCCGCACCGGCGACGGCAGGTATGTATTTCGTCGTGTTGTTTTCAAGTTCCACTCCGCTGTTGTCCGTAGCGGTAAGCGAAAAGCCGTCCACGCCTTTAAGAAACTTATCGTAATATCCCTCAAGACCGTTCTGACCTTCGTTGTCCGCGTTGGTGTAACCCAGCACCTGCGTCAGATATTTGCCGTAAGGATAATTCCGCGCGGAATCCACCGAGAAATAGACTCCGTCCAATCCGAGATCGCGCAAATAACTGCCCGTTTCGAAATCCACGCCTTTTTTGACGGTTATTTCGCTGACGGAAGACCTGGATAGTTTTTCCACGAGTTTGGTTTCGTCAAGATTAAGCGCCGAAGAAAGCGCTTTTGCCACGGCGGCGCGGTCCGTCACTGCGCGCGGGCGCACGTAAACCGTAAACACGTCCTTGCTGTCCACGATAATGTTTCCGTTGCAATCGTAAATCGTGCCGCGTTTTGCTTTAAGCGGAAGATCCCGATACCACTGCTCGGCCGCGCGGGCGGAAAGCATATCCGACGCAAACAATTGTAAATAGCACAGTCTGCCCAAAAGAGCGCAAAATAAAAAGGTTATTGATATCACAGCAATCAATAACCTCTTTCGTGTCGTAACCAAACCGTTAGTTTTCAAATTTAATTTTTAACCTCCGATAATCCCGGAAAGGAAATCGCAAAACCTGTCAAAGGCGTTTGTCCTTTCCTCGTAGCTCGTCTTATCGGAAATTTTCAAAAGCTCTATCTTTGCGGCTTCGTCCGTTTTAACCATGCCCAGTTCGGTAGCCGCGCCGGTAATGGTAAGGTCGTCGCTTAAATGAGAAAGCATAGCTTCCGATTCGGCAAGCATCGCGCTTTGAGTTTTCACCTCGTTTTCAAGCGCCGCAACCTCTTTGGACGTGCCGGTTATGGCAAGCCCCGTGGCAAGAACTATAAGCGCAAGAATCAATGCCGTGGCAAGATATACGCACAGCATTATCTTTGCTTTGCTTGAAAGCTTTTGTGCTTCCTTCTGCTCGTTTTCCTCCGCGGCGTCTTCGCTTTTGATGACGGGCATGAGGTCGCCGAGATCCATCTTGGGAGTAATTCTCATCTCCTGCGCTTTTTCGGCGCCGGAAACAGTCGAAACGCCTGTCTGAGAAGCCGTCTCCCTGAAGGGCTTTACTTCCACTTCGGGTGAAATGGAAACATACTTTTCTTCGGGCGCAATGCGTTTAACGGTACGGCTTTTAAGTGCGGTACTGCCGTTGTCGATATTAACTTCTCTTCTGGTCGTTATCATTTTATGACCCTCCCGTTTCCTTTATTACAAATACTGATTTCTGAACAAGATTTTTTATAACTTTTCAATCACTCTTAAAGTAGCGCTTGCCGCCCTGGAATTCAAGGCGATTTCTTCTTCCGTAGGCTTATATTTTCCTATGAGTTTTGCCGTCGCTTTGTGATTACATACGCAGACGGGTAAACTTTTGTCGCATATGCAGTCCGTGCAAAGCAGCCTGAACGTTTGTTTTACTATCCTGTCTTCCAACGAATGAAAAGTGATTATAGCGAATCTCGCCTTGCTTTTCAATCTTGCCGCGATGTCCTCAATTGCTTTGTCAAGACCTTCAAGTTCCCCGTTGACTTCAATGCGCAATGCCTGAAAAGTTTTTTTTGCGGGATGACCTTGCCGGTGATAAAACTGAGGGGTGCTTTTCTTTATCAGCTCGCTTAACTCAAGCGTGGTGCTTATGGGCTTGACTTTCCTTTCGCGTACGATGCAAGCGGCAATCTTTTTCGCAAACTTTTCTTCGCCGTATTTGAAAAGTATTTCCGTAAGCTTTTCCTCGCTGTAGCCGTTTACGACGTCGTAGGCGGTTTTCGCGGAATCCCTGTCCATCCGCATATCCAGTCTGCCGTCAAACCGATAGGAAAAACCTCGCTGCGGCTGATCTATCTGATGGGAAGAAATTCCCAGGTCCAGTAGCGCGCCGTCGATACAGCCGATGTTAAGATCGTCAAGTACTTTTGCCGCGTCGTGAAAATTGCTTTTCACCAAAGTGTAACCGCCAAGCGACTTTTCGCGAAATCTTTTTTCGGATTCCTCTATCGCTTCCTGGTCGCGGTCAAGCGCGATAAGCGTGCCCCCTCTTAAAAGTATTCCCTCAGAGTGTCCGCCGCCGCCCAAAGTTCCGTCGAGGTAAACGCCGCCTTTTTTTACGTCAAGCGCGGCCATACACTCGTTGAACAAAACGGGAACGTGATACTCGCTCATGATTCTTTCTTAAGGCTTTTAAGACACTCGTCGAAGTCCATATTGTCGTCCTCGACGTATGCCGCCCAACGCTCCTCACTCCAGATTTCCACGCGGTCGTAAGCGCCGATGGTAACGATATTCTTGACAATCCCCGCTTTTTTTATAAGACTTTGCGGAAGAAGAATCCTTCCCTGCTTATCCTCCTCGGCAAAAACCGCGCTGGAAGAAATAAGTCTTAAGGCTCTGGTGCGGGGCGTGTCGGCAAAATCGTCGCCGTCAAAGCTGCCCTCGAACATTTTTTTCGCCTGCTCCTTGGAAAAGACGAATAAACATCCGTTTGAGCCCCTTGTAATCATCGGGGAAACGCCTAACGCCTCTTTCAGCTTTGCTGGTATGCGAATCCTGCCTTTTTCGTCTATCTGATGATGATATTCGCCGGTTAGCATATCCACGTTTTAGGCACCTCCCTTTTTGATTTACCTAAAGTATATCATAGTAATTTTGAAATTGCAACCACTTTTGACCACTTTTAAACACTTTTTTTATTTTTTTTGCTTTCAAAAACCACTTAAATGAATTTCTTGACCACTAGGATGTTTAAAAAGAAAAAACCGCATCGGCAAAACCGTCGATGCGGATAATATTTTGTAATTAAAACATAACTTATTTTAAAGCTGATTTCAACGCGGCAAAACGGCAAGCGCGGGCATAAACTTCGGTAAGATACATAATCGGCGACATATTTACGTATTTGTCGTTGTCGTGTCTGTCGGGTTTGCTTGTGCGGTTAAGCTCAAAAGTCAGGATATCGTCGTAACCCGCGCGGTTAAGCCTAGCAGCTGCCTCTTTCCAGTCGATGATGCCGTCAAAAGGTAAAAGATGCAGGTCGTCCGTCCAGAAGATACGCCCGCCGAAATCGCTTATTCCCAGGTTATCGTTTATATGCGTACACAACAGTCTGTCGCCGTATAATGCAATCATGTCCTTACCGTAATTGTAGCATTGCTCATGCCCCGAATCCCAACAGAACCCGACGTTTGCGCTATGTTTGAACCTTTCCATTACCGCGGAAAGAAACTCTTCCCCCTCCGTGTTTTCGAAAGCTATTTTCACGCCCTTTTGTTCTGCTTTTTCCACAACGCGCGAAAGACGTTCAAGCCCGATTTCATTAGGTTTATCGGGTTGGTCAAAACCGATAAAAACGTGGCTGACCACAATTTTAACGCCGGCGTCGGCAACCGCGTTTACGCAGTCGGTAAGCTCTTTAACGGCTGCTTCTCCCTCTTCGCCGTCACGCCATAACACTCTTGTCTTATGGAACGGCGCGTGCACGGACTGATAAATCAAGCCTTTTTGCGCCGCGGCGTCCGCAAGCGCAAGCACATTTTCACGATTTTCGAATCCCGAAAAAAATGCGTCGAATCCTACCGCTTTAAACGCTTCAAGTTGTTCAAAGGTGTCAAGACCGAACGTGGAACTCAATCCCAAACATAATTTTTGTCTGTACATAAATATCGCCTTCTTTTTAAATATTTTCAAAAAACCTTTACGGGTTTGTTTCCGATCATATCGCAGGATGTCAATAAGTAATTTATACCGTCTTTTAAAAATGCGCGTTTGACTCTGGAATTTTTGCCGTGCAGGTGGCCGTAAACTACCGCGTCGACTTGGAATTCCTTACACAAATCGGTAAAAGGCGAATCCTCGAAACGGGAATTGAACGGCGGGAAATGCATCATTACTACGGTTTTATCGTTTTCCATCCGCTTTTTTGCCATATCCTCCAGCGACAGCCTCAGCCTTATAATCTCGCGGTCGTAAATCTTTTTGTCCTGATCGGTAAAGATTCCGTTTTCGGGGGTTGTCCACCCGCGCGAGCCGCACACAAGCACGTCGCCGAAACGCATGCAATCGTTTTGAACGGCGTAAATTCCGTACGGCAGGACGGCGCGAAGCGCGCTTATGGAATGCCACCAATAATCGTGATTGCCGCGAAGCAGCACTTTTTTCCCTTTCAGCTTTGAAATGTAATTCAAGTCAGGTTTAACCGCGTCCAGCGTCATTGCCCAGCTTATATCGCCCGCGATAAGCACAATGTCGTCGTCGGAAATGTTTTCCTCCCAGAACGCGGAAATTTCCTCGAGATAATTGTTCCATACCTCGCCGAAAATATCCATGGGCTTGGGATTGAATATGCTGAGATGCAAATCGCTTATTGCGTAAACTTTCATTTCTGTATTATATCAAACGTAAGGCATTTTTGCAAACGTTTGTTTTACAATACTTGAAAATATGAACAGGTTTAAACCCCGAAAAGCCTTCGTTAAGTAAACGACGGCGGAAAAACAGGCAAACCGAAGACTCCTTCGCAATCTTTTTCGGCAAACTCCTCTACCTCGGGATATTCGCAATAACCGTATGAAGGTACCAGAATCTCCACGTTTGCCGCCACGCGCACTATCTGCACTATGCACGGAGTAACAGTCACGCTTGTTCCGTCCGAATTGAACGCGCCGACGTTGCCCGTAACGCTTGTAGCCGCCTCGACAAAATACGGCAAAACGGACGCTTCGGGAACGGAAAGCACTATATCCCTGTTTATCACGAGATTACCCGTTGCCGAGCCGCTTGCGCCCAGTGAATCGGTATAATAAACGGTGATGGGCGTGGTTACGGTAAAACGCAGCCGCGAGCGCCTTTCCCGGACGGGAATCACGACAAGATCGCTTACGACGGAAGCGCCGCTGTTGCGTGAAGTCACATATGTATAAGGCTGCACCGTGCCGGGCGTGAAATTACTCAGCTGAATCGTGTAAGGAATGTTTCCTATCCTTGTAATACAGCCGTCGAAAATTTTTTTAACCTCTATACACACTCTTTCGCACAGCCCGCAAAGAGGGTTACCGTAAATTCTGCCCGCCGCTTTTGTGTTGGTCATAAAAAAAATACCTCCCTTAAACAGACGTTTACTTTAACATTCTATTTCGGGAAGTATTGTGTTGTTACTTGTTATCTTTTAATGATATGCGGTTTGCTTTACAAAACGCTTTCGATTTTTTCGCAGATTTTATCGCGCCCAAGGCCCGACACGTCTGACGCAATAACGTTGTCGCGGCCTATCTTAAGCGCGGCGGCAATATCGGAAATATTGCGTGAAAGCGCGGATTTTTTCAGTTTGTCGCATTTGGTGGCTACTACCGTAAACGGCATGCGGTAATAATAAAGATATTCGGTCATCTCCACGTCCTGACGCGTGGGAAGATGACGGCTGTCCACAAGCAAAAGCGTATGCTTTAGATTGGGCGAATACTGAAGGTAATCCTCTATAAGCCCGCCCCAATCTTCTCTTTCCGATTTGGATGCAAGCGCAAAGCCGTAACCAGGTAAATCCGCAAGTCTGAACGCGCCGTTGTTAAAGTCGAAAATGTTGATAAGTCTTGTCCTTCCCGGCGTCGAAGAAGTCCTTGCAAGCTTGTTTTGCCCCGCAAGCATGTTTATAAACGTGGATTTACCGACATTGGATCTGCCGACAACGCAGATTTCCGGTATGGGACAATCTGCGGCGTATTCCGAATATTTTTGTCCGGAAGCAAATCCCGTGACGAATCGCGCGTTTTTAATAAGCATTTAGTTTATCCTCGGTTATTTTATTATTGCCGCGTCGAAAACCTCGTCGATTTTTGAAACAAGCAATATCTGAACGTTTTTCTTGACCTCGTCGGGTATTTCGGTAAGGTCTTTTTCGTTTTCTTTGGGAATTATCAGAGTTTTCACTCCGCTGCGGAACGCCGCAAGAGATTTTTCCTTTAATCCGCCTATGGCAAGCACGTTACCAAGCAGCGTTATTTCGCCCGTCATGGCAATGTCGCGGCTGACTTTTTTGCCCGTCAGCGCCGAAAGAATGGCGGTTGCAAGCGTTATGCCCGCGCTGGGGCCGTCTTTGGGCGTCGCCCCTTCGGGGATGTGAATGTGAATATCGTAAGAGGTAAACATTTCCTTATCGATGTTGTACCTTTTGCTACGGCTGCGAACAAGCGACAATGCGGTGCGCGCCGATTCCTTCATTACGTCGCCCATGTTGCCGGTAAGCGTAATTTCTCCTTTGCCGTCAGGAATAAGCGCCACCTCTATGTTAAGTGTAACGCCGCCCACACTGGTCCACGCAAGGCCCGTAACAAGACCCACTGCGTCGTCCTCGTTTTTAAGATTATCCTTGTATTTTGCGGGCCCGAGATAGGTTGCAAGATCGGATGCCTTTACCTTGAACACTGCGTCCTTTTTGCCGCTATTAACTACTTTTACGGCAATTTTTCTTATAACCGTGGCAATTTCGCGCTCCAGATTTCTGACCCCGCTTTCGCGAGTGTAGCCCGAAATTATTTCGTTCATCACCGAGTCGGGTACGGTTATGCTGCCTTTTCTCATGCCGTTTGCCTCAAGCTGCTTGGGGAAAAGATAACGTTTAGCTATCTGAAGTTTCTCCGCGTAGGTGTAACCGCTAAGCTCGATTACCTCCATCCTGTCGAGAAGGGGCGCGGGAATGGTTTCCAGCGTGTTGGCCGTGCAGACGAACATGGTTTTGGACAAATCGTACGGGATTTCCAGATAGTGGTCTTTAAACTGCGAATTCTGGTTGGGGTCCAGCACTTCCAGCATCGCGCTTGCGGGATCGCCGCGGAAGTCGCTGGACATCTTGTCTATTTCGTCCAGCAAAAACACGGGATTGTTTACCCCCGCCGTTTTCATACCGCTTAAAATTCTTCCCGGCATGGCGCCGATATAGGTACGCCTGTGACCGCGAATTTCCGCCTCGTCACGCACGCCGCCCAGCGACATCTGCACCAGCTTTCTGCCCGCCGCGCGCGCAATTGAGGAAACTATACTGGTCTTGCCCACTCCGGGAGGACCCACAAAGCACAGAATCGCGCCTTTCAGATTCCCGCTGAGGCTGTGTACGGCAAGATATTCTATTATGCGCTCCTTAACCTTATTAAGGCCGTAGTGATCTTCGTTCAGAATCTCCTCGGCTTTGGCAAGGTCAATGGGATCGGTTGTAGACTCGTTCCACGGCAGATCGAGCATCCATTCGACATAAGTGCGTATGACGCCCGCTTCGGGGGAAGTAGGCGACATTTTGTCCATTCTTCCCAGCTCCTTTTCCAGCTTTTCCCTGGCGTAATCGGGAAGATTTTTCTCAGCCGCCTTTTTGCGGAACTGCTCTATCTCCTCCTCGTCGTCGCCAAGCTCCGAATGAATGGCTTTTATCTGCTCGCGAAGATAATATTCCTTCTGATTTTTATCCACGCTTTCGCGCACCTTAAGCGCAATTCGTTTTTCCGCCGCCAGAATTTCGCAAAGAGCCACAAGCCGGGTATAAATTTTTTCAAGCTGGTCGTAAACGTTGTTCGTTTCCAGCAAATCCTGACGGTCCACGTCCTTATCGAATACGAACGCAGACGCCGCGGCAATGAATTTTTCGGTGTCGTCGGTCTTGAGAAGCGGAAGATTTTCCTTGGGAATCTTGTGGTCAAGCTTAAGAAAGCTGTCCAGCTGATCGCTGATCGCGCGTTTTACCGCCTTAACCTCTTCCTCGTCCGACGCAACGGTCGGAAACGGCGACAAAGCAACTTCGAAACACGGGAAAGTAGAAACGTAATTGTCTATAACCATACGTTCCAGCCCCGTAACCATTACTCTTGCGGTATCGTTGGGCAGTTTTATTATTTGCTGAATCCGCGCAACTACGCCCACCCTGTAGATATCGTTTTCCGAAGGGTTAGACACGGCGGCTTCCTTCTGCGCCACGAGGAAAATGTTTTCGTTGTCGGCCTTTGCCCGCTCCAATGCAAGCATGGATTTGTCCCTGCCAACGTCGAAATGAAGAGTCTGGGTAGGAAATACCACCACTCCTCTCAGTGCAACCATTTTATATGCGGAGATTTTAGGCATTACCGCCTTTTCTCCGTCTAAAATATTATCAAGATTAAGTTCATCCATATATTTATGCCTCCCTTTGATTTAACCGCAGCACCATGGCGGCGATCAAATACAGGTTAATGAAATTTTCCTTTCGGAAAAACAGTATAACACAAAAAGTTTAAAAATACAACCTTTTGAAAATTTATCTTATTTATGCTTCCGAAACTGATGATACGCATAAAAACCGTCAAATACACCGAGAGGTTGCCCTCCGCTTCTATAACGGATAACAACCTCTCACAGTTCCTTTACGCAGTTTTGCCGTTTTCCGCCCTTATGACAAGCGGCTTGGCTTTTTTCAGAATTGCGTCTTTAGTAACTACTATTTTTTTGATATTCTTGTTTTCGGGCGTCTCGTACATGGTATCCAGCATGCAGTCTTCCATTATGGACCTTAGTCCGCGGGCGCCCGTATTAAGCTCGATTGCTCTGTGCGCAATGGCGTGCACCGCTTCGTCCTCGAAGGAAAGTTCCACTCCGTCCATTTCAAGCAGCTTTACATACTGCTTTACAAGCGCGTCCTTAGGCTCGGTCAGAATTCTTACCAGCGCGTTTTCGTCAAGCGCCGAAAGACTGACGGTGACTGGAACCCTGCCAATGAATTCGGGTATAAGTCCGAATTTTATAAGATCCTGCGGCTGAAGATTTTTAAGCGCCTCGTCGGTATCCTCTTTTTTCGCCTTAAGTTCCCCGCCGAAACCGAGTGAAGACGAGTTGAGACGCTTTTCGATGATTTTGTCCAGTCCTACGAACGCCCCGCCGAAAATGAACAGTATATTCGTTGTATCTATCTGCAAACATTCCTGTTGGGGATGCTTTCTTCCGCCCTGAGGAGGAACGGACGCGACTGTGCTTTCGACGATTTTCAGAAGCGCCTGCTGCACGCCTTCGCCCGAAACGTCGCGCGTAATGCTTACGTTTTCCGATTTCCTGGCGATTTTATCGATTTCGTCGATGTAAATTATGCCTTTTTCCGCTTTGGCGATATCGTAATCGGCATTCTGTATGAGCTTTAAAAGAACGTTTTCTACGTCTTCTCCGACGTAGCCGGCTTCTGTAAGCGTGGTTGCGTCCGCGACTGCAAAGGGCACATTCAGAATTTTGGACAGCGTTTGCGCAAGCAGAGTTTTGCCGCAACCAGTGGGCCCCAGCATCAGTATATTACTCTTTTTAAGCTCTATGTCGTCCTGTCTGACGCCTTTCGCCGCCGCACGCTTATTGTATTCGATGCGTTTATAATGGTTGTAAACCGCAACGCAAAGCACCCTTTTAGCTTCGTCCTGGCCGATAATGTAATCGTTAAGCCGCTGCATGATTTCCGCGGGAGTGGGAAGTTTGACCGATTCGGGTTGAGCGGCTTCCTCTTCTTTGGCAATCATGTGCGCGCAAAGCTCGATACATTCGTCGCAGATATTGACGCCGTTGGGCCCCGTGACGAGTTGTTTTACCTGAGATTGGGGCTTATCGCAGAACGAACATCTGGGTTCTAAACTTTTTGTTATCAATGAATTTGTCGCTCCCTATTGTCTTTTATCGAAAATTTTGTCCACAAGCCCGTATGCAAGCGCCTCTTCCGCACTCATGTAGAAGTCGCGATCCACGTCTTTTTCGATTTTTTCCAAGGGCTGGGACGTGTTGTCTGCAAGGATTCTGTTCATGCGTTGCTTTATTTTCAGAATATGCTCCGCCTGAATGGCTATGTCGCTGGCCTGACCTTGCGCGCCGCCAAGCGGCTGATGGATCATAATCTCGCTGTTGGGCAGCGTATAACGCTTGCCTTTGGCGCCGGACGACAGCAAAAACGCGCCCATGGACGCCGCCATTCCGACGCAGATGGTACTTACGTCGCATTTGATGTAGTTCATGGTGTCGTAAATACCCATTCCCGCCGTAACGCTTCCGCCCGGGCTGTTGATATAAAGACTGATGTCCTTGTCGGGATCCTTGCCTTCAAGATATATAAGCTGAGCTATTACGATGTCCGCGCTGATGTCGTTTACTTCGCCCGTAAGAAACACTATGCGGTCTTCAAGCAAGCGCGAATAAATGTCGTAAGATCTTTCACCCCTGTTGGTCTGCTCGATAACCATGGGGACGAGATTGTTTTTAATCATTTAAAAACCTCCCTGTGTTGAGTAAAAAAAGTTATTCTTTGTCTTCGGTGGTTTTCTTTGCCGCGGTTTTCTTTGCCGCGGGCTTTTCCTCTTTGGCTGCGGTTTCGGCGGACTTAGCCGACTTTTTCGCCGCGGGCTTTTTCTCCGCTTTTTTAAGTTCAAACGTGTTGTTTTCCTTTAAGAAAGCAATGAGTTTCTTCATGAGAATATCGTTTTTCATGTAGGAAAGCTGGCGCTCGTCCATGCCCTTACGGTATTCTTCCGCGTTTTTACCTGCCGCTTCCGCCACTTTGGCGATTTCCGCGTTAAGCTCCTCATCCGTAACGTCCAGATTTTCGGCCTTGATTATCGCCTCGAGAACAAGACGGATTTTTACGTCGCGCTTGGCTTCTTCCGCTTTGCTCTTTCTCAGCTCCTCCATATTGCTGCCGGTATACTTGAGATAATCCTCAAGCTTCATGCCCTGATACATGTACATAAGTCTGTACTCCATATCGCGGACGAGATAATCGATCTGGCTGTCGATCATGCACTGCGGAATATCGACGACGGCGTCTTTGGTAACCGCCTCGATAAGCGCGTTTTCGTTTTCGGCCTCGGCCCTGCGGTCGTTGGCCTCCTTAAGACGCTTTTCGATATCCGCCTTGTATTCGGCAAGAGTATCGAATTTGCTTACGTCTTTTGCAAACTCGTCGTTAAGCTCGGGCATCTCTTCGGTGAGAATCTTGTTGACGGTGACGGTAAATACCGAATCCTTGCCTGCAAGCTCCTTGGCGTGATAATCCTTGGGGAAAGGCACTTTAAGGTCCTTGGTTTCGCCCTTGTTCATGCCGATCATCTGCTCTTCAAAGCCGGGAATAAAGGTGCCGGAACCTATCACGAGTTCCTGTCCCGAAGCGGTGCCGCCGTCGAATTTTACGCCGTCGACGCTGCCGCTGTAATCGAGATTGACGATATCGCCGTTTTTGACGGCGCGGCCTTCTACCTCGACTTTTCTGGATGCCTGCTTGAGCGCCCTGTCGATCTCCTTCTGAACGTCGTCCGCCGTAACATTATACTCAACTTTGTCGACTTTAATACCCTTGTATGCGCCTAAAGTGACTTCGGGCTTCACCGTTACCACCGCATGAAAAGCAATTCCGTCGGCGTTGATGCCGTCGATGTCCACTTTGGGCTCGTCCACGGGGAAAATTTCCTCGTGCTCGGACAAAGCTTTAGAGTAAGCTTCATAAAACGCGTCGTTGAATGCGTCGTCGAAGAATACCCCCTCGCCGTACATCTTCTCGATCATCTTTCTGGTGGCGTGGCCCTTGCGAAATCCCGGTATATTGAATTTGGACTTGTTTTTAAGATATGCCTTGTTAAGGCTTGCGTCCCATTCCTCGGCTGTAAGCGCGAAATTGATTTTTACTTCGCCCTTGGATTCTTCGATAGTGTAGTTCATTTTAATCCTCCAAAATTGATACCTAAATATAATATCAAATAAAAAAGGGTTTGTCAATTTTTATTGACAAGGTAATTCAAATATAGGTATAATTAACTGTGAAAAAACTGCGAAAATCGGAGAATTTTATGCCTTTTGACGCTTTGACTTACAATGCTTTGGCAAAAGAGCTGAATAATATGCTTTCGGGCGGAAAAATAGAGCGCGTCGGCATGCCCTCAAAGGACGACGTTTTTTTGCTTGTCCGCCCGCTGAAAACGGAAAAACGCGGCGCTTTTAATCTTGCCGTTTCGGTAAACCCCTCCCGCCCGGGCGTCTATATCGCCGACAAGCCTTCCGAAAACCCGCTTTCCGCATTCTCGTTTTTAATGCATCTCAGAAAGCACATCGGCGGCGGCACGATAAATGCGGTTTCCGCCGTGAAAAGGGAAAGAATAATAGCTTTTCAGATAACCGCAAGCGATGAGCTTGGTTATAAAGAAAATTACGTTCTGTATGTGGAACTTTTGGGAAAATACGCCAACGCTATTCTTACCGATAAGGACGGCAAAATCACCGACGCGCTTAAACACGTGGGCTTTGACGACTACTCCGCGCGCGCCGTTCTTCCGGGACTGACGTATTCCCTGCCGCCCGTACAGAAAGACAAAATCCCGCCGGACAACAGGTGCGGAATGGAAAAACTGCTTGACGGTTTTACGGGCGGAAAACTGGCCGACTACCTTATGGCGCACGTTTACGGTTACGCGCCCCTTTCCTTAAGGCAAATTGTTTACGACGCTTTCGGCACGCTTGAGCCTTCCGTCATTCAGGTAACGGACGGTAAAGATAAATTTTTCAGCGCGGCAGCTGCAATGGACGAAGTTCTGAACCCGTGCGTGACGGTTTCAGAAGGCAAAATAAAGGATTGCTTTATAAAGCCCTACACCCACACGGGCGCGCAGTTCGTGCCTTTTCCGTCGATTAGCGCCGCAATCGACGCCCTTTATAAATCGAGGACGGAAACGGGTTTTTTAAGCGGTAAAACCGCAAACCTGACTTCCGTCGTCAAAAACGCGATGAAGAAAAACGAAAAAAGTCTGGCGGTTTACCGCGAAAAAGTTTTGAAAAGCCTGGATTACGAAGAGGACAGGATTAAGGGAGAACTGCTTACCGCAAACCTTTACAGACTTAAGACGGGTATGGACAAAGCCGAAACGGACAATTACTACACGGGCGAAAAAACGGTTATCAAACTGGACGCCCGTTTGTCCCCGCAGGCAAACGCCCAGAAATACTTCAAAGCATACTCCAAGAAAAAAACGGCCATAGAAAAATCCGAGGAGCAAATTGCCACAGCCGAGGAAAAGCAGGATTATTACGAGTCTTTGCTTGCTTCTTTGTCTAACGTGGAAAACGAGTCCGACGCCGCCGAAATCGCTGCCGAAATGGAAAGCGCGGGCCTTATCAAAAAATCCAAGGACAAAAAGCGCCGCAAACCCTCCTCCCCGATTACTCTTACCGTAGACGGCTTAAAGGTCGTCATAGGAAAAAACAATATACAGAACGACGAAATCGTGAAATCCTCTAACGGCGGCTGGCTTTGGCTGCATACTCAGAAAATTCACGGTTCGCACGGGGTGATTCAAGGCGAAAACGTGCCGCAGGACACGATAAACCGCGTTGCGGCGTACGTGGCACATTACTCCAAAGCAAGCTTATCCGAAAACGTGCCGGTGGACTATACTTTGATAAAATACGTCAAAAAACCTGCGGGCTCCCCTCCCGGCAAAGTAATTTACACGCACCAGAAAACGGTAAACGTAAAACCCGTTAAGCCGTAAAACGACAGAAACAATAAGAAAGTCGTACTTTGCCGTATAATTTATTTGTAAAACTATAAATCTCCCGATATTTATAAAACTATAAATCTCCCGATAGATTAGTGACGGCGGATTTTGACCGTCGGTAATTCAAGCGGGGGATTTTTGTATATATAAATTTTTTGCCGATACTCGGTATCTTTTTTTATATAAAATAAGCCCGAACAAGTTTAATACCAAATAAACCGAACAAGACAAAAACGGCACTTTGTAACCAAAGCACCGTTTTTCGTTAACTTAAACTGCGGTTAAATTCAACCGTTAGGCTGCCGTCGCGCTCCAGGTCGTTATATTGGT